>DATKFG010000105.1:0-33248 GCA_035511515.1 Burkholderiaceae bacterium | reverse complement strand
AATGTCGATGATGTGCCCGCCGCACAGCGTGAAGATCGTGTCGACCCCCTCGCTCTTGAGCGCCTTGGCCACCAGGTGCCCCCCCGACACCACTCCGGCCTGCCGGCTCTTCGCCTTCAGCGTGTCTTCGGCGGTCGTGGTCTGAACCCGGCTGGAAGGTGCGGTTGCAACCGTCATGTGCGACTCCTGTCAATGAACGAGTATTCAGCGGGCACGGCCGCAATCGATTCGACTACCAGAGGTGTCGCTTCGACCGCCCCTGGCGTTTCGGTCGCGCGCGCCCCGGCCGCGTACCAGCCGGCGCGCATCGGCTTGAGCACGAACAGGGCCAGCAGTGCGGCCGCAACGTTGAATCCGATGGCCACCCAGAAAACGGCGATCCATCCGTACGTGCTGGCAACGGAGGCCGCCAACGGGACCAGAAACGCCGCGGTCCCCTTGGCCGTGTACAGCATCCCGGCGTTGGAGGCGGCGAACTTCGGGCCGAACGTGTCGCCCTGCGTCGCCGGAAACAGGCTGTAGATCTCTCCGAACACCCCGAAGTACAGCGCCGTGAAGATCACGAAACCGACCGGGTCGGCGCCGATCCGCGTCAGCGTGTACAGCGCCGTGGCCCCGATGCCGAACGCGATAAACATCGTGTTCTCGCGCCCGATCCGATCCGAGATCCAGCCGAAGAACGGCCGGCCCACGCCATCGAGCACGCGGTCCAGCGCCAGCGCGAAGCTCAAGGCCGGCAGCGTCCACCACAGCAGGTGAACCGGCAGCTTGTCGAGCCGGAAGTCCTTGGCGATCGGTGCCAGCGAGGCGGCCATCATCAGGCCGCCGGCGGCCACCAGCACGAACATCGCGTACATCACCCAGAACAGCGGCGTGCGCAGCACCCTGGCCGGCGGGCAATCGCCGTGCGGGCTGGCATGGCGCGGCGCCACTACGCCGTGCGCCTGCTCGGGTGCTTTGACCATACCCAGCGCCATCAACAAAACGATGCTCCCCTGCAGGATTCCGAACACGAAGAACGTGTGCTGGTAGCCGGCCGCTTCGATCATGTTGCCGATCGGCACCACCGTCAGTGCGGCGCCCGCGCCGAAGCCGGCCGCCGTGCAGCCGGCGGCCAGACCGCGGCGCCCCGGAAACCACTTCAGCGCGTTGCCCACGCAAGTCCCATACACGCATCCGGTTCCGATGCCCCCGAGCGCGGCGCCCAGATACAGCAGCATCAGGTTGTCGGCGAACGAGTTCACCACCCAGCACAGCGCGACCAGGACCGCGCCGACCATCACGACCCAGCGCGGTCCGTAGCGGTCCACCAGGTAGCCCTCGATCGGAATCAGCCAGGTCTCGACGAAAACGAACACCGAGAAGGCCACCTGGATGGCGGCGCGACCCCAGTGGAATTTGGCGTCGATCGGAGCCACGAACAGGGTCCAGCCGTACTGCAGATTGGCCACGCATGCCATGCACACGATTCCCAGCGCCAACTGCTGCCACGGGCCGGCCAGCAAAGAAAAACTCGACGATTTCGCTTGCACGGAATCTCCCAGTTTCGACGGCGATCGGCTTGCGTTGCGTTGCAGGCGGCCTTGTGGATCGCTGCTCCGAACCTGGGTGCAAGCGTTGGATTGGATGCACCACGTGATATACGGTATGTGACATACCACGACCTAGTCAACAAAATTCCGATGATGCGGCGCACAATCTTTCCGGCCAATATCCAGGAAACTGGACGTCGCCCTCTCTTTCGCATTATTTTCAAGGTACTACGCTCAACACCGGCGCCGGGGGCGGTGAACTGCGTGGCGTGATCGTGTGATCGGGTTGAGCCGGGCGCGGCTGGCCGTTCGATAATCGGCGCCCCAAAACTCGAAAATCTCAGAGGGGGAGCCGTATGACCAGTCTGTGCTCGTTGTGGCTGCCGATCCTGCTGTCGGCCGTGGCCGTGTTCATCGCCAGTTCCGTGATCCACATGGCGCTGCCCTGGCACCACGCCGACTATGGCGCGGTGCCAAAGGAAGCCGAGTTGATGGACGCGCTGCGTCCACTGGCCATTGCACCCGGCGACTACATGGTGCCGCGGCCTGGCGAGTTCGCGCAGATGAAGACGCCGCAGTTCCAGGACAAGCTCAAGAAGGGGCCGGTGTTGATAATGACGGTAATGGCCAACGGCCCGTTCTCGATGAACAAGCCGCTCGCTTTATGGTTCGTGTACGGCCTGGTCGTCGGCGTGTTCGCCGCCTACATCGCCTGCAGCACGCTGCCGTCGGGCGCTGCGTACCTGAAGGTGTTCCGGATCACCGGGACGGTGGCGTTCGTCGGCTACGCGCTGGCGCTGTGGCAGATGTCGATCTGGTACCACCGCTCGTGGGCCACCACGATCAGGTACACCATCGACGGGCTGATCTACGCGGCGTTGATGGCGGGCATGTTCGGCTGGCTGTGGCCCAGGGGCTGAGCGGCAGCGCTCAATTTCCGAAAACCGCGGTCGACAGGTAGCGGTCGCCCCGGTCGCACACGACGTACACGATCACGGCGTGTTGCACCTGGGCGGCCAGCCGCAGCGCGATCACGAGCGCGCCGCCGGAGGAGATGCCGCCGAAGATGCCTTCCTCGGCCGCCATCCGGCGCGCCATGTCCTCGGCCTCGGCCTGGGTGACGTATTCGATCCGGTCCACGCGCGAGGCCTCGTAGATCTTCGGCACATATTCGGGCGACCATTTGCGAATGCCCGGAATCTGCGAGCCTTCGGACGGCTGCGCCCCGATGATCTGGATGGCGGGATTTTTCTCCTTCAGGAAGCGCCCCACGCCCATGATCGTGCCGGTCGTGCCCATGCTGGAGACGAAGTGGGTGATGCTGCCGCCGGTGTCGCGCCACAGCTCCGGGCCGGTGGTTTCGTAGTGGGCCGCGGGATTGTCGGGATTGGCGAACTGATCGAGCACCCGACCCTCGCCGCGCGCCTGCATCTGCAGCGCCAGGTCGCGCGCGTATTCCATGCCCCCCTTGGACGCCGGCGTCAGGATCAGCTCGGCCCCGTAGGCGCGCATCGGGGCGCGCCGCTCCGCCGACAGGTTGTCCGGCATGATCAGCGTCATCCGAAATCCGCGCATCGCGGCGATCATCGCCAGCGCGATGCCGGTGTTGCCGCTGGTGGCCTCGATCAGGCGGTCGCCCGGCTTGATCTCGCCGCGCTCCTGGGCGCGCCGGATCATCGACAGAGCCGGCCGGTCCTTCACCGAGCCGCCGGGGTTGTTGCCCTCGAGCTTGGCCAGGACGACCGTGCCGCGCCGGGCCACTTCCGGCCCGGGCATCCGCTGCAACCGAACCAGCGGCGTGTTGCCGATGGTCGACTCGACCGTCGCTGCGCCGGCCAGGGCGTCGCGATCCGGATCGGGCCGCCCGGGTGCTTTCATGTGACCTCCAGTTCCTCGATGCGCCGGGGCGGGTAGCTGTCCCAGCTGGTGCAGCCCGGGCAGTTCCAGTAGAACTCGCGGCTGCGAAAGCCGCACCGGTTGCAACGATAGCGCGCCAGCTTCTGCGCATGGGTCTGGATCAGTCCGCGCAGCAACGCCAGTTCGGGATCGGCCGCGACCGGATCGCCGCGGATCGCCAGCAGCCGCTCGAATCCCAGCAGCGACGGGTGGCGCTTGAGTTCCTCGCGCAGCAGCGCTTCGGCCGCCGCGTCCCCTTCCCACTCGCGGATCCATCGGCAGCCCAGGTCCAGCGAATCGATCGACGGGTGCTCCTGCAGGCTGCGCCGCAGCAGCACAGCGGCTTCGCCGCGCCGACTCTGCGCATCCAATGCCGCCATCAGCCGGTCCATCACCAGCGGCATGTAGTCGGGCGCCTCGGCGGCGATCCTCAACCATTGCCCGATGGCATCGGCGGGCCGGCCGCCTCGCATGGCCACATCACCCGACAGGATCGTCGCGCGCACCGATTTGCGGTGCGCCGCCAGCGCCGCCTGCAGCTGCACGCCGGCCTGGTCCAGATCGCCGGCGGCGATCGCCTGTTCGGCCAGCTCGCAGTGGAAATGCGCGGTCGCTGTCTTGTGGGTCTCGCCGGCCTCGCCTTCCAGACGCTGGGCGCACTCGATGGCGCGCAACCACTCGCGTTCCATCTGGTAGATCCGCAGCAGCGAGCGCAACGCCTCGAAGCGGTGCATCCGCTCCTCCAGCAGCCGGCGAAACGCGTTCTCGGCACGATCGAGCATGCCGCCCTTCAGGTAATCGCGGCCGAGCTCAGCGAGCGCGTTGGCCCGTTCCGATGCCGGCAGATCGGCGCGGCTGAGCAAGTAATTGTGGATCCGCACCGCCCGGTCGATCTCGCCACGACGGCGGAACAGGCTCCCCAGCGCATAGTGAAGCTCGATCGTCTCGGGGTCGAGCTTGACCACCTCGATGAAGGCATCGATGGCGCGATCCGGCTGGTCGCTGAGCAGCAGCTGCAGGCCGCGAAACAGCGAGCGCGGCGCTGAGCCCTGATCGGCGGCCCGCACGCGCGACTCGTGACCACGCGCCCACCAGCCGACCCCGAACAGCACGGGCAGCGCCGACAGGTACCACGGTTCGAATTCCATCGAGCCCTCAGCGCTGGCGCGTCCGAGTCTCCGTATCCAGTCCGCCGACCGCCCCGACCCGGCGCGCCACGTCGGTCAGGCTCTCGGCGGCGATCTCGGTGCGCGAGTTCCCCGTTTGCGGTTGCTGCCCGCCGGCGCGCGACAACAGCGCGATGCGCCGGCGCTGCCGCACCATGTAAGGCACCAGCGCCAGCATGCCGGCGACGGCGCCGGCTACGAAGCAGGCCAGGATCACGACCACCAGCGGGACCTGGCTCCAACCCTGGGTGGGACTGAGCCGCAGCGGCACAGGCACGGTGTTCTGCAGCGCGAACCAGAGCGCCAGAATGAAGAAAATCAGCCGCAGCAGCCAGCCGATCAAGTCCATGGGGGCCCCGGAGCTACCGTTGCGGCGGCCCCGGTTCGGCCTCGTCAGCCCCGTCGACCCGGACGCGCAATTCCTTGCCCGCCTTGAAGTGCGGCACGAACTTGGCCGGCACCTGCACGCGCTCGCCGGATTTCGGATTGCGCCCGATGCGGGGCGGGCGGTAGTTCAGCGCAAAGCTGCCGAAGCCCCGGATCTCGATGCGGCCGGCCTGGATCAGCGCCGCGCTCATCATGTCCAGAATCGTCTTGACGGCCTCGTCGGCGTCGCGCGCGACCAGGCGCGGATTGCGCTCGGCCAGACGCGCGATCAGCTCCGACTTGGTCATCCCCTGCTGCGAGGACATAGGCGCCGACAGCCGTGTTGGTTGCGGTTACTTGGGCTGGGTATCCAGCTTGGCCTTGAGCAGCGCGCCCAGATTGGTCGTCCCGGTGGTCGCCTCCGACTGCATGCGCGCCATGGTCTCGGCCGTGTCGGCGTTGTCCTTGGCCTTGATCGACAGATTCAACGTGCGGTTCTTGCGATCGACGTTGATGATCATCGCCGAGACCGCGTCGCCCTCCTTCAGGTGATTGCGGGCATCCTCGACCCGGTCCGACGAAATTTCGGACGCGCGCAGGTAGCCTTCGACATCCCCGCCCAGCAGGATCACGGCCCCCTTGGCATCGACGCTCTTGACGGTGCCGCTGATGACCGAGCCTTTCTCGTGGGTGTGCGCGAAGTTGGTGAACGGGTCGCCGCCGAGCTGCTTGACGCCCAGCGAAATGCGCTCGCGCTCCACGTCGATCGCCAGCACGACCGCCTCGAGCTCCTCGCCCTTCTTGTACTTGCGGACTGCTTCCTCGCCCGGCTCGCTCCACGACAGGTCCGACAGATGCACCAGCCCGTCGATCCCGCCCGGCAGCCCGATGAACACGCCGAAGTCCGTGATCGACTTGATCGCGCCCTTGACCTTGTCGCCCTTCTTGTGGGACAGCGAGAAGTCCTCCCACGGATTGGGCCGGCATTGCTTCATGCCGAGCGAGATGCGGCGGCGCTCCTCGTCGATCTCCAGCACCATCACCTCGACCTCGTCGCCCAGCTGCACGACCTTGCGCGGATCGACGTTCTTGTTGGTCCAATCCATCTCGGAAACGTGAACCAGTCCCTCGATGCCGGCCTCGATCTCGACGAATGCGCCGTAGTCGGTGATGTTGGTGATCTTGCCGAAAAGGCGCGTGCCGTGCGGATAGCGCCGCCCCAGGCCCACCCACGGGTCCTCGCCGAGCTGCTTCACGCCCAGCGAGACGCGGTTTTTCTCCTGGTCGAACTTCAGCACCTTGGCCGTGATCTCCTGGCCGACCTGCACCACCTCGGTCGGATGGCGCACGCGCCGCCAGGCCAGGTCGGTGATGTGCAGCAGACCGTCGATTCCGCCCAGATCGACGAAGGCGCCGTAATCGGTGATGTTCTTCACGGTGCCGCGCACGATCGCGCCTTCCTTCAGCGTTTCCAGCAGCCGGGCGCGCTCCTCGCCCATGCTGGCCTCGACCACCGCGCGCCGCGAAACCACGACGTTGTTGCGCTTGCGGTCCAGCTTGATCACCTTGAATTCGAGGGTCTTGCCCTCGTACGGCGAGGTGTCCTTGACCGGGCGCGTATCCACCAGCGAACCGGGCAGGAAGGCGCGGATGCCGTTCGTCATCACGGTCAGTCCGCCCTTGACCTTGCCGGTGATCGTGCCACTGACCAGCTCGCCGTTTTCCAGCGCTTTTTCCAGGTTCAGCCACGCCGCCAGCCGCTTGGCCTTGTCGCGCGACAGTATCGTGTCCCCGTAGCCGTTCTCGAGCGATTCGATGGCGACCGAAACGAAATCGCCGGGCTTGACGTCGATCTGGCCCAGGTCGTTGCGGAACTCCTCGATCGGGATGTAGGCCTCCGACTTCAATCCGGCGTTGACGACGACGAAATTCATGTCGACCCGGATCACTTCGGCCGTGATCACTTCGCCGGCGCGCATCTCGTGGCGCGCCAGGCTTTCCTCGAACATCGCGGCGAAGCTTTCGCCGCCCCTTTGAGTCAGGGTTTCTGCTGCTACGGAAGACATATCGACCTTCGTTCACGCCGCAGGCTTGCCCTGCGGCGGGGTTGATCACCAGGCGCGAAATACGCTTTCCGCGCCCACCGGGGAATTCATCAATGTTCCGAAACCGACCGATACCATGAGAGCACCTGCTCGACGACTTCGTCGATCCCCAGGTTCGAGGTATCGAGTTTGAACGCGTCGTCGGCCGCGATCAGCGGTGCGACCGCACGCGTGCGGTCACGCTCGTCGCGCTCGCGCAGGTCCAGCAGGAGGTCGGCGAGATTAGCAGAATATCCCTTCTCCATCAACTGTTTAAGTCTGCGCTGCGCACGCACTTCGGCGCTCGCCGTCAGGAACACCTTCACGCACGCGTCGGGAAACACGATGGTGCCCATGTCGCGGCCGTCGGCCACCAGCCCGGGCCAGCGGCGAAACGACCGCTGCAGCTGCAGCAGCTCGCTGCGCACGGCCGCGTGGGCCGACACGCGCGAGGCGGCCCGACCGATCGGCTCGGTGCGGATCGCGTCGGTGACGTCCTCGCCGTCGACCTGGACCCGCCCGCCCTCGAAGCGCAGGCGCGCGCCGCGCGCAAGCTGCGCCAGGGGCTGCGCATCGCCCGGGTCGACCGCGTGGCGCAACGCCAGCAGCGCCACCACCCGGTACAGCGCGCCGCTGTCCAGGCAGGCGAAACCGAGCGCGCGCGCCACCGCCTGGGCGATCGTTCCCTTGCCGGAGGCGGTGGGCCCGTCGATGGTGATCACGGGTGGTTCACTCACGCAGAGCCCCCCCGCGGCACAGCCGCGCCAGCTCGGCGAAGTAGCGCGGAAAGGTCTTGGCGACGCAATCGGGGTCGCGCACGTGCACCGGCACGCCGCCGCACGCCGCGAGCGCAAAGCACATCGCGATCCGGTGATCCTCGTACGTATCGATCCAGGCCTCGCGCAGGCGGGCGGGCCCCTCGATCGAGATCCAGTCCGATCCGCTGTGCACCACCGCGCCGAGCTTGCGCAGCTCGGTGCCCACCGCGGCGATCCGGTCGGTCTCCTTCACGCGCCAGGACCCGATACCGTTCAGGCGCGTGGTTCCACGAGCAAACAGGGCAACGATCGCGGCGGTCATGGCGGCATCCGGAATCGCGGTGCAATCGGCCGTCACAGAGGCCAGGGGGCCACGGCGCGCCTCGATCCAGTCCGGGCCCAGCTCCACTTGCGCGCCCATCTGTTGCAGCAGCCCGGCAAAGGCCACATCGCCCTGGATGCTGCCGGAGCCGACTCCAAGCACGCGCACGGGTCCTCCCGCGAGCGCGCCGAGCGCCAGAAAGTACGACGCGCTGGACGCGTCGCCTTCGACCGCCAGGTGGCCCGGCGAACGGTAAGCGGCGGGCATCACGTGAAAATGCCTTTCCTGCCGGTCGACCTGCGCGCCGAAGCGGCCCATCAACGCCAGCGTCATCTGCACGTAGGGCTCCGAGATCAGATCGCCTTCGACGTCGATGCGCAGCCCCGGCGTCGGGGCGATCAACGGGGCCGTCATCAGCAAGGCGCTCAGAAACTGGCTCGACACGTTCGCGCGGATCGCGACGCGTTCTCCGATCGGGGCGCCCGTGGGCTCGATGCGCAGCGGGGGAAAGCCCGGCTGGCCTTCGTACCGGATCTTCGCCCCGAGCGCATTGAGCGAGTCAACGAGGTCGCTGATCGGGCGCTCCCGCATCCGGGGCGCCCCGTCGAGCCGGTAGGCTCCTCCCCTGAACGCGAGCGCGGCCGCGAGCGGGCGCATCGCGGTTCCCGCATTGCCGAGAAACAGATCGGCCCGGCGTTGCGGGAAGTTGCCGCCGCACCCCGATACGACGGCGCGATCGCGACCGGCTTCGACCTGCACGCCCAAAGTGCGCAACGCCTCGATCATCACGCGCGTGTCGTCCGCCTCCAGCACGCCGGTGAGCTCGGTGCGGCCCTGCGACAGCGCCGCCAGCAGCAGCGCCCGGTTCGAGATGCTCTTCGATCCGGGCAGTCTCACCTGCCCGCTGACTTGCCCGATGGGGTCGACCGACAAGACCTTCAGCGGATCCTCACGGTCCATCGCCACCTCCGTTCATCCGGCGCCGGGTGCGGCTGGCCAGTTCGAACAGTTGCCGCAGCCACGAGGCGTCGCCCCCTGCCAGGGCCTGGTCGACCCGCTGCAACGTCGCGATCAGCGCGCGCAGTTCCTGGCTGATCGCGTCGCGGTTGGTCAGGGCGATGTCGCTCCACATCACCGGGCTGCTGGCGGCGATCCGGGTGAAATCGCGAAACCCGGGCCCCGCCAGCGACAGTCTGCGCTGCGCGTCGGGCCCGCCCGCGATCTGCGCCACCAGCGCGAAGGCCAGAACGTGCGGCAGGTGACTGACCGATGCCAGCAGGCGGTCGTGATCGCCGGCATCCATCCGAGCGACGCGTGCTCCACACGCGCGCCACAGCTGCTCCACGCTCGCCAGCGCGTCGGCCGCCGTCTCGGGCGCGGCGGTGATCACCACCGTGCATCCTTCGAACAGGTCCG
This sequence comes from Burkholderiaceae bacterium, assembly GCA_035511515.1. Lineage (GTDB taxonomy): Bacteria > Pseudomonadota > Gammaproteobacteria > Burkholderiales > Burkholderiaceae_F > VBCK01. Next base: position 23,708 of record DATKFG010000105.1, on the reverse strand, counting down.
CATCGGCGCCTTCCGGCCCGGAGCGCTCGCCACCGGCGATCGGGTGGGCAGCAACGAAACGTGCAAAGGCCGGCCCCAATGCGGCTCGGGCGGCGGCCACCACGTCCGTCTTGGTGCTGCCCAGGTCGGTGACGAGCGCGGCCGGTGCGAGCGCGCCGGCCACCTGCGCCAGCAGCGCCGCCGTCGCGCCCACCGGCGCGGCCAGCACGACCAGGTCCGCGCCGCGTACTGCATGCGCGCAGGTCGGCGCCGTCGCGTCGAGCAGACCTGCCGCGAGCGCACGCGCACACGCGTCCGGGTCGTGGTCGTAGCCGACGATCGAGGTCGTCAGCTTGCGCCGGCGCATTGCAGCAGCGACCGACGAACCCATTAACCCACAACCGAGAATCGCAACCTTCATGGCTTCGATACGGTCGCAGCCTGCTTCGCAGTGGCGGGCATTCAAGCCTCCGCGGCCCTGGCCATGGCCGCCGGCAGCTCGTGCAGGAAGCGGGCGTTTTCTTGCGCCAGGCCGACCGTGACCCGCAACCACTGCGGCAGTCCGTAGTTGGCCACCGGTCGCACGATCACTCCGCACTTGAGCAGTTCCTGGTAGACGGCGGCGGCCGGGCCAATCCGTACCAGCACGAAGTTGCCATGGGCCGGCGCCAGCTCCAGTTGCATCGCGGCCAGCGCCTGGGTGAGTTGCGTGCGCCCGCGCTCGTTGAGCTCGACGCTGCTTCGCACGAACGCGGTGTCGTCCAGCGCGGCCCGGGCGGCCGCCTGCGCGACCGTGCTGACGTTGAAGGGCTGGCGGACACGGTTCAGAAGGTCGGTCATGTCGTGCTGCGCGATGCCGTAGCCGACCCGCAGTCCGGCCATCCCGTACACCTTGGAAAACGTGCGCGACACGATCAGGTTCGGGTGCCGGCGCACCCAGGCCAGGCTGTCGTATTGCAGATGCGGCGGCAGGTACTCGTGGTACGCCTCATCCAGCACCACCCCCACCTCCGGCGGCACGGACCTCAGAAATTCCTGCAGCGCCTCGCCCGGCAGCAGCGTGCCGGTCGGGTTGTTCGGGTTGGCGATGTAGATCAGGCGGGTGTCGGCGTCAATCGCTGCCCGCATCGCGGCCAGGTCGTGGCCGAGCTCGCGCGCCGGCGTGACGATGGCGCGCGCCCCGCGCGCCTGGGTGGCCAGCGCGTATACCGCGAACGAGTGTTGCGAATACACGCAGCTCGCCCCGGGCGCGAGCATCAGCGAGGCGGACAGCTCCAGGATGTCGTTGCTGCCGTTGCCCAGCGTCAGCCACGACGGCGGCACGTTCAGGCGCTCCGACAGCGCCGTCTTCAGGGCCGTGCCGTTGCCATCCGGGTAGCGACCGGTGTCGGCCAGCGCGGCGGCGGCCGCGGCCCGCGCTGCCGGGGGCATGCCCAGCGGGTTCTCGTTGGACGCGAGCTTCACGATCGACTCGGGCTTGCAACCCAGCTCGGTCGCCACCTCCTCGATCGGCCGGCCGCCCTGGTACGGCGCGATCGACCGCACGTAGTGGGGGGCGGTCTTCACGTGGCCCTCGGATAGGAGCCCAGGCACCGGAAAAACGCGCACGTCTGCTCCAGCTCGGCCAGCGCCGCCGCCACGGCCGGATCGGTCGCGTGTCCCTCCAGGTCGACGTAGAAGTAATACTCCCAGGCGTCCGTGCGCGCCGGGCGCGACTCGAAGCGCGTCATCGAGACGCCGTGGCGCGCCAGCGGCGCCAGCATGTGATAGACGGCGCCGGCGCGGTTGTGGACCGAGAGGATGAGCGAGGTCTTGTCCCGGCCGGTGGCGCCGCAGTCCTGCTGACCGAGCACGATGAAGCGGGTGCGGTTGTGCGGGTCGTCCTGAATCTGGCTCGCGGCCATTTGAAGTCCGTACCGGAGCGCCGCGTGCTCCCCGGCCACGGCCGCGGCCGCCTCGTCCAGCGAAGCCAGGCGCGCCGCTTCGGCGTTGCTGGCGGCCTGCACGCGCTCCAGGGCCGGCAGGTGCCGGTTCAGCCAGGTCAGGCACTGGGCCAGCGCTTGTGGATGGGCGAACACGCGCGTGACCCCGTCGAGCGTGCCGTGCCGCGTCAGCAGGTGATGCTGCACCGGCAGTGAAATCTCGGCGACGATTCTCAAACCGGTCGCCAGCAGCAGGTCCAGCGTGCGGCTGATCGCCCCCTCGGTCGAGTTCTCCACCGGCACCACCGCATAGTCCGAGCGGCCGGTCTCGACCGTCTGGAACACCTCGTCGATCGATGCGCACGGCTCCAGCCGCACCGCGCTGCCGAAGTGCCGGATCGCGGCCAGCTCGGAGAAGGTTGCGGCCGGCCCGAGAAAGGCCACCGCCAGGGGCCGCTCCATCGCGCGACAGGCCGAAATGACCTCCCGGAAAATGGGCTCCAGCGCGGGCGCGCTAAGCGGCCCCGGGTTCAGCGCGGCCACCGAGCGCAGCACGTCGGCCTCGCGCTCCGGCCGGTACACCAGCGCGCCGTCGGCCATCTTCAGCCGGCCCACTTCGCCCGCCAGGCGCGCGCGCCGGCTGATCAGCTCGATGAGCTCGCGATCGATCGCGTCGATCTGTGCCCGCAGCGGGGCCAGTGCCTCGTCGTTGGAGTCGTTGCCGTCGGCCATGTCCGTGGTCCGCCCGTTGCGCGCCTTACCCGTTGCGCTGCGTTTCGTCGCGCGCCTGCACGAGGCATTCCTCGGGAACGACGCCCGGTCCGGCAGAGAAATTAAACACGCGCGACATCGGCCCTCACCCCCTCCCCTCTCCCGCTGCGCGGGCGAGGGGCGACCGGACGCAGCAAGCCGGTATGCATTCGCACGGGCACACCGACCGGTCGGGAGAACGATCAGGCATTTCCGGTGGGCTCGTCAGGGGGCGGCTCCGGCTCTGCCCCGCCGGCCGGCGGGGCGGCCGCGGTGCCGTTGCCGGCCGACCCGTTGCCCACCGGATGCTCGGCGTCGGTCTCGACCACGCGTTGCAGGCCCGACAGGCGCGTGCCTTCGTCCAGCGCGATCAGCGTGACCCCCTGGGTGGCGCGTCCCATCTCGCGGATTTCGGACACGCGCGTGCGGATCAGCACCCCACCGGTCGTGATCAGCATGATCTCGTCGTCCGGGTTCACCAGCGTGGCGGCCACCACGCGCCCGTTGCGCTCGGTGGTGGCGATCGCGATCATGCCCTTGGTGCCGCGGCTGTGGCGCGTGTATTCGGTGATCGGCGTGCGCTTGCCGTAGCCATGCTCGGTCGCCGTCAGCACGGCCTGGCGCTCGTCGCCCGCCACCAGCAGCGCGATCACGGCCTGGCCGGCGTCCAGCTGCATGCCGCGCACGCCGCGCGCCTGCCGGCCCATCGGCCGCACGTCGTTCTCCTCGAACCGCACGGCCTTGCCCGCGTCCGAGAACAGCATCACGTCGTGACGGCCGTCGGTGATCGCGGCGCCGATCAGGAAGTCGCCCGGATCCAGGTCGACCGCGATGATGCCGGCCTTGCGCGGATTGGCGAATTCGGGCAGCGGCGTCTTTTTGACGGTGCCGTTGGCCGTGGCCATCATCACGAAATGCTCGGCGTCGAAGGTGCGCACCGGCAGCACCACCGTGATCTTCTCGCCGTCGGCCAGCGGAAACATGTTGACGATCGGCTTGCCACGCGAGGTGCGCGAGCCGTGGGGCGTCTCCCACACCTTCAACCAGTACAGGCGCCCGCGGTCCGAGAAGCACAGGATCGTGTCGTGCGTGTTGCCGATGAACAGTTGATCGATCCAGTCGTCCTCGCGCGTCACCGCGGCCTGCTTGCCGCGGCCGCCGCGCCGCTGGGCCCGGTAGTCGGCCAACGGCTGACTCTTGATGTAGCCGGCGTGCGACAGCGTGACCACCAGATCCTGCGGAGCGATCAGGTCCTCGGTGACCAGGTGGGTGCCGTCCTGCACGATCTGCGAGCGCCGGCGGTCGCCGGCGGCTTCGCCGTGCTCGCGGCGCAGCTCGACCAGCTCGTCGTGGATGATCCGGTTGATCCGTTCGGGGCGCGCCAGCACATCGAGCAGGTCGCCGATCTGGGCGACCACCTCGCGATACTCGGCCACGATCTTGTCGCGTTCCAGGCCGGTCAGGCGCTGCAGCCGCATCTGCAGGATCTGTTCGGCCTGCTCCTCGGACAGCTGGTAGCGGCCGTCGTCCTGGATGCCGAACTGCGGCAGCAGGCCATCGGGCCGGTACGAGCTCATCGCCTCGGTGCCGGCCCGTGCGAGCATTTCGCGCACCAGGTGCGAATCCCACTGACGCGCCATCAGCTCGGTGCGGGCCACCGGGGGCGTAGGCGCGGCGCGGATGATGGCGATGAATTCGTCGATGTTGGCCAGTGCGACCGCCAGGCCCTCCAGCACGTGGCAGCGCGCGCGCGCCTGGCGCAGATCGAAGCCGGTGCGCCGCATCACCACTTCGCGCCGGTGCGCCAGGAACGCCTCCAGCATCTGCTTCAGGTCGAGCAGCCTGGGCTGTCCCTCCACCAGCGCGACCAGGTTCATGCCGAACGTGTCCTGCAGCTGGGTCAGCTTGTACAGGTTGTTCAGCACGACGTCGGGCAGTTCGCCGCGCTTGAGCTCGAACACGACCCGCATGCCGGACTTGTCCGACTCGTCGCGGATGTCCGAGATGCCCTCAATCTTCTTGTCGTTGACCAGTTCGCCCACGCGCTCGAGCAGCGCGCGCTTGTTCACCTGGTAGGGCAGCTCGTCGACAATGATCGCCGTGCGCGCGCCGCGGTCGATTTCCTCGGTGTGCGTCTTGGCGCGGATCACGATGCGGCCGCGCCCGGTGCGGTAGCCCTCGCGCACGCCCTCGAGCCCGTGGATGATGCCGGCGGTCGGAAAATCAGGCGCCGGCACGCACTCGATCAGGTCGTCGACGGTGGCGGCCGGGTTGGCCAGCAGCAGCAGGCAGGCCCTGACCACCTCGCTCAGGTTGTGCGGCGGGATGTTGGTCGCCATGCCCACCGCAATGCCGCCGGAGCCGTTCACCAGCAGGTTCGGCAGCCGCGCCGGCAGCACCGTGGGCTCGCGTTCCTTGCCGTCGTAGTTGGCGACGAAATCGACGGTCTCCTTGTCGATGTCGGTCAGCAGCTCGGCGGCGATCCGGTCCAGCCGGCATTCGGTGTAGCGGTAGGCCGCCGGGTTGTCGCCGTCGATCGAGCCGAAGTTGCCCTGGCCGTCGATCAGCGGGTAGCGCAGCGAGAAGTCCTGCGCCATCCGCACCAGCGCGTCGTAGGTCGCGGTGTCGCCGTGCGGGTGGTACTTGCCCAGCACCTCGCCGACCACGCGCGCGCATTTCACGTACGAGCGGTTCCACAGGTTGCCCGCTTCGTGCATCGCGAACAGCACCCGCCGGTGCACCGGCTTCAAACCGTCGCGCACGTCGGGCAGCGCACGGCCGACGATCACGCTCATCGCGTAATCGAGATAGGAGCGCCGCATCTCCGCTTCGAGCGAGACGGGCAAGGTTTCCTTGGCGAAGGGTTCCATGCTTTCCTGCGGGCAAACGACAAATTTTAGCAGCGCCGCCGGCGCGGTCGACCCCGCCTTGGTATAACGGCGCACTCGGACTTTTGCGGTGGTGCCGCACGATGCAAGCCGTCGAGACCCTGATCAGCGCGCGCTGGGTGGTGCCGGTGGTGCCGCGCGGCGCCGTGCTGTCGGCTCATTCGGTCGCCATCGATCGCGGCCGCATCGTGCAGGTGCTGCCGACCGCGCTGGCGCACACCCGCTTCGAGCCCGCCCAGCACGTGCAGCTGGACCGCCACGCGCTGCTGCCGGGCCTGGTGAACGCGCACACACACGCCGCCATGAGCCTGTTGCGCGGCACCGGCGACGACCTGCCGCTGTCGCGCTGGCTGACCGAACGCATCTGGCCCCTCGAGCAGGCGCTCGTGAGCGAGCGTTTCGTCTTCGACGGCGCCCGGCACGCGGCGGCCGAAATGCTGCGCGCCGGCATCACCTGCTGCAACGACATGTATTTCTTCCCCGAGGCCTCGGCGCGCGCCTTCGCCGAGCTGGGGATGCGCTGCGTGGTCGGCATCATCGCGGTGGAGTTTCCGAGCGCCTACGCAACCGACCCCGACGATTACCTGCGCAAGGGCCTGCGCACGCGCGATGCGCTGCGCGACGAGCCGCTGGTGAGCTTTGCGCTGGCGCCGCACGCTCCCTACACGGTGGCCGATGCGACCTTGTCGCGCATCGCGATGCTGGCCGAGGAACTGGACGTGCCGGTGCACACGCATCTGCACGAAACGCAGGCCGAGATCGCCGCTTCGGTCAGGCAGCACGGAACGCGCCCGCTGGCGCGACTGGACCGGCTGGGCCTGGTCACGGAACGGCTGCTGGCGGTTCACGCCGTGCACCTGCAGCCCGACGAAATCGCGTTGCTGGCGCAGCGCGGCGCCAGCGTGGCGCACTGCCCGGCGTCCAACCTGAAGCTGGCCAGCGGAATCGCGCCCATCGCGGCGCTGCTGCGCCAGGGCGTGGGCGTCGCGTTCGGCACCGACAGCGCCGCCAGCAACAATCGGCTGGACCTGCTGGCGGAGATGCGGCTGGCTGCCCTGCTCGCGAAAGGGGCAGCGCTGGACGCGTCGGCCTTGCCCGCGTGGCAGGCGCTGGAATGCGCGACCCTGGCCGCGGCCGGCGCGCTGGGCCTGCGGGACCGGATCGGATCGATCGAGGTGGGCAAGCAGGCCGACCTGATCGCGGTCGATCTGTCGGAGCTGGAGACGCAGCCTTGCTTCGACGTCGTATCGCAGCTCGTTTACTGCGCCGGCCGCGAGCATGTCTCCAGCGCCTGGGTCGCTGGCTCCCGCGTCCTGGCTGATCGGCGGCTGGTGCGCCACGGGCACGAGGTCGACCTCGGGTCGATCGCGGCCGCCGGCGCATCGTGGCAGGCGCAGATACACAAGCGCATGGTCAACCCGCCCGCTTGAGTCGGCTGCGGTATATTGGCTCGCATGGCTTGCCTGGCCCGGCCAAGCGCGCCGGGCGTTGACCGAATCAACAACGAAAAGGGGGGCACATCGATGAAGCATGCTTCGAGGGTTCGGTACCTGTTCCTGTCGGCGTTGACGGCCGTGTCCGCCTCCGCGCTGGCCAAGGACATCGAGGGCAATCAGAAGAACACCGGCTACTGGCTCGATCAGCGCGGCAACGTGGTGGTGGACCCCTACGGGCTGTGCTGGCGCACGGGTTATTTCAGCAAGGACCTGGCACTGCCGCAATGCGATCCGTCGCTGGTTCCGCCTCCGCCGCCACCGCCACCGCCGCCGCCTCCGCCGCCGCCACCACCACCGCCGCCGCCTCCACCACCGCCGCCGCCTCCGCCGCCTCCGGCGCCGGTTGTTGAGCTGTTCGTCCAGACGATCACGTTCGGTTCCGACGAGCTGTTCGATTTCGACCGGGCCGAATTGAAAGCGCCGGCGCGCGTCAAGCTCGATGCTCTGGCCACGCAGTTGCAGGGCGCCAATATCCGGGCCATCCACGTGATCGGCTACACCGACGGCATCGGCACGGACGCTTACAACGACAAGCTGTCCGAGCGTCGCGCGGTATCGGTGCGCGACTACCTCGTCACCAAAGGGGTCGATTCCAGCCTGATCGACACCGAGGGTCGCGGCAAGCGCGATCCCGTGGCCAGCAACGCGACCAAGGAAGGCCGCGCGCAGAACCGGCGGGTCGACGTCAAGGTCGATGGCTCGCGCACGATCCAGCACTGAGGACCCAACATCGACCTGAGAGCTTGGCGCGGCTCAACCGCACGCCGGATCGGCACCCTGTGTGCCGCCGGCGTACGGCGCGCGCGGCCGGCAGCAACCGATGAACGTCGATCCGGCCGAGCTGCAGAAATTCAGTGAGCTGGCGCACCGGTGGTGGGACCCGGCCGGCTCGTTTCGCCCGTTGCACGAGATCAATCCGCTGCGGCTGGACTGGATCGACCGGCTCGCCGCGCTGCCGGGCAAGCGCGTGCTCGATGTCGGCTGCGGCGGCGGCATCCTTTCGGAGTCGATGAGCGCGCGCGGAGCCGACGTGCTGGGGATCGACCTGGCCGACAAGCCGCTGCGGGTGGCGCAGCTTCACGCGCTGGAAAGCGGCGCGCGGGTGCGCTACCGGCCGGTCAGCGCCGAGGATCTGGCGCGCGAGGCGGCCGCCTCGTTCGACGTGGTCACGTGCATGGAAATGCTCGAGCACGTGCCCGATCCGGAATCGACCGTCGCGGCGTGCGCCGCGCTGGTGCGGCCGCAGGGGTGGGTGTTTTTCTCCACCATCAATCGCAATGCGCGGGCCTTCGTGATGGCGATCGTCGGGGCCGAATACGTGCTGGGCCTGCTGCCGCGCGGCACCCACGAGTACGCCCGCTTCATCCGACCCAGCGAACTGGCGCGTTGCGCGCGCGCCGCGCAGCTGCAGATCGACGAGCTGCGCGGGATGTCGTACCTGCCGCTGAGCCGAAGCTACCGGCTCGGATCGGACGCGCGCGTGAACTACCTGATGGCGTGCAGAAAGAGCCCTTGAGCGCTGCCGCGCCGGCCGCCGCAGCGCGCACGCGGCTGGTCCTGTTCGACCTGGATGGAACGCTGGTCGACACGGCCGAGGATCTGGCGGCCGCATTGAACCGGTGCCGCACGCGGCGCGGGCTGCCGCCCACGCCGCCCGAGGAGCTGCGCCCATGGACCAGCCACGGCGCGCGCGGCCTGATCCAGCGCGGCTTCGCACTGCAACCGCACGACGCCGGCTACGCGGAGCTGCGCGCCGAGTTCCTCGACTACTACGAGCAGGCCTTGTGCGTGCACTCGCGCCTGTACGAGGGCATCGAGCGGACGCTGTCGGCGCTCGAGGCCGCCGGCCGCCTCTGGGGCGTGGTCACCAACAAGCCGGCGCGCTTCACGGTCCCGCTGCTGCGCGCGCTCCAGCTCGAAGCTCGCGCGGCCTGCGTGGTCAGCGGCGATACTGCCGCCCGCTCCAAGCCGGACCCGGCCCCGATCCTGCACGCGCTGGCGCAGTGCCGTTGCGCAGCCGGCGCCAGCGTCTACGTGGGCGATGACCTGCGCGACATTCAGGCCGGCCGCGCAGCCGGCGTGGCAACCGTGGTGGCAGCCTACGGCTACTCGGCCAGCCTCGAAGACGTCCGCAACTGGCACGCCGATCTGGTCATCGACCGCCCCGAGGACCTGCTGCGCTGGATCCTGCCGGCGTAGACGCAGCCTGGTGGCGCTCGTGCCCCTGCGCTTCCAGGCGCAGCGTTCGGATGTCGTTCAGCATCACCTGCGGTTGCAGGTAATCGAGCGCGTAGATTTCCCGCACGGTGCCGGCTGGGTCGATCAGGAAGAGCTTCAGCATGTGGTTGATCGCGCGCGCGGGCCGGCCTTGCGAATCGAGCTCGATGCGCACGTCCTGGCCGAAGTCGTCCAGTACGGGCGCCAGGCGCGCCATCGAGGAGGCCGTCAGGAAGTCCCATTCGAACGGCGCGCCGGCCGACAGGCCGCGCGCGTAGCTGCGCAACCGTTGCGGCGAATCGTGGGCCGGATCGAAGCTGATGCTGACGAAGCGCACGTTGCCGGCCAGGTCCGGGTCGGCGCCGATGCGGTCGCGCAGCGCGCTCATCAGGCCAACTGCGAACGGGCAGCCCAGCGGGTCGGTGCAGTGCGTGTAGAAGAACGTGAGCAGCGTGATCTTGCCGCGGGTGAAGTCGGCCAGCGGGCGCGCCCGCCCCGACGCATCGAGCAGCACGCCGTCGGGGCAGGCCTGGATCCGCTGCAGCGCGTAGGTGCCGGCCGCCGGCGGGACGAACTGCATCTGCGGCGCGCGCGGCAGCCCGGGATCGGCCGCTGCCAGCGCGCCCGAGCACAGCAGCACCGCGCCGGCCAGCACCCCGGTGCGGACCGCGCCTCGCCGCCGGCCGCGCCGCGCGGCAGCGGCCTCAGTATCCGACCGACGGAATCGGCGTCGCATCATCGGCGGCCACGCCGACCGCACGCGAGGTGAACTTCATGTGGTGGGCGCGCCCGAGCTTTTCCTTGGCGAAATCGACCTCGAACGCGGCCGTGAGCTCCTTGCCGTCCCAGTTGAACGCGCGCAGGAACTGCTCGTTGTCGGCGCCGGCCTTGTCCCAGTGCTCCAGCAGGCTCGATGTGATGTAGACGCGCTTGCCGTCCCAGGACTGGCTGATCATGTTCACCTGGCGCCCGGTCTGCTTCGCATAGGTCTGCCGCGGCGCCTCGGGATTGCTCAGGTCGAAGTAGCGCGTCGTGCCGTCCATGAAGGTGTTCACCCACAGTCCCTTGCCGTCGGCGCGGATCGAAATATCCACCGGCAGGGGGACCTTGGCCGGATCGCCGATCGTGGCCACGTCCTTCGCGTGCCAGGCACCGCTCGCGTCCTGCCGGACCAGCCACAGCTTGGAGGTCAGCGCCGTGGCGGTGATGGCCCAGTGGTCGTTCGGATTGAGCGACCAGCGTATTTCCAGCGGCGCGCCCGGCACGCTGAAGACCTGGCGCGGCTGCATCGCCTTCAGGTCCCACAGCACCATCGTATTGCCGAAGTGCTTCATGGCCGCCTCGTCCTTGATCAGCGCTCCGAGGTCGCGCAGGTAGTTGTCCCGGCCGGTGAAGCTGGACGTCAGCAACACGTTCTTGCGCGGATCGATCGCCAGGTCGTAACCGTAGCCGTCGCCGCGCACGCCGTTGACCGCACCGGTCGGCATCGCGTATTCGTGCACAAAGCCGCCCTTGTTGTTGTAGACGGCCAGGCCGGTGACGCCGCCGCCGTCCCTGTTGTTGGAAAGGTTGCCGACCAGCATGCGGCCGGGCAGCGCATAAAACGTATGCGGCCCGGCCATCCCGGTGCGGACCGGAAGATCGGACAGCGTCTTCACCAGCTTGGGTTTGGACGGGTCGGTGCCGACGTCGAACACGAAGATCTTGCTGTCGTCGAGCCGGCCCGCCCACAGGTAGCGGCGGTCGTCGGTGAAGCCCATGTGATGCGCCTCGCCGTGGCCGCCCACGGAAACGGTGTGCACCACCTTGCCGTAGGTCTTCGAGCGCGGATTGGCGTCGACCGTCACCAGCTTGTCGGAGCCGTCGCCCCAGCCTTCCACCCCCAGCGTCCAGACGTGCACGTAGTCTTCCTGGCCTTTGATCAGCCCGGTCATGTAGGGCGAGTTGCAGGTCTCGTCGGCCAGGGCGCCGATCGGAATCGCCGCCGCGGTCAACAGGCCCAGCCACGCAAGAAATCCTCGAATCGAGACATGCCGTGTCGTCATTCTGGTCTCCCCGTTTGCCACCCGGCCGACGTCCGGGCGCAGGTCCATTGCGGTCGCCGCCGCACCTTGGCAGCCAGCATCTTGCAACAAGCCGCGAGCGTCCGCATCTATGGGATTAGAATACGAAAATCTTCACAGGGGGCGACCTGGTTTCGACGCAGGTTGTGAAGCAGTGCGGTGCGTGCCGAGGACCAGTCACCTCGTAAATCCAACTGGAAGCCAAACAAACGCCAACAACGAGCGTTTTGCTCTCGCCGCCTAAACCCGGTGAGACGCTGCACTAGCCGGCCACTGGGCTAGGCCGGGCAACCGGCAGCAGCGCCATTTTCAGTGGCTGGATCCGGGCGAGGTCACGGCGCCCGGATCGAGATCTAGTGACTGGCTGTGCGTCGGCCTGCCGGCTGGCTAAGCGCACGGCGAGAACTCAAATAGGCCGGCTACGCATGTAGAGCCGTCTGTGAATCGCTTGCGGACGCGGGTTCGATTCCCGCCGCCTCCACCACCCAGCAAACGGAAGACCGCGAGAGCGGTCTTTTTTTCTCTCTGTAGCTTGGCGCCTCATGACCGCGGGGCCGATCCAGCGCCCAGCCGGTGTTAACGAGGTGGTTGACGTCTGAGAGCCGCACTCGTGTCGCGCGAGTTCCACAGCGCACGGGCGGAAGTTGGCCTCGCTTCACCAGGAGCCACCCGGTCGTGTTCCCACAGCCCAAAATTCCGCACGCCTCACGGACAGTCATCAAGCCAGAACCGAGTTTGGTGCGCATTTTGCGAGACACGCAGGATAGCGTCGCAGCGGCTATTGGGCCACATTGTGGCCTATTGTTGCAGCGTATTTCTTGAAGACACGCGTGACGGCGTTCTGTGGACGCCGCGTCACCGCAAACCGTCGCGCTACGACAAGACGCAAGAAAAATTCGCCGACAAATACCCCGCAGCTGTGGAGGGGGCGGTAAGAAGGCGGCCTCGTCCGCGAGTAGCCGCGACCGACCCTGAGCGACCAGACCGACGGCTTTGCTTCGCAGGGCGCGTGCCATGACCTGCCCGAGATGCGATGATGATCCTCCAGAGCGTCATCATCGAAAGGTGGCGAATTGGCCATTCACGAGCAACCGTCGTGGCGTCTCGAAGACGCGGCCGTTGTTGCGGCTGAGAACCCGTACACCTTTTACAAGCCGTCCGCTGAGGCAATTGCCCTGCTTCGGCCCGGCAATCTCGTAAAGCTGATCTTCGCGTTCGAGTCCGACGACTTCGACGCACCTCGTGCGGAGCGAATGTGGGTTCAGATCGATTGCATTAACAAGGATTGGTTCTCCGGCCACCTCGACAACGAACCGCGCCACATCAAGGACTTGAAGCCGGGAAACGTAGTCGAGTTCGGCGCTCGCCATGTCATCCAGACGAGCATTGCCGACCCAGTCCCGGATCCGACGGCCCCGTACAGGCGACGGTGTTTCGTCACGAACCGTGTGCTCAACGAAGGCGCTCTGGTTGGCTATCTCTATAGAGAACCGCCAGATCAAGAAGGGGACTCTGGCTGGCGAATCACTGCGGGTGACGAGACCGATGCGTACATGGACAATCCGAAGGACTCCGCGTACGTCTCTCTCGGCGCGGTTCTCAGTGAAGACGATTCGTTCCGTGAACTTCTCGGAACCCCGGCTCCTTGTGCCTACGCTCGGAACCGCGAAACGGGTCGGTTCGAGTCGATAGGTCCGCCGAAGCCCTCCTAAGAAGCGGTCTGGCGCCCAACCGATCGCCGTGTGCCGCACGGCATCGCTGGCCGCCTCTGCAGGGTCGGTGACCCACATCAGTTCGAGCATGAAGTTGCTAAAAAAGAAGCGTCGATTCGCAGTTCCTTGCCCAGGATGGACGTTGGCAGATCCCTCGACAAATCCGTGCCCAAAGAGCACATCAGCCTCTGGCGCACCAACACCGCACGTGATGAAGGCGTGATCGACATAGACTGTCATCGCGATTCAGACCCATCGCGGCTCCTGCGCGTTGCGTCGCGAGATAGCCTTTCCGACGGTATCCGCTTTTCGGAGGCTTGTCTCGAGACCAGGCCGACCGCCTGCCGAATTTCAGGATCATCAGCTTTCACGTGAAGACGGCGTCCGGTCGACAGCTCGTAGTACATCCAAGCTCGAGCGACCGCAATGCCTAGCGCTGCGGTCAGACGTACCTCGGCTCGGATACCCGACGCTGTGACGCTGTTTCGCGCACACGAACCCAAGCGATCGGACGAACTGACGACAAGCGGACATCGAGGACCGCCAACGTGGGCCGCAAGGATTATTGCGTCGGCCACAGTCCTGCGGGGGCCACCATTTTCAGCTGTTCCAGAAAGTGCTGGCGTCCGGATGCAAAGAACCACACCACAAATCGCCGGCGGCCGCGGAAGAGTAGCAGGAGTGACCCTTTCCTCCCATCGAGCCACTGCATCGCTTCGAGCTGAGGTATCGAATAAGCGCGCCTCGGAAGCGGCCACCAAGTGTGTTCAAGGCGATCGACAGTCAAGACTGACTTTGCGCGGAGAAGAATAATGCCCGATACGAAGAATGACGCTGCTATCGCTGCGTAGATACCCGACAAAACGTCCAGCCCGGCCATACTGCTATCGAAGAGATTCATTACCGAAAGGCATGCCGCGAGGAAGCAATAGACGGCAACCCGTGCATATCCGAGGGTGGGGCGACCGCTGGCGTCAGTAATCTTGAGAGGTTTGGGCAAATAAAAGAAGGCCAAACCCGTCACCACCACCAGCAATTTGGGCAAAAGCATCGCCGTCTATGACAGTCAGTCGCCAGAATTCGATTGCCGGCTCATCACTGCCCTCCTCCGCTTTCGCGCCTGGATCGCGCGTTCCGCCACGTCTGCGTACTCAGACAGGAGAGTCCGCCATTGGCGCGACACCTGACGTGTAAGCCGCAACAAGGATCGCAAACCTCGCACATCCACGAAGCATAGACACAGATTCATCGCGCACGCCGAGCGTTCAGCAACAGGCGCTCACGCTGTGCACAGCGGCGGCGGCGGCCGCGATGTAGGTCACGACAGCTATGGCAACGAGCAAAAGCGTCGTACGCGTCCAGCTGATGTCGCGCCGTTCGACGCGCTCGATGTCCGCGAGCGGCAGCCGCTGCGCTCCACTGACCAGGGCGTCCGGCTCGACCGCGGTCAGCTGAAGATCCAAGGTCCGGCCGTCACGCATCCAGACACGGACGAAGTCGTTCGGCCCTACCTTGGCAATGAGCGGCTCCTTGCCGGCAAGATCGACCGGGCGCATCGTCCGGCAACCGGTGAGCGAGACCACGATGCACATGATCGCGATCAGTACATGGCGCACGCCCATGCTCTTCCTCCCTCGCAGGGCCTGGATCGGATCTGCGTCGGAATACGCCTCATCGGATCAGTTGCTCACGGCAATCGAAGCCGGCCCGCTTCCCGATGCGAACGGCGAGCCGGTGACGGGCGTCAACGCCCCGGTAGCCGGATCGATGGCATAGGCAGAAATATTGTTCGAACCGCTATTGACCGCGTAGAGGAATTTGCCGAGGTTGTCGACCGTCAGCGAGCTTGGGGCAGTTCCGGCCATGAACGGTGAGCCTACTGTGGCTCGCAACACCCCTGCGCTGATCTGGTAGGCCGAAATCGAGCTATCCGTCTTGTTGGCGACGTATGCAAAGCCGCCGAACGTGTCAACCACCGCTGAGGGACCTCGGCCCGCCGCGAACGGAGAGCCCGCGATGGGCGTCAGAGAGCCTTTTGCGGGATCGCCAGCGTAAGCCGAGACGGTGCCATCGCCTTGACTGGCGACATAGATGAATTTTCCAACGGGATCGACGACCATGGAAACTGGACTGCTTCCGGCCGGGAACGGTGAGCCGGACATCGCCGCCAAGGCTCCGGTCAAGGTCGTGCCATTCTCGTTGATCGTAAATGCCGAGATGTTGTTTGAACCGCCGCACGCATAGAGGTACACATCGAAAAGCGGATTTGTCCAGTCAGGAATCGCGACGGAAACCGGATTGCTTCCCATCGTGAACGGCGAGCCGGCGACGGCTATCAATGCCCCGCTAGCGGGATCCTGGGAGTAGGCGGAAATCGTCCCATCGGTTTGATTCGTTACATAGACTAGCGCGCCGCTGGGATGGATCGTCACCGAACTCGGGTTGCTGCCAGTGGGAAACGGCGAGCCGTTGACCGCCGTTAACGCGCCGCTCGCGGCGTCGACCGCGTAGACCGAAACGTCGTTCGAACCGCCGTTCGTCATGTAAAGGTACCCGCGCTGCGGGTTTACCGCGAGAAAGTGCGGAGTCCCCGCCGAGACCGATAGGGTCGCGACCGCTGTCAATGCTCCAGTCGTTGCGTCAATCGTGTAGGTCGAGATGCTGTTCGAGCCGTCATTGGCGACATAGACAAAGCGAGTGGCATTCGTCTTGCAAGTGACCTGAACGTTCGTGACGTTCGCGTTGCCGATCGTCCCGGTCCCGTTCGACACCGTACAAGTCTGCGAAGGGCTCGTCGGTTGGACAATGACAGTGATGTCGTAGGCTTGACCGGCCAAAAGAGGACCCATCCCCAAGTCGGGGTAGGTGCCGTTGGCACCCCTGCCGATGGATGACCCGTTTCGGAAGAACGTCAGCCCGCTTCCTGCCAGACCACTGATGGTGCCGCCGACCGTGTAGGCGGGTGGTGCAAGGGAAATCGGACCTACGCTAGGGGAGCAACCGGAAAGCGCACGCGCCACGAACAGAATCGAAAGCACGAGGCAGGTTCGCTGCGCTGTGCCGATCATGACTCCCTCCCTGCACGAGAACGACGCTCCGTGCGACCACAGAAGAAAATTCTTCATCAACGGAGACATGCGTCCCGCTCTCAGTCGACTGGCGCTACGAGGCCTAGGGATCCTGTAGCCCGGTGGCAGCTTCGACAACGTCCGCGAGGAGTTGTTGGCCCGACTGACTGGGATGAATATCACACAGATACTGGTTCTGTGGACTCGCGTTCAGCAGACCCGCCATGCACGTCTTACCGCCGGCAAAGCTCGTCGATGCGGCTTTCTGGAATGCCGAGAAAGCGTCGGCGACCACTGCGCCATGAGCGCTGGCGACGGCCGCGAGGACTTGACCCAGGGCTCCGACGGCTTCGGTGTCCAACGTATTGGTGTAGTCGGGCGAGTAGACGTTCACCACGATCAGAGGCCCGCTGAAACCCGTCGCCCGCACGCTGCGCAGGATCGTGTCCATGTTCGAACTCACCCCCGCCAAGACCGCCGGGAGTCCAGCTTGAATGCATGTTGGGTCATTCGAGCAAGCAGCCTGCAGCAAACGGAGGTCGTTTGCCCCAAGATTGATGGTCACCACCCGCGTTTGCGGATGAGTCTTAAGGAAGGTCGTCGCGAATCCGAGCTGACTTCCAGAATAGGCGACGTGCAGCGGGAACCCGGCTCGAAAGAATCTGCACCCGTTGTCCGGCAAGGTCCCCGATATGAAGCTGCCGGTCGTTTCCCCCGGGCAGGAGGCATTGACGGCTTTCAAGTGCAGCTCGGGTGCAATGTAAGCCGGGTAGCCGATGAAGTTGCCGGGATTGACGTACTCGAAGCCCGCCTGCGTAATGAAACCGAACGAGATGCTATCACCAAGGGCGAGAAGGGCAGAACCTTCCTCTGGGTCGGGGGGGCTGGCCGATGCCAAGGGTGCAGCCCCTGCCAGGATCAGAGCGGTTGCTGCGAGGCGCAGCTTCATTGTCAGCTTTCCGTCGCTTATCTTCATTGCGTTCTCCTCTTTCTCGGGTTTCCTTCGCTGCTCCCTAGTTCGTCCAGAGTGTGGTTGGTTCCAACTTGTTCCTAACTTCACACACCGTTGCAAGCAACCGATGGCTGCATGTCACTCAGATTCTCCCTTTCAGATTGCCGGGGATAACCTTATCGGGTGCCACCTAACGGATCGACTACGGATTGCTTCGGTGCGGCTGACGCCGTGGTCCCAATCACGGACGTCACGCCGGCGCTGGCAGTCATCGTGCCGAGCTGCCCGCTCCGACCCATTGTCAGACCTCCCCCGCACCTCGACGCGGAGACCAATGCGTAACCGATATGTAAGGCATCACACACTAAGGTGGCGTGGAGGTCTCAGCGCAGGACCGTTCGGCTCCGACACACTTGGAAAGTGGACAGCGCGTGAATGTCCGTCGTGTACTAATCGCCATCATTTGCGTCACGCTTCCGCTGATGGGCTGTCAAACGATGCGTCCGATCGAACTGACGACCAGCGAGCCGCTCATCGCAGTTGCTTCTCGGCTTATCCAGGGGCTGGCGCTGGGCGTAGAGGTGGGGGCTTCGACGGCGGTGCCGCTCGAATGCGTGCCAGCGGGCCGGGGCGCGGTCTACACGAGCTGGCAGGGCGCTCCTCCGATACCGCCGTGGTGGGTCCTCCTCACGAGTCTTCAGGAAGTCAAGGCAGAACTTTGAAGACGACACCAGCCCCTGAAGTGCCGCCCCCGTTTGTGGTGCCATAAAGGGCACCGTGATATCGCAACAAGGGGCCAAAAGCAGGCGTGGATCCGTCCGTTCCGTTGAACGCGTGGACCGTCGTTTCCTCTCCCGATTGATCGACCTCGAACACAACACCGCAGCCCAGGCCTTGGTTGCACGAAGAAGGGTTAGGACCTCCGAAGGCCACTGTGCCGTAAACCCTGCCGTCTCCGCTCCGAACCAGGCTTCCGAAGGGCTGCCATCCGTCGGTCCCGCCACTGAACGTATACAACACAGTTTCTTTTCCCCGTCGATCCAACTTGAAGACCACCCCGCACCCCGTAGCGCCACTCGGGCATGAATTGCTTTCGTTCCCGCCGTATCCAGCAGTGCCGTACAGGTTGCCGCCCTCGTCCAACACCGGGGTGTCATAGGGAGCGAGTCCGTCCGCCCCCCCGGTGAAGCCATACAGCACGGATTCTCTTCCCCGCTGGTCCAGCTTGAAGACGACCCCGCACCCATAAAAGACACAATTTGAGCCACTCAAGTTGCCGCCAAACTGGGTCGTGCCGTATAGGTTGCCGTCTTCATCTCGGAGCAAGCTGGCGTCCGGGCTGTCGCCGTCCGCCCCGCCGCTGAACGTGTACAGAACAGTTTCGTTGCCTGACGAGTCCAGCTTGAAGATCACCCCGCAGCCAGATGAACCGAACGGACATGAGCTACTCCCATTGCCGCCACCCATCGTCGCACCGTACAGGTTGCCGTCCTCGTCCCGAGTGAGGCCGGCTTGCGGAAATCCGCCATCCGTGCCACCGTTAAAGGTGTACAGCACTGTTTCTTTTCCTGACTGGTCCAACTTGAAGACCACTCCTACGTTGTAGGTGCCGCCGAGAAAGGTTGTGCCGTACAGGTTGCCGTCCTCGTCTCGAATGACGCCCGCGTAAGGGGACCCTCCATCTGCGCCCCCGGTGAAGCTGTAGATTGCCGTTTCGTTTCCCGACGGGTCCAGCTTGAAAACCACTCCAGCGCCGTAGGCGCCACCGCTGGAGGTTGTGCCATAGAGGTTGCCCGATTCATCCGCGATCGGACCGGAAAGGGGGAAGCCGCCGTCCGGCCCGTTGGCGAAGTTATATAGAACCTCGTAGGCCCCACCCCACGCGCTAGCGGTCAGGAACAGCAAGCTGAACATGATCACTCTTGATTTCATAGCATCCTCCTTCTCCATCCGCGGAGTGATTTTGAAGATGTTGATAGGGTTGCTTACGCGCGACCTCGAAGTAGGGTTGACTCCCGGCAGTCCCTCCGGTGAAGCTGAAGAGCACCGTTTCCGTCTGCGCCTAGGCCGATGAGGTCGCCAAGACCGATGGTCGGCATGTGGATAGTCCAGCGGTCGCGTAGGCTCATGACAGTTCTCCTGAAGCGCTTTGTTTACCACACGCCTGCAATCCGGCACGCGTTGCGACTCAGTAGTTGCATCCCCAGCTCCTTCCAGCACATGTCGGAATGCCTTGGGGTGGGGCTCGATTCAGTCGGGTGTGAGTTGCGACTGCAAGTTGGTTAGGAGTTCCGGCTGAAGGTGACGCGGGTCCAGCTTCGATGAACACTAACAGCGCGGCGAATGACACAAGCAGCATCGCCGCGATTGCAGCACCTGGTCGCAACCCGCCTAATCTAACCATCCACACCACCGCAGCAGCAATCGCAAAGAACCAGGCCGTTGCACTTGTAATTGTCGCACGGAGCCTCGAGTTGGAGTTGGGAACCGAAGTCATCTGGAATCTCCTCGATCCGGGTGGTCGAAATCGGTCCGCGGTACGTACTGGCGACGTCACGGAAAGGATTACCGCAGTGGCAACTACGGATGGAACCCGCTGGGATTGTTTGGACGCTCTCACGTCCACTTGACTGCGATGCACCTTAGCGCATGCGGTCTTACAGATTCACTACGGATTGATCCCGCCGCCGTATAAGGGGTCAGATGCGATCAACCCACGGCACCGAGTGCGGCGCGGTTGTTGCCTTCGTTGCAGTTCTCGAATCCGTGGATGATCGGTTATGGGGGCCAGCGCATCCTCAGCCTTCACTCGCCCTTAGGGACACAAGCCTTGCCACCCCTCGAAGTCTTCGTGCTGCGGATCGTCCTTGGCGAACCCCGCGAAGACCAGGTTCACGGCGTCGTGGAGGTCGTGCGGAACGACCGGCAATGCACATTTCATAATTTCGAAGAACTGCTGCAATTGCTGCAGCGTGAATTGGAGAGCGCGCGGTCGGGGCGCCCGGTCCGTCCAGGCAGGCTCTCCAGACGGCACAAAGGTGTGGTCAGCTAGGTCTTCGCTTGCATTCGGCTACGAACGGGCGATCGGTTGCTCAGTTCGCAGCGACTCGAAAAGGGCCTCGGATTCTTTGGACGGGCGAATACCGAGCGTGACCGAGAGCGTCTGACGCAACTGCCGAAAGGCGCCCATGGCCTCCGCGCGCCGTCCGAGTTTCTCATAGCATCGCATCAGTCCCCGGTAAAATTCTTCTGCAAGCTCGTCTCCGTCAATGCCGCGAAGATACAAGTGCACCGCTAACTCAGTGTTTCCGGATAATTCGTGAAGGTGGGCCTGTCGGTTGATCGCAAGCATAAACTTGCGCCGAAGACGTTCACGCATGCTCACAGCCCAAGGTGCGTCCGGTTCCCTGTCCAGAAAGGCGCCTCGGTACAATTCGAGAGCACGTTCGATGTGCGGCTGCTGTATTTCGCCTCCGTCAATCAAACCATCGGTCACCTTCTCGAACGCGAAAGCGTCGACACAGCACAGATCGGTATTTATGGTCAGATGACCGCCCGATTGAATGACTGAATCGGGTTCGTCCAGCAAGGCGCGCAGACGGCTCACGGTCGTGTTCAAAGCATTGATGCCCTCGTCGCCGGAAGAGTCGGGCCATAGGGCGTCCACGATCCGTTCCTGGGCTACATCTCTTCCGCCGAACGCGATCAACGTCTTTAGAAGTTGCAGCGTCCGCTTGGGAGTCTTTCTTTCGAATTGCAATGACTCGCCGTTACGCAATATTTCGAATGAACCAAGGGTTCGAATTTCTATCGGCCACGGCCAGTTTCTCACATGCGGCGCAGGAGCCACTATTCGATGCAGCCGAATCAGTCGGTGTACGTACTCGGTCTCGATGCCTTCCTGCAACGCAAGCGCGTACAGTGGTGCGAATTCCTGCGGCCTCCAAAAAATATGCCACAAAGCAGCCAGTAGTTCATTCTCGTGACCCAGCCGCAACCCTTTCCTCAGCGCCGCCACAGCGTCTCTGCGATCGCGCTCGTCGAGCGCAAATCTGGCTTGAATCATCCAACCAACCTGCAGCAGACAAGCGCTCTTCATTGTGCGCGCGACATCGAACGCGTGCTGCAATTCCTCCTTGGCGCGATCGGGGTTTTCGAGCTGCCAAAGGGTGGTCGATAGGGCAATGTGCGCGAACGCCAGGAAGAAGAGCCCAACACCGGGCAGGCGAACCGAAGCTTCGACGTGCGGTAACGCCGACTTTGGATCTGCGCGCCGCAAGTGACCTGCTGCGACCAGCATGTGATAGACGGATGCTGTGCCGGGCTGTTTGAGGTCGGTAGCACGCGCCATGGCTTCGAGCAGGGCATCGGTGCACTCGAGATCGCCAATGCTGAGAGCCGCCACCACGCCTTGCGTCCTGATATGAAAATCCCACGAGTGCACCCCCCTTGATGCCGAGGCTTGAAGACCCTGCTTCGCGGTTTCGATGCAAGCCGCAGCCATACCGACCTCGCGCTGAAAATACGCACGTGCGAAATAGCTGATGTTCTGCACGATGGAGGGGGCATCGCGCAAATCTTGTGCGGCCAGCGAATCGAGCAAAAACCTAGCCTCGGCCGGATGACCCAGCATGAGCTCGAAAACGATGGCCATATAAACGGTGTAAGCCCGGCGTGACTGGTCAGGACCGGAACGGGCAAGCGCCAGGGCGCGCTCCTTCCAGCGTTCAAACTCGGGGTGCTGCGGTTGGCGAACGAACAGAGCGGCGTACATCCCGTGGGCGACCTGGAATTCGATCGCCTCCGATGGAAAATTCGCGTCCTCGAACAACAATTCGTCGAGGCGCGCTATGAGCTGATCGAAGGCGCCGGCGTCCGACCTTCCTAAGCGCACGGCCTCGACAGCACCTGCCCACGACAGAAACAGGCCGGCGCGATCGTTTTGTTTGTGGAACACTTCATGCGCATGCTCGAACCAGGGTTGACTCTGAATGGGGGCGAACGGCAGGCGCGCCGCGGCGCGCCAATACAGCAACCATGGATCGGTAGCGACAACCTCTGGCGGCAGGGCGTCGAGCCAGCGTGTGACAACGGCGTGACGCCCCTGGGTGAGCAGCGCCGGTGCTTGTTCTTTGGTAGCCCTGGCGACTGCGTCCCAGTCCTGCGACTCCAGCCAAAGATCGATCGCGTCCTCCACCATAGAGCTCGAATTCAATAAACGGGCCGCGTCGTTGCGGACCGCCATCAGCCGGTCGGCCGGAAAATTCTCCCGAGCGCGGGCTAGCAGGAACTGGCGGAACAAGGGGTGATATTGAAAGTACTCGCCATAGCGGGTCGTGAAGAGGTTATAGCGAGCAAGGTATGCGAGCACGCGTTCGGCGCCTCGGTGGGATGTCAGCGCCTCGGCCATGCCGGCGCTGAAGCGCGTCAGGAATGCGCTTGTCAGTAGAAAATTTCGCGCGTCCTGCTCGACTCTGTCGAATACCTGATCCGCGAAGTAATCGAACAGCACTTGTGGCGGTGCACTCTGCGGCATTGCGCTTCCTGACTTATCACGCGATTCCAGCAGCAAGATCAAGCCCGCCGCCCAACCATCTGCGCGAGCAAGCGCCTCCAGAGATATTTCGGTAACGTTCGGCGCACGGCTTCGTACGAGGTCCCGAACCTCGTCGTCGTCGAATTTCAATTCCTCCCAGGTCAGGCACTCGAGAACCTGGTTGGCGCGCCGGCACGCCAACTGTGGTGGCGGGTCACTGCGGCTCAGGGCGACGACAGATACGCCTTGTGGGATCTCCGCCCATGCCTCGCTCAATGCATCGTGAATTTGCGAGGCTTCTGTGGCGTCCTGGTAATTGTCGAGGACCAGAACACAGGGAGCGCCAAGCCGCGAGAAGAATTCGCGAAAGAAACCGCGACTAAACGCCGCTACACCGCGAGCGTGCTCCGGTGTAAACAGCGGGAGAGGTTTCTTCCGGCGGGGAGCGAACTGCCTCGCGGCTATGCCGAGGTGGTAGAAGAAGCTTGCGACGTCAGCATCCCCGCGATCGACGTTGTACCAGAAGCAGGAAAGGTCGCGCGCGCCGACATAGGTGGCGATCAGCGTGGTCTTCCCCGCGCCCGGCGGCCCGCTGATCCAGATTCCCGCGCCCTCGCGACCGCGGTCCAACCACGCGAACAAACGCTCGCGTTTACAAGCGTTGCGAGGTCTGGGCGCAGCGAACTTGGCCGGCGTCGCCATCGTCCTGCCTGGTTCAAATCGCGTCGGGGCGGTATCAGCTAACCACTCAGACGAAATTCCAACCGCCCAGTCTCGCGGCGATCACGCGAAGAGGGTAGCGGCTTAACGTGAACTTCCAAACGCTACTCATCACCAGCGGCTTGAAACTTGTTTCAGGCTGTTGTCATGTCTGCTTAGGACAACTTTTTCGGCGGCTCCCTCACCGGCCGCAATTGGCCGGTCGCGCACAGTATGCATCCCAAGACTTCGGACATTCCAATTGCCGGTTTCGAAGTATGGCAGGCTCGCCACAGCCGACGCCGGTCGATGGGTCGACGTGCAGCTGCGCCCACCATCCGCTGCGACGGGCGGCGTTCATGCGCCGGGGAATCTTTTCCGGCAGTAGCTAGTCCGAATGGGGATTGCCCTCGACGGCAGTCTCAC
>DATKFG010000104.1:0-15871 GCA_035511515.1 Burkholderiaceae bacterium | reverse complement strand
TCGGCGTCGGCCGCGCTGCGCGCCAGCCTGAGCTGCTCGACCGCAAGGGGCATGGCCCCCTGCAGCACGTACATTTCGGCCGTTGCCTGGTGCTCGAGCGTCTTTTGCTGCAGGGCCGCGTGACTGGCCGCCAGCATAAGGAAAAAGCGCGGATCGGAATGCGTCAGCGCCAGCTGGTCGCGCAGGTAATCGATCGCCTGGCGGTGGCGGCCCGCGCGCTGCAGCAGGTCGGCGTACTCGATCGCGGTCAGTCGCGACAGCGGAAAACGCGCGCTCGCTTCGCGCGCCATCGTCAGCGCTGCGGCGCGCTCGTCGTCGTTGCCGGCGGCCTGAAAGCTCGTCTCGCTGACCAGCTTGTCCAGTATCGCCGAGGGGGCCCGGGTGCCGCGCCGCGCGGTCAGGGCCGAATCGAGCGCCTCGTGGGGCTGCTTAAGCTTCAGCTGCGCCATCGCCAGTCCGTAGTACACGGCCACCTCGTTGGCCGCCGTGTGGTGCCGGAGCTGGTCGGTAAAGTAGGTCTGCGCGTCGGTTGCGCCCTGCACCGAATCGTCCTGCAGCACCCGCAGCCGGGCCCGCACCAGCTCGAAGTCCAGGCTGTCGGCGTGCTGGTGCGTGCGCGTGCCCTGCACGCGGTTCTGAATGTCGGAGATGCGCTCGACCGTCAGCGGGTGGGTCAGCAGGTAGGCCGGCGCGATGCCTTCGTAGATGCGGTTGCCCTGCTGCATCCGGGTGAAGAAGGTCGCCATCGCGCGCGGATCGAAGCCGGCATGCACCAGGATGTCGAAGCCGACCCGGTCGGCCTCGCGCTCGTTGTCGCGCGAGAACGCGAGCTGGCGGGACAGGGCCGCGCCCTGGCCCACCGCCAGGGCCGCCTGCGCGGCGTCGCCCCCCGCGCGCGAGGCGAGCAGCGCGAGCAGTATCGATCCGATCGCGATCATGGTCGATTCGCGCTGCTTGGCGATCATGCGGGCGATGTGGCGCTGCTGCACGTGCCCGATTTCGTGCCCCATCACCGAGGCGAGCTCGGATTCGCCCTGCGCCGTCAGCACGGTGCCGGTGTGTACGCCGATGAAGCCGCCCGGCAGCGCGAAGGCGTTGATCATCGGGTCGCGGATCAGGAAGAACTCGAAGTCGATGTGGCGCGCCTGGCTGGCGGCGACGAGCTCGTAGCCGAGCCGGTTGAGGTACTCGGCGCCGTCCGGGTCCGGCAGGTAGCTCGGGTCCGCCCGCACCTCCACCATGATCTGCTCGCCCAGTTGCCGCTCCTGGGCCGGCGTCAGGTCCTCGGCGCCCGCCTCGCCCAGGGTGGGCAGCTCCTGCGCCACGGCCGGCGGACGCAGCCCCAGCGCCAGGGCCAGCATCAGGACCAGCCCGCGGGCGAAGCGGGGGGCCATCCCGGACTGCTGACAGGTTGAGGAACTTTTCACGGGCGTACGCGATGCGGAAGCGGCCGCTTTGTATGATATCCGCGTGGCTGGATGGTTCCAGGCGAATCGGCGGGTATCCACGTGCGACTTGAAACTGTTTGCAACATAGGATTAAGGCCCGGAGGCCGGGCGCGATGAGCCGGCTCACTCACCTGGACCGACAGGGCCAGGCGCACATGGTGGACGTCGGCGACAAGGCCGAGACGCACCGGGTGGCGCGGGCCGAGGGCCGCATCCGGATGTCGGAGGCGGCGCTAGAGGCGATCGAATCGGGCCAGTCCAAGAAGGGCGATGCGCTTGGCGTGGCGCGGGTGGCGGCGATCCAGGCGGCCAAGCGCACCTCGGAGCTGATTCCGCTGTGCCATCCGGTGCCGATCACGCGGGTGAGCGTGGAGTTGCGGATCGATCGGGCCGCCTCGTCGGTCGTGTGCACCGCACAGGTCGAAACCGTCGGGCGCACCGGGGTCGAGATGGAAGCGCTGGTTGCGGTGCAGATCGGACTGGCGACGGTGTACGACATGGTCAAGTCGGTGGACCGCGCGATGCGGATCGAGGCGGTGCGCTTGCTCGAGAAGCGGGGCGGATCCAGCGGCGAGTGGAGCGCGCCGCCGGCCGACTGATCAGGTCGGGGACGGCGGAGCCGTTTCGATGAAGCTTTGCCGGGCCGACAGCTTTTCGTAGTGGCGCGCCAGGTTCGGATACGGCCCGCGCCAGTCCAGTGCCGGGAAGCGGAAATCGAGCCATCCGAGCGCGCACCCGAGCGCGATGTCGGCCAGCGTGTAGGACTGCCCGTTGCACCAGGCGCGCTCGCCCAGCCCGCCCGAGGCCCATTGCAGCGCGGCGCGAACCTTGGACATCTGCCGCTCGACCCAGGCCGGCGACTGCTGCTGCGGCGTGCGCAGCGTGTTCTCCAGCCGCACCAGGATGGCCGCATCGAGCAGGCCGTCGGCCAGCGCCTCCCAGGTGCGCACCTCGACCCGCTCGCGCCCGTTGCCCGGTATCAGGTGGCTCACCGGGGTGAGCGTGTCCAGGTACTCGACGATCGTGCGCGAATCGAACACCGCGCCGCCGTCCTCGGTGATCAGGCAGGGCACCTGGCCCAGCGGGTTCAGTTCCTGGATGCGCGTGTCCGGCGCCCACACGTCGATCATCTCGAGCTGGCACTCGATGCGCTTTTCGGCCATCACGATGCGCACCTTGCGCGCGTAATAGCTGGTGGGAGAGCCGATCAGTCTGAAATTCTTGAACACGTCGCCAGGTCCCGCCGCGACGCGGGAGGTGGATGCGGAATCCGGAGCGTCGACGCCGATGGTTCCATAGTCGGCCTCAAACCTTGGTGCAGTATATCGTGCAAAGCAGCATTCGGGGCCGATGCTAGACTTGGGTCTGCCCGTGCCGCCCGAAACGAACCTTCCGCTTTCGGAAACGACCGCCATTTCCCCGCTGGACGGTCGCTACGCGCGCACCACGATCGAGCTGCGCGCGATCTTTTCAGAATACGCGTACATGCGCGCCCGCGTGCGGGTCGAGATCGAGTGGCTGCTGGCGCTGACCAGGCTCGGCCTGCCCGAGCTGGCGCCGCTGCCGGCGGCGGCGGTGGCGAGCGCGCGCAGGCTGGCGCAGGGCTTCAGCGTCCCCGATTGCGAGCGCATCAAAGCGATCGAGTCGCGAATCAATCACGACGTCAAAGCCGTCGAGTACTGGATCAAGGAGCGCGCGGCCGAGGAGCCCGACCTGCTCAAGGCAGCCGAGTTCATCCACTTCGCCTGCACCTCGGAGGACATCAACAACTGCGCCCAGGCGCTGATGCTGCAGGACGGCCGAGCCGTGCTGGTGCGGCGCCTGCGGGCGCTGCACGCCCGGCTGCGCGAGCTGGCGCACCGGCATGCCGCGCAACCGATGCTCGCCCGCACGCACGGGCAGCCCGCCACGCCGACCACGGTGGGCAAGGAGTTCGCCAATTTCGCGGTGCGGCTGGCCACCTGCATCGGGGCGGTCGAGTCGGTCCAGCCCAGGGCCAAGCTCAACGGCGCAGTCGGAAATTTCAATGCGCACCGGGCGGCCTGCCCGCAAATCGACTGGGAGCCGGTTGCGGCCGGCGTGGTCGAGTCGCTCGGGCTGGTGTGGAATTCGCACACCACACAGATCGAGCCGCACGACTGGATGGCGGAGCTGTTCGATGCGCTGGCACGCACGAATTCGGTGCTGCTGGCGCTGGATCGCGACCTGTGGGGCTACATCGCGCTGGGATACTTCAACCAGATGGCGGTCGCCGGCGAGGTCGGATCCTCGACCATGCCGCACAAGGTCAACCCGATCGACTTTGAGAATTCCGAAGGCAACCTGGGGCTGGCCAACGCCGCGCTGCGGCATCTGGCCGAGAAACTGCCCGTGTCACGCTGGCAGCGCGATTTGAGCGACTCGACCGTGCTGCGCAACCTGGGCGTGGCGTTCGGCCATTGCCTGCTGGGCTACGAATCGTGCCTGCGCGGCCTGGCGCGCATCGAGGTCGACCCGCAGGCGCTGGCGGCGGACCTGGAAGCGAGCTGGGAGGTGCTGGCCGAGGCGGTGCAGACGGTGATGCGGCGCTACGGGGTTGAGTTGCCGTACGAGAAGCTCAAAGAGCTCACGCGCGGGCGCGAGGTCACGCGCGAGACGCTGCACCGCTTCATCGAGGCGCTGCCCATCCCCGAGTCGGCCCGCAAGGATCTGCTGGCGCTGACGCCGGCCACCTACCTGGGACTGGCCGAGGACCTGGCGCTGAGGAGTTGAGGGGCTGTGCGCTTTCAGCGCGCGGCCGGCTGCGACTCGTCCTTCTTGACCGGCTTGATCAGGTCCTCGCGCCGCACGCCCAGGTAGCGTGCGATGGCGGCGGCGACGAACACCGACGAGTACACGCCGAAGCAGATCCCCAGGGTCAGGGCCAGCGCGAAATAGTGCAGCGCGGGGCCGCCGAACAGCAGCATCGTGACGGTCATCATCAGCGTACAGCCGTGCGTGATGATGGTGCGTGAGATGGTTGCGGTGATGGCCGAATCGATCACCTCGGTGGCGCTGGCCTTGCGCATCGTGCGGAAATGCTCGCGCACGCGGTCGAAGATGATCACCGACTCGTTGACCGAGTAACCGAGCACGGCCAGCACCGCCGCCAGCACCGGCAGCGAGAACTCCCAGCGGAAGATCGAAAACATCCCGATCACCAGCACCACGTCGTGCAGGTTGGCGATGATCGCCGCCACCGAGAATTTCCACTCGAAGCGCAGCGCCAGGTACAGCATGATGCCCAGACACACCATCAGCAGCGCCAGGGCCCCGTCGTAGGCGAGCTCGGCGCCCACTTGCGGCCCGACGAACTCCACGCGCCGCAGCTCAACGCAGCGGCCGCTCAGCTCCCGTTGCAGCGCCAGCAGCGCCGCGGACGCCTCGGGGGTGCGCTCGGCCGGCGGGTGCTTGACGAATTCCGCATAGGCCTTGTGCAGGTTGGCGCATTCGGGGGCCTCGCCGGGGGAAGGCTCGGCCGTGAGCGCGGCCATCACGATCTCGGCCTGCTGGCCGGAGGAGAACCCGGGGCGCGCCGGCAGCCGGGTCAGCACGTCCGAGGCGGTGCCGAAGCTTTGCACCTGGAAGTCGCCCCATCCGAGGCGCCCGATGACCGAGCGGATTTTCTCCAGGTCGGCCGGCGCCCGGTACGACGCCTCCATCACGGTGCCGCCGGTGAATTCGATCGAAAGGTTCAGCCCCCGGAAGACCAGGAAACCGACTGCGATCAGGAACGTGATGGCCGAGGCCGCGTTGAAATACAGCGAATACCGCATGAACGGAATCGTTCTGCGGATCCGGAAGAACTCCATCGTCGGTTTCGGTTGGGTTGGTCGGGTTGGACAGGGGCCGGCTTCAGCCCTTGGCGGCGGCCACCGCGGCGCCGGGGCGCCAGACCTGGCCGATCGAGAGCGACTGCAGGCGCTTGCGCGAGCCGTACAGCAGGTTGACGACTCCGCGCGAGACGAACACGGCCGAGAAGATCGACGTCAGGATCCCCAGGCAGTGCACCACCGCAAAGCCCCGCACCGGACCGGAACCGAGCAGAAACAGGAAAATGCCGGCGATCAGCGTGGTCACGTTCGAGTCGATGATGGTGGCAAAAGCGCGTTCGTAGCCCTGCGCGATCGCCTGCTGCGGAACGGCGCCCTTGCGCAGTTCTTCGCGCACGCGCTCGTTGATCAGCACGTTGGCATCGATCGCCATGCCGAGCGTGAAGGCGATGGCGGCGATGCCCGGCAGCGTCAGCGTCGCCTGCATCAGCGACAGCAGCGCCACCAGCAGCATCAGGTTGATCGCCAGCCCCAGCACCGACACCAGGCCGAACACCGCGTAGTACAGGCACATGAACACCGAAATGGCGGCAAAGCCCCACACGGTGGAGCGAAAGCCGGCGGCGATGTTCTCCGCGCCCAGGCTCGGGCCGATCAGCCGCTCCTCGATGATCTGCATCGGAGCGGCCAGCGCGCCGGCGCGCAGCAGCAGCGCCAAATCGTTGGCGGTCTGCGTGGTCTGCTGCCCGGTGATCTGGAACTGCGAGCCGAACTCGCCCTTGATGGTGGCGACCGTCAGCACCTCCCCGCGCCCCTTCTCGAACAGCACGACCGCCATCAGCTTGTTCAGGTTCTCGCGGGTGACCTTGCGCATGAAGCGGCCGGCCGAATCGTTCAGCTTGATCGAAACGGCCGGTTGCTGATGCTCGTCGAACGTCGCCTGCGCCCCTTCCAGCTGCTGGCCGGAGAAGATCACCTCTTTTTTCAGCACGACTGGAGCGCCGCGCCCGATCGTGAAGCGCTCGTCGCCGAACGGCACCGGCGCGCCGCCCAGCGTGGCCGCCTGCCCTTCGGCCGACATGTCGACCAGCCGGGACTCCAGCGTGGCGGTGCGGCCGATGATGTCCTTGGCACGCGCGGTGTCCTGCACGCCGGGAAGCTCCACCACCACCCGATCGGTGCCTTGCTGCTGGATCACCGGCTCGGCCACGCCCAGCTCGTTGATCCGGTTGTGCAGCGTGGTGATGTTCTGAGCCAGCGCGTTGTCCTGGGTTGACTTGCGCGCGGCCGGCGTGAGCGTCACGATCAGCACCGGGTCGCCGCTGTTGGTGTCCTCGCGCAGCGAAAGATCGGCGTTCGCATCGCGGATCACGCCCGCGGCCTGGGCGCGCGTGGGCACGTCCCGGAATCGGATCGTCAGCGACTCGCCTTCGCGCACGATGCCGGCGTGCCGTACGTCCTTGTCGCGCAACAGGGTGCGCAGATCGCCTTCCAGCCCCTGCAGCCGCTTGTTGATCGCCTCCTGCAGGTCGACCTGCATCAGGAAGTGCACCCCGCCGCGCAGATCCAGGCCCAGGTACATCGGCAGCGCACGAAGGTTCTGCAGCCAGCCCGGCGTGCGCGACACCAGGTTCGGAGCAACCACCCAGGTCGGATCGGACGGATCGGCGTTCAGCTTCTGGTCGAGCAGGTCGCGCGCGCGCTTCTGGGTGTCGGTATCGCGGAAGCGGACGAATACGGCGGGATTCAATCCGACCGTCTCGAGCTTGCCGCCGGTGTCCTCGATGCCGGCCGCGTGCAGAGTCTCCTGCACGCGCGTGAGCAGCCCCGTGTCGGCGCGCACCGTCGCCTTGACCGAGGCGATCTGCACCGCCGGCCATTCGCCGAAGAAGTTCGGCAACGTGTAGAACACGCCGAAGCACAGGGCTGCGACGATGATCAGGTACTTCCAGAGAGGATAACGGTTCATGTGTTCACGGCAGAAACGGGACGGCCCGACGGGCGGCGGTGCAGGCGCGGGCCGCACCGCTCAGATCGACTTCATGCTCCCCTTGGGCAGCAGCGTTGTGACGGACGAGCGCTGCACCGATACGGTCACGGGCTGGCCGCCGACGGTGCCGATCTGCAGCGTCAGGAACTGGTCCGACAGCTCGGTGATGCGCCCGACCAGGCCGCCGGTGGTGACCACCTCGTCGCCCTTGTTCAGCGCCCCGATCATCGCCTTCAGTTCCTTCTGACGCTTGGTCTGCGGCCGGATGATGATGAAGTAGAAAAACGCGAACAGGGCCACCATCATCACGAGCAGCGGCATGCCCTGGTCGGTCGGTGCGGCCGCTCCCTGGGCGAAGGCGTCTGAGATCAGGGGCATTACGAATGCTCCGGCGAATTCAACCCGTTAGTATAGCCACCCGCCTGCCCGTCCCGGGCCGCGGCGCGGCCGGCCAGCTCTGAGCGGGCAAACGCCTCGAAGGAGCCCTGGCGGATCGAAGCGCGGGCGCGCTCCATCAAGTCCAGGTAGTAGTGAAGGTTGTGGATCGTGTTCAGCCGCGCGCCGAGCATCTCGTTGATCCGCTGCAGGTGGTGCAGGTAGGCCCGGCTGAATTGGCGGCAGGTCGCGCAGGCGCACAGCGGGTCCAAGGGCGAGGTGTCATCGCGGTAGCGCGCGTTGCGGATCTTCACGTCGCCGTGCCGCGTGAACAGCCACCCGTTGCGCGCGTTGCGGGTCGGCAGCACGCAGTCGAACAGGTCGATTCCCGCCCCCACCGCGGCCAGCAGGTCCTCGGGCGTTCCCACGCCCATCAGGTAGCGCGGGGCCTGCTGCGGCAGGTGCTGCGCCGCGTGCCGCATGATCGCCAGCATCCGCTCCTTGGGCTCGCCGACCGACAGACCGCCGATCGCATAGCCGTCGAATCCGATCGCGCGCAGGCCGGCGGCCGACTCCTCGCGCAGCGCCTCGAACATGCCGCCCTGGACGATGCCGAACAGGGCCCTGGACGGGCCCAGCCGGTCGAGCTCGTCGCGGCAGCGGCGCGCCCACCGCAGCGACAGCTGCATCGAGTCGCTCGCCTCGCGCTCGCTGGCCGGCCGCGACTGCCCTGCGGACTGGATCCAGTACGGCGTGCATTCGTCGAACACCATCGCGATGTCCGAATCGAGCACGTGCTGAATGCGGATCGACTCCTCCGGCGTGAGCAGCATCGCATCGCCGTTGATTGGCGAGCGGAAGCGCGCGCCGTCCTCGCTGATCTGGCGCAGCGCCCCGAGAGAGAAGACCTGAAAGCCGCCCGAATCGGTCAGGATCGGTCCATCCCACCCGGTGAAGCGGTGCAGTCCGCCATGGGCGCCGATGACCTGCAGGCCCGGCCGCAGCCACAGATGGTAGGTGTTGCCCAGCACGATCTGCGCGCCCACTTCGCGCAGATCGGACGGTGCCAGCGACTTGACCGCTCCATAGGTGCCAACCGGCATGAAAGCGGGCGTGGCGACCTCGCCATGCGGCAGCTGCAGCGATCCGGCGCGCGCCTGGCCGTCGTGCGCAAGCAGCTCGAAGCGCATCATGCGGCGCGCTCCAGCAGCATCGCATCGCCGTAGCTGTAGAAGCGGTAAGCCAGGTCGATCGCGTGCCGGTAAGCGCACCGCACCGGCTCCACGCCGGCAAACGCGCACACCAGCATCAGCAGCGTCGAGCGGGGCAGGTGAAAGTTGGTGACCAAGCGATCCACCACCTGGAACCGGTGGCCGGGATGGATGAACAGGCGCGTTTCGGCGTCGGCAGCGTACACGATGCCATCGCGCGCGGCCGACTCGAGCGCGCGCAGCGCGGTCGTTCCGACCGCCAGCACGCGCCCGCGCGCCGCACGGGTCGAGTTCACGGCGTGCGCGGCTGCCTCGGTCACCTGGTAGCGCTCGGCGTGCATCACATGGTCGGCCACGCGCTCGGCGCGCACCGGGGCAAAGGTGCCGGCTCCCACGTGCAGCGTGACGAAGGCGACGGCGACGCCGCGCGCGTGCAGGCGCTCGAGCAGCTGTCGGGTCAGGTGCAGGCCCGCGGTGGGCGCCGCCACGGCGCCGCCATGGCGTGCGTACACCGTCTGGTAGCGCGCCTCGTCCTGCGCATCGGGTGCGTGCCCGATGTATGGCGGCAGTGGAACCTGTCCGATGCGTTCCAGCAGCGGCGCGACCTCGGTGTCGAACTGCAGCTCGAACAGGTCGCCGGCGCGCCCGACGACGCGGGCCTGCGCGCCGTCAAAGTCGATCAGCTGGCCGCCGCGGGGCGGGTGGCTGCTGCGCAGCAGCGCCAGCGCCGAGCGCGGATCCAGGATCCGCTCGATCAGCGCCTCCACGCGCCCTCCGCTGGGCTTGAAACCGAACAGGCGCGCCTTGATCACGCGCGTGTCGTTCAGCACCACCAAGTCGCCCGCCTCCAGCAGACCGGGCAGATCGGCAAAGTGCAGATCGGCGATCCGATCGCCGGCCAGATGCAACAGGCGGCTGGCGGCGCGGTCGGCGAGGGGCCGTTGCGCGATCAGCGCCTGCGGCAAGGAGTAATCGAAGTCGGTGAGCTTCAGATCGCCTGGCATGGCTTGACCGGCCATCCGATCGGGCCTGCCAGCTGCGCTGCGCAGGGCTCAGCACCGATCAGGCCGGCATGATATCGCCGATGCGGTAGTCGATCTCGACGATCGCATCCGTGATGGGGATAAGGACTCGATACGAGCGCGACGGGATAGCAGGACCCCGCATTGCGGGCTAGCCGCCGCGCGGCGGCTCGGTGTAGCTTGGGCTACGTCCGAGTTCAACTACGAAGCCTGAACGGTGAGGTGACCTCGTGAAAGACTTGCTGATGCGTTCGTGGTGGATGTTCGCCTGGCGAGGAGCCGTGGCGCTGATCTTCGGCGTGCTGGCCATCCTGTGGCCGGGACTGACGCTGCTGTGGCTGGTTGCGCTGTTTGCCGCCTACGCGGTCATCGGAGGCGCCGTGGTGATCGCGGGCGCCGTGAAGCACCGGCAGCACGATGGGGGCTGGTGGTTGATTCTGCTGTGGGGCATCGTCAGCGTCGCCGCCGGCATCGGCGCGATTTTCTATCCCGGCCTGACGGCCCTGGTGCTCGTTTTGCTGATCGGAGCGAACGCGCTGGTCACCGGCATTTTGGACATCGTCGTTGCGATCCGGTTGCGCAAGGTGCTTCGGCACGAGTGGCTGCTGATACTGAACGGGGTCGCCGCAATCGTCTTTGGCGTGCTCGTGCTGCTTTTCCCCGGTGCGGGCGCGCTGGCGCTCGTGTGGTTGATCAGCTTGTACGCGGTCCTCACGGGTGTGCTGTTGCTCGCGCTGGCCTGGCAGGCTCGCAAATGGGGATCGAGCACGGGCCGGCTCGGAGACTTCGAAACGGCCACGCGCAAAGGGTGAATCCAGGCGCGCCTCAGCAGGTCCGAACGGGGCTTGCCTGGGACCTGCCGGGCGGCACGGTGAACTGAAACGTCTCGCCATCATCGGGTTCGCGCCGAAGCAGGTCGCAGGCGCGGACAACGCCGCGCGCCCCCTTGGGGTAGATTGGCCGCATTGGCGTTGGGCTGCCTGCGAACACGATGACCATGCGTTACCGCTTTGGCCGCTTCGAGCTGGATTCGGCGACCCGGCAACTGCTGGGCGACGGGCAACCCGTGGCATTGGGCGCGAGGGCGCTGGATATCCTGCTCGCCCTGATCGAGCGGCGTGAACGACTGGTCACCAAAGACGAGTTGCTCGACGTGGTCTGGCCTGGGCTCGTGGTGGAAGAGAACAACCTTCAGGTCCAGATCAGCACCCTGCGCAAGGTCCTCGGAGCGCAAACGATCGCCACCGTTGCCGGGCGCGGGTATCGCTTCGCCGCGACGCTCGGTGTGCACGAAGAGTCGTCGTCGTTGGCGGTCGCTTCCAGCCAGGCGCCGTCTTCGATCGCCGTGTTGCCGTTCTTGAACATGGAGGGCGACCCCGGCAAGGAATACTTTGCCGATGGCATGACCGAGGACATCATCACCGAGCTGTCACGATGGCGGTCGTTGACGGTGACTTCGCGCAACTCGACCTTCCGCTTCAAGGGTCAGGCGGTCGACACGCAACGGATCGGTCGCGAGCTGGGCGTTCGCTTCCTCGTCGAGGGCAGCGTGCGCCGGATGGGGGAGCGCGTCCGGGTTACCACCCAGCTGATCGATGCCGAGAGCGGAAAACAGGTCTGGGGCGAACGGTTCGATCGTCCGGGGGCGGATCTGTTCGCGGTGCAGGACGAGGTCGTGCAAACCATTGTCGGAACCTTGGTCGGTCGCGTGCAGGCGAGCGGAGCCGATCGCGCTCGCCGCAAACCCCCGTCCAGCCTGGATGCCTACGATGAAATGCTGCGTGGCAACGCGCTCGCCTGGGACGACGCTGCTTCGGCCGCGGAGGCGAAGCGCGCCTTCGAGCGCGCGATCGAGATCGACCCCGAATACGGCTTGCCTTACAGCCTGCTGGCCGCCTTGGCTGGAAGGGAATGGGACAACGACCTTTCAGGATCGCGCGAGGCCCTCGACCGGGCATTCGCGTTGGCGCAGCGCGGCGTCGAACTGGCCGAAGACGAGAGCACCTGCCAGACGATCCTGGGACAGTTGTATCTGGATCGGCATTTGTTCGATCTCGCGCTGCACCACACGGCGCGCGGCGTCGAAATCAATCCCGCCAACCAGTGGAACCG
The DNA here is from genome assembly GCA_035511515.1 of Burkholderiaceae bacterium. GTDB lineage: Bacteria > Pseudomonadota > Gammaproteobacteria > Burkholderiales > Burkholderiaceae_F > VBCK01. The sequence continues at coordinate 3,922 of DATKFG010000104.1, read as the reverse complement.
GGCAGATCTCGGGTCCGTCCTCTGCCATATCGGGCGCGCCGAAGAAGGCCTCGAGATGCTGCGCGACGCGCGCCGTGCGGACCCGTATTTCGGGCCTCGCTGGTATTGGCGCGCGCTCGGCTTCGCCCAATTCGTGTTACGCCGCTACGCGGATGCCTTGCCGGATTTCGAGCGGGGAATGTCGGACAGTTCGCTGCGGGCGCATTCGATGCTGGCGGCTTGCTGCGCGAAACTCGGGCATGCGCAACGCGCGCGGGAATTGGTAGCGCGGTGCCTGGTGCTTCGGCCCGACGCCACGGTCGACAGGCTCGTCGCCAAGGTACCCTTCAGGGATGCTGCCGATAGCGCACACCTGGCCGAATGCCTTCGGCTGGCCGGTATGCCGCAATGACCGGACGGCGAAATCCGCTAGAACGAGGGTCTGGGGTTTTTCAGAAATTCGCCCTCTTGCTGGCTTGAAATCCGTCCCAGTATCGAGTTGCGGTGCGGGTAGCGTCCGAAACGGTCGATGATCGCCTTGTGCCTCAATTCTGAGTCCAGACTTGCTTCGAGGCCGAACTCGGAAAACAGCCGAACCGCAATCTCGTGAATCTCGCGGGATTCACTGTGCATGTAGGGCATGTAAAGAAACGCCTTGTGGTGTGGTTCAAGAGTCGCTGCGGCATTGGCTGCAACGGCTTCCTGTGCCAATGCCAGAGCCATCGGATCGGCTGCGTATGCTTGTGCGGTGCCCCGGTAGATGTTGCGCGAAAACTGATCCAAAACGATGATTTCGGCGAGCCGTCCGAGCGGTTGCAGGCGCCATTGGTACAACTCGCCGCGCAGGGCGCGTGCATGTACGGCGCCGAATCTGTCGGCAATCACGTGATCGAGGTCGGAGTCGTCACGCCACCATTGTGCCGGCTTGAGTTGAACAAACCAGAAGTCGATGACTCCCTGGTGCTCCATGTGCATTGACTAGCATCGCCGAATTTCGCCGTGACCGCAATCGATACTATCGGCCGCGGCGTGACGGGGCCTCGAGTGCGACTGCCCAGAGGCGACCCCAGGCGGATCCGGGATCGTTCGGAACGCTGCGTTTCAACGCAAGCGCGTGCTCCGCGCCAGCCCCAGGAACAGCACCAGGCCTGTCGTGTTCAAGTCCCCAGCGGTTCCGTCAACCGTGTCGGTGTCCAAACACTTCACCCTGACGTTGGTGACATTGCTTGCCGGCATCGATCCCGAGCCGTTTCTCACCGAGCAGGTCAGGCCCGCGGGCTGGGCGGCCACGGTCACCGCGTACCGGTTGGTGTGGGCCAACGGGGCTGGCAACGTGAAGCTGGTCGCATTGGGGGCCACACGCACAATATGGGCGCCGTTGGCCAGCGCCAGGCCCGCGCGGGTCAAACCGCTGATGGCCCCGCTGAGCGTATAGAGCTGCTCTGAGCAGGTCACGGCGACATGGTTGACGTCGGCATCGCCCGCGATTCCCACGCCGTTGGCAGCGCTGCATGTGGTGCCGTCGGGGGTGCCTTGCACGGTCACTGCGCCGCTGTGCTCAGTTACCGGGCCCGACGATCCGCCTCCGCACGCGCTCGCCAGCAAAGCCGCCGCCAGTGCCCAGATCACTCCGATTCCGCGCAGGTCCTGCTGTTCGTATCGAGTCGTCGGCATGTCCGCACTATGAACGCAACGCGATCGAACCACAACATGCTTCGGCCCTCGAATTTGGTAAACCGATGAGACGCCAAAGACTGCGAATGCTCGCGTGATATTGGCCTCAATCGGCGGCGCTTGACAAACGACTACCGTAACTTTCGACCATATGGACTACGTGATACTCCGCAACCGTGTTCGCCCAGCTTTAGCACCTTCGCCGACATCCTCATTCCGCCTCCCTCAAGCGGCGAAGATTTAGGTCCAGCAAATAAAGGGCCTGCACCGACGCAGGTCTTTCGTCTTATGCCTTCACCGAGGCGTCACAGAGTGCTTCTAGCCTTCGCGCTATCCATTGCAACGTCCAGGAGGGGCTCAGATGACGATACGCCTTCGACACATCCCGGTCGCACTGCCTTTGACGCTCTTGCTGGCGGGGGCGGCCATCGCGGAGCCCGACATAGAGAACGACATCAAGACCGCCTCGCCCATCAAGCACGTGATCGTGCTCATCGGCGAGAACCGGACCTTCGACAACATCTTCGGCGTTTACGTGCCCCGGGAAGGCCAGCACGTCTCGAATCTACTGTCCAAAGGAATCGTCGAGCGCGACGGCTCCCCGGGTAAAAACGCTCAACTGGCCGGGCAGTTCTCTCTGAACACGATTCCGTCGTCGTATTTCATTTTTCAGCCGGCGTCGAACAAGGCGCCGTATGCCACGTTGCCACCTCCCAATACCGCCTACATTCCGGCGGTGGGCGACAGCCTGGCCGAAATCACGCTGGACCCGGCCGATTCATCGGCGCCGCTGGATGGGTCGACCTTCACCACGGCTCAACTGCACGAGGTTTCTCCGGTGCTGCCGGGCAAGGACCTGCTGCTGCTGACCACCGGCGCCACCGGCTTGGACATCTGCAACGTGTCCTCGACCAAGACCTATCCCACCTATCCTCCACAGGGGTGCTACGAGACCGACACGCGCGTGGCCAACTACGGGGCGCTGCCGAACAGCGCCTTCCCGCTGCGGGGCGAGAAGCTGCCCTATGACAGCTACACCGGCGACATGGTGCACCGCTTCTACCACATGTGGCAGCAATCGGACTGCAGCCTGGGCAACGCGACGCCCGAAAATCCCGCGGGCTGCCTGAACGACCTGTATCCCTATGTCGGGGTCGCCCGCAACGATGGGTCGGGGGGCAACTCGATGGGGTTCTACAACGTCGAAAAGGGCGACGCGCCGGTATTGAAGCAGCTGGCCGACGAGTACACGATCAGCGACAACTACCATCAGCCGGTAATGGGTGGCACGTTCGTGCAGCACATGATCATCGGCACCGGGGACGCGATGTGGTGGCAGTCCTATACGAATGCGTCCGGTGTCACGCTCACGCAACCGCCCGCGTCCGCTATCGCCGACCCGACCCCGAAGAGCGCGACCACCATCGCCTTCACCAGGGACCAGGCCTGGACGACCTGCGATCCGAGCGCGCCCTGGGTCAAGGCGATCGACGACTACCTGGCCACCTTGCCCTGGCACCCGGACCAGTCGGCGACCCGGTGCGAAAACGGCAAGTACTACCAGATCAACAATGTGTCGCCGGGCTATAAGCCCAATGGCGTGATCAACGATGCTGGCGTGACGTCGGGGTCGCTGGTGCCGCCGTCGTCGATCCGGACCATCGGCGATGCGCTCAACGAGAAGCAGATCAGCTGGGCGTACTACGGCGGCGGCTACGACGCCGCGGTCAAGTTCGCGAACGGGACCGCCGATCCGATCGAGACCTTCGTCGGTTATCCCGGCTACTTCTACTGCGACATCTGCAATCCGTTCGGCTACGCCAAATCGATCATGGGCGACCCGGTCCAACGCGCCGCCCACATCAAGGACGCGACCGTCTTCTTCAGCGACCTGGAGCAGGGCAGCCTGCCGGCGGTGTCGTACGTGAAGCCCGACAGCTTCGACGACGGCCACCCGGCAAGCTCCAAGCTGGATCTGTTCGAGTCCCTGGTGGCGCGGATTTACGAGGAGCTAAAGAGCCGGCCCGAGTTGTTCGCGCAGACGGCGTTCATCGTGACCGTCGACGAAGGTGGCGGATACTGGGATTCGGGCTCGTTCCTGCCGCTCGATTTCTTCGGCGACGGTCCGCGCATTCCGCTGATCGTCGTTTCGCCGCACTCGCGCGGGGGCCGTGTCGTCCACAGCTACGGGGATCACGCCTCGATCCTGAAATTCATCGAGCGCAACTGGGGGCTGCAGCCGCTGACCGCCCGCAGCCGCGACAACCTG
>DATKFG010000103.1:0-4245 GCA_035511515.1 Burkholderiaceae bacterium | reverse complement strand
ACGCTGATGTGGCTCGCGATCGGCCTGGCGTTCGGGTTGCGCGCTCGATGCCATGACCAGGCGGTGCGCGCATGAGTGTCGGCGCTGATCCGGATCCAGGCGTGCGGTCGGCACGCGTCTGCCACATCAACCTGTACTCGTACCCGGCGCTGTGGCGCGATCCGGCCCGGCCGCCGCAACCGACGGGAGGAGCGGAATTGCAGCAGGCAATGATCGCCCGCGCCGCCGCCCGGCGCGGGGTGGATTCGTCGTTCGTCACGCTCGATGTCGGTCAAGGTCGCGAAATCGTGGTAGACCGCCTGCGGATCCTGGCGGCCTATCGTCGCGAGCAGGGTCTGCCCGGGCTGCGGTTTTTTCATCCTCGGTTGAGCGGCCTTTACCGCGCGCTGCGGCGCGCGGACGCCGACGTCTACTTCCTGGCCTGCGGGGATGGATTGCTCGGAGTGGTGGCCTGGATCGTCCGGCGCCTGCGGCGGCCCCTGGTGCTGCGCATCGTCAGCGATGCGGATTGCGATCCGCGCCGCCAGATCACCAGCACCTTCAAGGATCCCTGGCTCTACCGCTACGGAATTCGGCGGGTCGACGTGGTGCTTGCACAGACCGAGCAGCAGCGCGCGATGTTGCGGCGCAATTTCGGCATCGAGAGCGAGGTCGTTGCCGACATGGTCGCGCCCTTGCCGCGGCTGACGCCACCCGAGGAGCGTGATATCGATGTGATCTGGGTCGCGCACCTGCGCGCGCTCAAGCGCCCGGAGATGTTTGTCGAGCTGGCCCGACGCCTGCCTCAGTATCGCTTCCAACTGGTCGGTGGCGACCCGCAGCAAGGCAACGTGTACCTCGAACAACTGCGGGTGCTCGCTCGTGCGGTCCCGAATCTGACCTTGCGCGGCAGCCTCGGCCAGGACGAGACGCTGGGGTTGTTCGATCGGGCGCGGCTGCTGGTGAATACCTCCGAGGTCGAGGGACTTCCCAATACGTTCTACCAGGCGTGGGCGCGCGCGATTCCGGTCGTGTCGTTCCTTGACCCCGACCACCGGATCGCCTTGCACGGACTCGGGGCGGCGGTTCCGGACTTCGAGACCATGGTTGCCACGGTCCGCGACCTGCTTGCGGACGAGCTGCGCCGGCGCGCGCTGGGTTGCCAAGCCATCGCGTTCATGCGGGCGCGTTACGACCCGGAGCGGCTGATCGAGCCGTACCTCGAGGTATTTCGACGCTTCGCACCCGTCCGACCGGCGATCGGAGAGCCGCTGCTGTCAGAGTCGGCGCGCTGAGGGGCGCGGCATGATTCGCCCGCGCATCGTCGCATTGCTCGGGCTGGCCGGCGGCCTCGACTATGCCGCCCAGGTGCTGGTGCCGATCCTGCTGGTTCGCGTGCTGAGCGCGCACGACTTCGGCGGCTACCGCCTGCTGTGGCTGGCTGCTCAGACCTGCGCAAACATCCTGTCGATGAGCGTTGCGGGCCTTCTTGTCAAGCAAGTGCCGCAACAGCCGCCGCACCGGCGCGGTGCCCTGTTCGGCAACGCCTTTGCCTACCTTGCAGTCACTGCCCTGCTGGCCGCGTTGGTGCTCAGTCCGCTCACGCCGTTGGTGCAGCGGATGTATGCCGGCGGCGCGGTCGATGCGTGGCTGCCGCCGCTGTTCTCCGCACTCTGGTTGGTGTCGCTGCCGTTGGATTACGTGGCATTGGCCTGTCAGCGCCCGACCGACCAGGCGCTGTTGAGCCTCGGGCAGGCAGTGCTGCGAGTCGGCCCGGTGGTGGCGGCGGCATTGCTGCTGCGCAGCCTGACCGGAGTCGGCCTGGCGCTGATCGTGCTCGCGGCGGCACGGATCCTGGCGGCCTTGATCTATGCATCACGACGCAGCCACCTGGAGGGCGGCCGCGGACTGTCGCTCGATGCGGATCTGGCGCGTCTACAACTGCATGACGGTCTGGGTTTCGGCGCAGGCTTCATGCTGGGCAATCTGCGGGGGCAGATCGACGGCTGGGTCGCCGCGTTGCGCTTCGATCCGGTCGCAGTGGCGGTCCAGGGCGTTGCGCTTGCCGCTGCACCCTTGATCACCGTCCTGCGGATGACGGTCACGAATGCGATCGGCCCGGGAATCGCAGCCGACGTAGCGGCAGGGCGTGTAGACGCCGCAGTGGCGGCGAATCGCCGCGGCAACCTGATGGTCGCAGCGCTGCTGTTCCCTGTGTGCGGGATGCTGATCGCGCTGGCGGGGCCGCTGCTGGCGTTCGTATTCACCGCGCGCTTCAGCGCCGCCGTGCTGCCGTTCCGGATTTACGTCACCGGTCTGCTTTCGGTGGCGCTGGAGACCACGACCCTGGCGCTCGCATTGGGCGCGTCCGCCCTGGTGCTGCGCCAAGGCGCGGTCCTGCTTCCATTGGCCGCGGCGGCGTGCTACGTCGGCGCGTCGGTGAGCCGCGACCCGACGCTCGGCCTGTGCGGAATTGCGATCGGCGCCGCGGCGGTCGGATGGCTGTCCCAGATCTGGAACCTGGTGCACGTCCGGCGCGCGCTCGGGCTCGCCTGGGCGGAATTCCAGGCGTGGGGTGAAATGTGCGCGCTGTTTCTGGTCAACCTCGGCGCGACCCTTTTCACCCTGGCGGTCATGCCCGCGGTGCCGACCAGCTGGCCGACGGTGCTGCAGCTGCTCGCCGGCGGCGGCGCCTATCTTGCTGCAGCGCTCGTTCCGACCCTGATCTGGCCCCATGTGTGGCACGTGTACCGCGATCTGCTCGGCGCAGCGCGCGAACGACGCCGACCGCTGCCTACGCCGATGTCAAGACCGGTTCCCTAGGACGTTTCGAATGGCGCGCGTCCTGATGCTGGTGGAGAACCTGCCCTCGCCATTCGATCGGCGCGTGTGGCAGGAAGCGACCACGCTCGCCGCCAATGGTTACGACGTGGCGATCATCTGCCCCACCGGGCCGGGTTGCGAGGCCCACGAAGAGACCATTGCGGGAATCCGCATCCTGCGCTACGAACTGCCGCTCGAAGCGTCGGGCGCGCTTGGCTACCTGCGCGAGTACAGCGCGGCGCTCTGGCACACTTTCCGGATCGCGTGGCGCGAGCACCGGCGCGTGGGATTCGACATCGTCCACGCGTGCAATCCGCCCGACCTGCTGTTCCTGATCGCCGGTTTCTTCAAGTGGCGCGCCGGCGCGCGCTTCGTCTTCGACCACCACGACATCTGTCCGGAGCTCTACGAGGCCAAGTTCAAACGGCGCGATTCCCTGTACCGCCTGATGCTCAAACTCGAACGTTGGACTTTTCGCAGCGCCGATGTCTCGATCGCCCCCAACGAATCGTATCGCCGGATCGCGATGTCGCGCGGAGCAATGCCCGCCGAGCGCGTGTTCGTCGTGCGCAGCGGGCCGTCGCTCGAACGGATGCGCATCACGCCGCCGCGACCGGAGCTGCGCTGCGGGCGCCGCTACCTGGTGGGCTACGTCGGCGTCATGGGCCCGCAGGAGGGGATCGACCTGCTGCTGCGCGCGGCGCGGCATATCGTCTATACGCGCGGACGCACGGATGTCCATTTCGGCCTGGTCGGCGGCGGCACCAGCCTGAAAGCGATGCAGACTCTCGCGGCGGACCTGGGCGTCGCGCCGTACGTGACCTTCACCGGGCGGGTTCCGGACGAGCAGATGCTCGAGATGCTGAACACGGCCGACGTGTGCGTCAATCCTGACGTCGCCAACGAGATGAACGACAAGTCAACGATGAACAAGGTCATGGAGTACATGGCGCTCGGCAAGCCGATCGTCCAGTTCGATCTCACTGAGGGACGGTTCTCCGCCCAGCAGGCGTCGCTGTACGCGCGTGCGAACGACGCGCTCGATCTGGGCGATCAATTGATCGATCTGCTCGATGATCCGCAACGGCGCGAACAGATGGGCGCGTTCGGTCGCAAGCGCGTGCTCGAGGAACTGCAATGGAGCCACGAAGCGCCGAAACTGCTGGCGGCATACCGGGCGGTGAGAGCACTGCCTCGGCAGTCGGTACGATCCCGATCGTCCGACGCGCTCTAGCGGCCGCTCCGCTCGGCAGCCCTCACCCCCTCCCCTCTCCCGCTGCGCGGGCGAGGGGCGATCAATCGCCGCTAAGCTCTAGCGGCCGCTCCGCTCTGCGGCCCTCACCCCCTCCCCTCTCCCGCTGCGCGGGCGAGGGGCGATCAATCGCCGCTAAGCTCGAGCGGCCGCTCCGCTCGGCAGCCCTCACCCCCTCCCCTCTCCCGCTG
>DATKFG010000102.1:0-10011 GCA_035511515.1 Burkholderiaceae bacterium | reverse complement strand
TTCCCCCTCTCCCTCGGGGGAGAGGGGCAAGGGGTGAGGGGGAGGATGTGATGGAGTTCGTGAACGTCAGCTGAGAGGAATCACGATGCGCGTCACCCAGGGAGCGTTCTCGTTTCTGCCGGATCTGACCGATCCGCAGATCAGGGCCCAGGTCGAGTACTGTCTACGGAACAACTGGGCCGTGTCGGTCGAATACACGGACGACATCCACCCGCGCAACACGTACTGGGAGATGTTCGGCATGCCGATGTTCGATCTGCACGATGCGGCCGGCGTGATGCTGGAGATCAACGCCTGCCGCAAGACGTATCCGAGGCACTACATCCGGGTCAACGCATTCGACTCGACCCGGGGCTGGGAGACGATCCGGCTGTCCTTCCTGGTGAACCGGCCCGCCGACGAGCCCGGATTCAGGCTGCGCCGCATCGAGGCGCACGGGCGCGTGCAGCGCTACGCGATCGAGCCGTACGCGACCGAGCGGCCGGCCGGACGGCGGTACTGAGGCAGGCAGCCGCCGGATGAACGATCCGTCGCCCCGGCCGGACGGCGCCATCGGCGAGCACGACGTGCTCGCCCTGCTGGCCGATCTGGACGGCGAGCTGATTGGACTCGCGCCGGTGAAGCGGCGCATTCGCGACGTGGCCGCGCTGCTGGTGGTCGACTCGGCCCGCAGGTCGCAGGGCCTGCCGGTGGCGGCACCCGGGCTGCACATGTCTTTCACCGGCAATCCGGGTAGCGGCAAGACGACCGTTGCTTTGAAGATGGCCTCGATCCTGCACCGGCTCGGCTACTCGCGCAAAGGCCATCTGGTCGCGGTGACCCGGGACGACCTGGTCGGCCAGTACATCGGGCACACCGCCCCGAAGACGCGCGAGGTGCTCAAGCGCGCGATGGGCGGGGTGCTGTTCATCGACGAGGCTTATTACCTGTACCGCCCCGAAAACGAACGCGATTACGGCCAGGAAGCGATCGAGATCCTTCTGCAGGTGATGGAGAATCAGCGTGAGGACCTGGTCGTGATCCTGGCCGGCTACAAGGACCGGATGGCCAGGTTCTTCGAGTGCAATCCGGGCTTTTCATCGAGGATTGCGCACCACATCGACTTTCCGGATTACAGCGAGGCGGAGCTGATGCGGATCGCCGACCTGATGCTGGAAAAGATGGGCTACCGATTCGACGACGGGGCCCTCGCCGCCTTCGGCCAATATCTTAAGGCGCGGATGAAGCAGCCGCATTTTGCCAACGCGCGCAGCGTACGCAATGCGCTGGACCGGGCCCGGCTGCGGCACGCGAGCCGCCTGTTCGGCGCCATCGCGGGCGCCGACCGCGACGCCCTGTCCACCATTTCCGCACAGGACATCCTGGCCAGCCGGGTACTGCAGGCGGCCGAAGACGGAGTGCACGACCGATGATGAGTCAGAAAATCACGCTGACGCAGTACTTGATCGAGCAGCGGCGCCGATTCCCGCAGGCGACCGGGTCTTTCAACAGCGTGATCCTGGCCATCGCGCTGGCGTGCAAGGCGCTGTCACGCAAGGTCGCCTACGGGGCACTGGCCGGGCTGCAGGGACAGGCCGGCGCCACCAAGGTGTCGGGCGAAGCGCAGCACAATCTCGACTTGCTGGCCAACGAGGCGTTCGTCCACTGCCTGCGGTGGGGGGGCCATGTGCGAGGCATGCTGTCGGAGCAGATGCAGGAGCCGTGGCTGTCGACCGCATCCGAAGAGGCGGGCGATTATCTGCTGGCACTGGATCCGCTGGATGGCGCTTCCAATATCGACGTGAACCTGTCGGTCGGGAGCATCTTTTCGGTGCTGCGTGCCCCGGATGGTGCACGGCCCGCCCGTGTCGAGGATTTTCTGCAGCCCGGCGCCCGGCAGGTGGCTGCCGGGTACGCGCTGTACGGCCCCTCGACGATGTTCGTGCTGACGGTCGGACACGGCACGCACGGCTTCACGCTGAATCCGGAACTGGGCGAATTCCTGCTGACGCATCCCGGTCTGAACGTGCCCGAGGAGACCGAGGAGTTCGCGATCAACGCCTCCAACAGCCGCTTCTGGGAGCCGCCGATCCGCCGTTACGTCGAAGAATGCCTGGCCGGCAAGAACGGCCCGCGCCAGAAGGACTTCAATATGCGCTGGATCGCCTCGATGGTGGCCGACGCACACCGGATCCTGACCCGGGGCGGCGTGTTCATGTATCCACGCGACACGAAGGACCCGTCCAGGCCGGGCCGCCTGCGGCTGCTGTGCGAGTGCAATCCGGTCGGGATGCTGATCGAGCAGGCCGGCGGCCGCGCGAGCACCGGCGAGGGGCCGATCCTGCAGGTCGCGCCCTCGGCGCCGCATCAGCGCATCGGGTTCGTGTTCGGCTCGAAGCAGGAGGTCGAACGCATCGAGCGATATCACCGGGAAAAGCCCGACGAGCGCGAACCCGATACGCCGCTTTTCAACATGCGCGGCCTGTTTCGAAGCATGGTGTAGGGGGCCGAAACCCATGTCGGAGAAGCATCCGATCGTCGCGATCACCGGCTCGTCGGGAGCCGGCACCACATCGGTGACGCGCACCTTCCAGAAAATCTTCCGGCGCGAGAGCGTGCGCGCCGCGGTGGTCGAAGGCGACAGCTTTCATCGCTACGACCGCAAGGAAATGCGGCGCGTGATGCTCGAAAAGGAAAAGGCCGGCAGCCGCGATTTCAGTCACTTCGGTCCGGAAGCGAACCTGTTCGACGAGCTGGAGGCGTTGTTCCAGCAGTACAGCGAAAGCGGTCGTGGCCGCTTGCGCAAGTACCTGCACAACGAGGAGGAGGCTGCTGCCCACGAGCAGGAGCCCGGCACCTTTACCGCGTGGGAAACGCTGGAGCAGGACACCGACCTGCTGTTCTACGAGGGCCTGCACGGCGGCGTGGTCACCGAAACGGTCAACGTGGCCCGTTTCCCGGACCTGCTGATCGGCGTGGTGCCGGTGATCAACCTGGAGTGGATCCAGAAGATCCATCGCGACAAGGCCACGCGCGGCTATTCGACCGAGGCCGTAACCGACGTGATCCTGCGGCGCATGCCCGACTATGTGCACTATATCTGCCCGCAGTTCACGCGCACCCACGTGAACTTCCAGCGCGTTCCCGCGGTCGACACATCCGATCCGTTCGTCGCCCGGGACATCCCGACCGCGGACGAGAGCTTTCTGGTGATCCGGTTCGCCAATCCGAAAGGCATCGATTTCCAGTACCTGCTGGCGATGCTGCACGATTCGTTCATGTCGCGCCCCAACACGATCGTCGCCCCTGGCGGCAAGATGGAGCTGGCGATGCAGCTGATCTTCACGCCGTTCATATGGCGGATGATGGACCGCCGCAAGAAGGCGCTGAGCCCCCGGTAGCCACCGCCAGCGTGCGGCCGCTTCGATTCCGGGATGCTAAGGTAGCGCCCGCTCCGATCGCTATATGGATCGCCCGAGGGTGAGGGCGTTTTCCGATGGACAACTCACGTCGCAACCTGATAAGTGCCGGCAGCTTGCTCGCCGCGCTGCTCGCCGCCGGCTCCAAGGCAGCCGATCTGGCGCAGCCGCCCGCGCAGTGGAATCGGGCTGCGTTCGAGGCAAAAACCGTCGCCGACGCCCTGAAGGCGCTGGGCATTCCGGTCGCGCAGGGAGGCGGCGAGGTGAATCTGACGGCGCCCGAAATCGCGGAGGACGGTGCGGTCGTGCCGGTGATCGTGAAGAGCCGAGCCGCCGGCACGCGTGAGATCCACCTGCTGGTCGATAAGAACCCGTTCTCGCTGGCAGCGAGCTTTTTCTTTCCGGACGGAACGGATGCGTTCGTATCGACCCGGATCCGGATGAATGAGACGTCCAGCGTGATCGTGCTGGCGGTCACGGACCGGCAGGCCTATCTGGTGCGCAAGCAGATCAAGGTGACGATCGGAGGCTGCGGTGGCTGACCCGATGAAGATACGGGCGGCGATGCAGGCCGGCCGCGTCGAAGTCAAGATCCTGATGGCGCACCAGGAAGAAACCGGCCTGCGCAAGGGGCCGGACGGCGAGCTCGTGCCGCCGCATTTCATCTCGAACGTTTCGGTGATGCACGCGGGCCGCGAAGTGCTGCGCGTCCAATGGGGCCGGGCGATCTCCAAGAACCCGTTCCTGCAGTTCGCGTTCCGCGGCGCCAGCCGTGGCGACGAGCTGACGGTCACGTGGATCGATAATCTGGGCGACAGCCGCACCGACCGCATCACGATCACCTGAATGAAGCCGGCAACCTCGAACTCGGCAGAATCACCCCTCTCCCGCCGCGCGGGACAGGGGCCGAGCTTGCCCTGCGTAGCCGGGCCGCGCCCGGCGAAGCAGGGGGTGAGGGCGATTGCCGATCGGTGGCCGCTCGCGTTCGCGGCGAGCGCGCTCGTCTGCGCTACGGTGCGAGCCGCCGATCCGACCTCCGTCTATCGCCAGATGCTGGCCGACGACAATCCCGCCGAGCTGGCCGTGGCGCGCGGACAGGAGCTGTGGCAGACGCCGCGAGGCCCGAAACATGCCGCGCTCACCGCCTGCGACCTCGGCCAGGGGCCGGGCGTGCTGGCCGGAGCTTTCGCCGCTTTGCCGCGCTATTTTGCCGACACCGGCTCGGTGATGGACGCCGAGTCGCGCCTGGTTCACTGCATGGTGACGATCCAGGGGTTCAGTCGACCGGAGCTGGCCGCGACGCCGTTTTCGGAGCTGGGCGAGCCGCAGACCGATCTGGAGGTGCTGGTCGCGTACGTGGCGGCGCAATCGCGCGGCGCAACGATCCGGGTTCCGCAAGGCGTCCCGCAGGAGCGCGATTCGTACGCGCGTGGCCGCGATCTGTTTTATCGACGCGCCGGCCCATACGATTTCTCGTGCGCGACCTGCCATGGCGCCGACGGCCTGCGGATCCGGTTGCAGCAACTGGCGAACCTGACGCGATCGGAGGGCGCCCGCAGCGCCTTCGGGCACTGGCCCGCTTACCGCGTCTCCCAGGGAGCGGTGCGAACGATGCAGTGGCGCCTGTCGGACTGCGTGCGTCAGCAGCGATGGCCGCAGCTGATTTTCGGGTCGCAGGCCGCGATCGATCTGAGCACGTATCTGGGCGTACTGGCCGGCGGCGGAACGATGGATGCGCCGTCGCTGCGCAGGTAAGGGGCCGCCCGTGCGCGCCCTCGCACCCGTTGCGCTGATGATGCTGGCCCTGGCCGGTGGCGCGACGGCAGAGCGAGAAGAAAGCGGGCAGGGCGGTTTGGCGCGGGTGATCGCCTCGTCGTTCCGCGCGCGCGGCCAGGCGGACCTGGATCGGCTGCGGCAGACGCCGATGCAGCTCGCATGCAGCGTTGCGCGACCGGACGCGCTGCCGGCCGACGCGCAGCAGCGCATCCGGCGTGATGCGCTCCAGACCGTGCGCTTTCCGCCGGACGGCCGCTGGCTGGGCGAGTGGCAACGCGGCGAGAAAATCGCTCAAAGCGGCACGGGCCTGCAATACAGCGATCCGCCCGATGCGCCGCGCGGCGGCAACTGCTATGGATGCCACCGGCTGTCGGGCACCGAAGTCGCTTTCGGCACGATCGGGCCGTCGCTGTATCGCTACCGCCAGCGCAACGCCAGCGACGCCGATGCGATGCGCCGGACCTGGATCCGGATCTGGAACACCCACGCGTTCAACGCCTGCTCGATGATGCCGCGGTTCGGGGATGCCGGCATCCTGACGCCGGAGCAGATCCGCGACGTGATGGCCTTGTTGTTCGATCCGGCCTCGCCCGTGAATCGCTGAGCGGCCAGGGCGCGCGGGACGTGGATCGGCGCGAGTTCGTACAGGTCCTGGCGGCCGCCGCCGCGGTGGGTGCGCCATTGACCGAGCACCCCGATCGCTCCGGCGCCGACCTGGCGCGGCGACTGTACGAGGTGCCGCGCTTCGGCAACGTGCACCTGATGCACTTCACCGATTGCCATGCGCAGCTCAAGCCGGTGTTCTACCGCGAGCCGAGCGTCCATCTGGGCACCGGCCCGGCGCGCGGGCGGCCTCCGCACCAGGTGGGAAAGGCGCTGCTGCAGCAGTACCGGATCGCGCCCGGCAGCCCGGAGGCCTACGCCCTGAGCAGCGTCGGGTTCGAAGCCGCGGCGCGGCGCTTCGGAGCGGTGGGCGGCTTTGCGCATCTGGCCTCGCTCGTCAAGCAGGTGCGCGCGCAGCGGCCAGGAGCGCTGCTGCTGGACGGGGGCGACACCTGGCAGGGATCGGCCACCTCATTGTGGATGCGCGGCCAGGATATGGTCGAAGCAGCCCGGCTGCTGGGCGTCGACATGATGACGGTGCACTGGGAGATGACCTACGGCATCGAGCGTGTGCTGCAGGTGGCGAACAGCGAGCTGAAAGGCCATATCGAGCTGCTGGCGCAGAACATCCGCACTTCGGAATTCGGCGACCCGGTTTTCGCCTCGACCTCGCACCGGATCGTCAACGGGATTGCGGTCGCGGTAATCGGGCAGGCATTCCCGTACACGGCGGTCGCACATCCCCGGCCGCTGGTGTCGGGATGGACGTTCGGAATCCGCGAGCAGGAACTGCAGAGCGCGGTCGAGGCGGCGCGCACCTCGGGCGCACAGGCCGTCGTCCTGTTGTCGCACAACGGTATGGACGTCGACCTGAAACTGGCCGCTCGGGTGCGCGGCATCGACGCGATCCTGGGCGGACATACACACGACGCGCTGCCACAGCCGGTGGTCGTGCGCAATGCGGGCGGCGCCACACTGGTCACCAACGCCGGAAGCCATGGCAAGTTCCTGGCGGTGCTGGACCTTGACGTGGGTGGCGGCGGGGTGCGCGACTATCGCTATCGGCTCCTTCCGGTCATTTCGGAACTGCTGCCGGCCGATCCGGATATGCATCGCCTGATCGAGGAGGTGCGCGCTCCGTTCGCCCTGCAGCTTGTGAAACCGCTGGCGATCACCGAGGGGATGCTGTACCGGCGCGGCAATTTCAACGGAACGTTCGATCAGGTCATCCTGGATGCGCTGATTCGCTTCGCGGGTGCGCAGATCGCGTTTTCGCCGGGTTTCCGCTGGGGCACGACGCTGCTGGCCGGCGACACGATCACGGTGGAGGACCTGATGGCGCAGACCGCGATCACCTACCCGTGGACCACGGTGAGCGAGCTGACCGGGGGGCGGATCAAGGCGGTTCTGGAAGACGTCGCCGACAACCTGTTCAATCCCGACCCGTACCTGCAGCAGGGCGGCGACATGGTGCGAGTGGCGGGCCTGACCTACTCGATCGATCCGGACGCGCCGATCGGCCGGCGCATCGACGATCTGCGCGTCGATGGCGCGCCGCTCTCGGCCGATCAAACCTACAAGGTCGCCAGCTGGGCTCCGGTGAACGACGCCGAGCACGGCCCGCCGATCTGGGACGTCGTGGCCGACTACCTGAGGGAGGTCAAGGTCGTGAAGCCGCGCGCGGCGTGGATGCCACGTCTGCGCGGGGTTCGGCCGGACGACCCGGGGCTGGGTTGATATAGTGTTTTTGCCGTCTGCGGCAAAAGCCGTCTAAGTGGAAGAGTGGCCGAGTGGTTTAAGGCACTGGTCTTGAAAACCAGCAACGGGCAACCGTTCGTGAGTTCGAATCTCACCTCTTCCGCCAGAACCCTCTCTCAAGGCATTGAGTAGTTCGTCAGAAATCACAGTTTCCGCTCTGTAAACCTGTTCCGATACGTTCCTTGACGTTCCGCTAAAGCGCGTTTAGAATGTGGGGTAGGTAGTGTGGAACGTAGAAACAGGGGGCTTAGGTGCCGAAGCGCGCGAAGGAACTGAAGCCGCTGGCCGTATCGAGGCTGTCGGATCCGGGTATGCATGCAGTCGGGGGCGTGGCGGGGCTGCAGCTGCAGATCGGCGGGCCGTCCCAGAAATCCTGGATTCTCAGAACCACGGTCGCCGGCAAGCGCCGCGATCTGGGCTTGGGTTCCTATCCAGAAATCGGCGTCGCCAGAGCCCGGGAAAGAGCGCTAGAGGCGAAGGATCAGGCCCGCAAGGGTCAAGATCCCATCCTCGTCAAGAAGGCCGCCAAGGCCGCCGCGAAGGCTGCGCGTGACACCGCCATGCCCTTTTCTACGGCTGCCGACAAGTACATCGCTTCCCACGAGAAGGCATGGCGCAACGCCAAGCACGTCGATCAGTGGCGCAACACCATCACGACCTATGCCAATCCCATCATCGGCAGCGTCCTGGTCCGGGACATAACCACTGCTCACGTCGTCCGGGTCCTGGAGCCGATCTGGACCGACAAGCACGAAACAGCCTCACGCCTGCGCGGCCGGATCGAGTCAATCCTGGACTGGGGTAGGGTGCGCGGACTGCGTACCGGGGACAACCCGGCCAAGTGGCGAGGCTGCCTGGATCACCTGCTGCCCAACATCAGCCGTACCAAGCGCATTCAGCACCATCCCGCCATCCCGGTGGGTGAAGTCGGCGCGTTCATGGCTGACCTTCGCAAGATCCCCGGCGCAAGCGCCCGGTGCCTGGAGTTTGTGGCACTGACAGCTGCCCGCAGCGGTGAAGCGCGCGGCGCGCTGTGGTCCGAGATAGACATGGACCTGAAGCTGTGGAGCATTCCCGCCGGTCGTATGAAGTCCGGACGCCCGCACCGGGTTCCATTGAACGATCAGGCCATTGCCCTTCTGAAGGGCCTCGAGCGCTCCGGGGAGCTGATCTTCCCCAACCCCAAGGGCGCGTCGCTCTCCGACATGGCCCTGACGGCCGTCATGCGGCGCATGGGGCAAGAAGCCGTACCGCACGGGCTGCGGTCCACCTTCCGCGACTGGTGCGGAGAGCGGATGAACTACCCGCGCGACGTGGTGGAACAGGCTCTAGCTCACGGACTGGAGAGCAGAGTCGAAGCCGCGTACTACAGATCGGACCTGTTCCAGAAACGCATCCGTCTCATGCGCGACTGGGGCGCTTTCCTGGGCAAGGTCGAGACAGAGGCGCAGAACGTCATCCCGCTGCAGAAGGCTTCTTGACCATTAATCAGGCAGGCACAGGCCGAGCGGTGATTCGTTCGGACCTCATTGCGATCGCTAGGGCCGCCGCTATACCGGAAGCGAATGCGAGAAGCACGGGGCCAGCCGACGACAACGACCAGTTAAAACCGTCATGGAAATTTGCCAACACCGACGGACACTGGAATGGCACTATAGGGTGATAGTTACGCTTGAAGTCCAGGCATGAGTGGTAATTCTCAAAAGCCGAATACAAGTCCAAACAAATAAATCCAACGATCAGGCCCCCAAGGGACCACCAGACGGCAACTTTTAAGGGGCGCGCGAGCCAGCGAAAGATTACCCACGACCATACCAGCGAAAAAAGAGCGATCTGAGCCGTCATGATCGGCTGTTCGAGTTCTAACTGGCCCGTTCGAATAGAGGTCAACCACATGGAGGACCCGACTGCGGGGAGAAACAAGATTCCCGACACCAGCGCGACGATTCGATTTCTGTAGCTCATAAGGCCCCCTCCATTCGTTCACTCGTCATCTGCTCCCGGTTCGCGCAATCAAGGTGAGAAGGGCGGGAGCACGACAACCTGCACCCGATACCTGCCGGTCATTTCGTAATGGTTATCCAGAACGCCTTTGATGCGGAACTTGATAGCTCCGGATTCCGGGGCGTTGTCAAAATAGCCGCTCACGAATTTGCCCAGTCCGTGTTTGCCTACCCGAATCACCTCGCCGTCCCCGAACTGCATCTCCAGAAGGCCCAGCTCGTTCTGTCCGCCGGCCGGGGTAACCATCTGCAGGTGAGAATCGTGGGGCAGATTGATGGAAACGACGCCGGCCGGCATCACCAGAACCATGGCTCCCTTCTCCACCTTTAGCTTAGTAGAAGTCCATTCCGCCGGTGGCTTGTGCTCCCCCTCATGTACTCCGGCAGCGTCACGGAAGTATGTGGTCGTCCCGGAAGCATCTACTGTGACCAATTCATAGGTGGCGTCTGGCGGCTCGTCAGCGCGTGCTTGC
>DATKFG010000101.1:0-26394 GCA_035511515.1 Burkholderiaceae bacterium | reverse complement strand
AGCCCGAAACTGACGTTGGAAGCGCCGCAGCTCGTGTTCACCTTCAGCTCGGTGCGCAGCCGGTGCACCAGGCGCATCACCTGGCGGCCAGCCTGGCCGATCGCCCCGATCGGCATCACCAGCGGATCGACCACGATGTCGTGGGCCGGGATGCCGTAGTCGGCGGCGCGCTGAACGATCTTGCGCGCCACCTCGAAACGCACGTCCGGATCCTCGGAGATGCCCGTCTCGTCGTTGGAAATCGCGATCACGGCCGCTCCGTACTTCTTCACCAGCGGCAGCACCGCTTCCAGGCGCTCCTCTTCCCCGGTCACCGAGTTCAACAGCGCCTTGCCCTTGTAGACCTTCAGCCCGGCTTCCAGTGCCGCCACGATCGAGGAGTCGATGCTCAGCGGCACGTCGGTGAGCGATTGGACAAGCTCGATGGTCCGAGCCAGGATCCCCGGCTCATCGGCCAGCGGAATGCCGGCATTGACGTCCAACATGTGGGCGCCAGCCTCGACCTGCGCGATCGCGTCGGCTTTCACGCGTTCGAAGTTGCCGGCCGCCATCTCGGCAGCCAGCAATTTGCGGCCGGTCGGGTTGATACGCTCGCCGATGATCACGAACGGCCGCTCGAACCCGATCACGACCTCCTGGGTGGCGGAACTGACGACGGTATCGGTCACGAAGAAATCCTTTCCGGTTGCTGTTGCTGGTCCCGTTCCGGGAACCACGGCCGGCGGCCGGCGAGCACGCCCGAGCGCTCGATCACCTCCGCCACCGTTTCCTCCTGCCGATACGCCATCACGTGCACTCCACGGATGCCCGGGATCTCGCGCAGCTGATGGATCAGGTCGATGCACAGGCGGCGGCCTTCGAGCGCCTGATCCTGCGCCCCTTGCAGGCGCCCGATCACCGAATCCGGGATGTGCGTTCCCGCCACGTGCGTGCGCATCCACTGCGCCGACTTGGCCGACTTCAGCGGCCCGACGCCGGCCAGCACGAACACCTTCTCCAGCAATCCCAGGTCGCCCGCGCGATGCATGAAATCGCGCATCATCGGGATGTCGAAGCAATACTGTGTCTGGATGAACTGGGCGCCGGCGTCCACCTTCTTGGCCAGTCGCGCGGCGCGCCATTCGGAGGGAGGCGCGAACGGATTTTCGGCCGCACCCAGGAACACGCGCGGAGCCCAGGTGAGCTTGCGCCCGCTCTGGAAGCTCTTGTCGTCGCGCAGCGTGCGGGCCACCTGCAGCAGCGACAGGCTGTCCAGGTCGAACACCGGCTTGGCCTGAGGATGATCTCCGCACTGCACGCCGTCGCCGCTCAGGCACAGGATGTTGCATACGCCCATCGCCGCGCCGCCCAGGATGTCGCCCTGGATCGCGATGCGGTTCTTGTCGCGGCAGGAGATCTGCATCACCGGCGCATAGCCGACCTTTGTGAGCAGCGCGCACACGGCCAGGCTCGACATGTGGCAGTTGGCTCCGCTGCCGTCGGTCGCGTTGATGCCGTCCACATAACCGTCGAACACGCGCGCGCGCCGGTACACCTCTTCGGGATCGGCCGAGTCGGGCGGGTCCAGCTCGGTGGTGACCGCAAATACGCCGGCCCGCAGCACGCGCTCGAGCCGCCCGGGCGACGTGTGGCCGGGCAGGATCGGCAACGGATAGCCGGGTACCGGCTCGTCTTCGAAGATCATGGGGTCGAGCCGGCGCGCTCGCGCGCCACCGCCAGCCAGGACGAGCGTCCCTGCAGGCGGCGGTCCACCGGCAACTGCACCAGGCGGATCGAAACCGACCCCTCGCGCATCCGACGGCTGCCTTCGACGGCGAGCACCCACACGCAGGGCATGTCGGGGTGCACTTCGCAGTTGCCGTTGGCGCGAACCCCGCCGCAGGGGCCGTTGCGCAGGTTCTTCGGGCAATTCATCGAGCAGGACATCCCGGTCGCGCCCAGCGCGCACTGGCCGCACATCTGGCAATCGAACAGCAGCCCCTTGACCGCGCGCTCGATCGCCGCCACTGGTGCCTCGACGCGCCGGTAACCGAGCCGGCGCCAGACCGGATCGAGCGCAACGAAGACCCGTTCCAGGATCCGGTACGTCGTTTCCAGCCCGCGCGCGTGGCGCACCGACCAGCGGCGCATCGCGATCATGTCACTCCTCGCCGGGCTGAGCCGGTCCATCGAGGCCGCGCGAGCGGATCAGCCGCTCCAGGTCGGCGTCGCTGTAGCGCGCCTCCAGCCGCTGAGCTTCGGCGCGCGCCTCCTGATCGATGTCGTCGCCGCAGGCGCGCGGCTCGCTGCGTTTCCAGTCGGCCAGGTAGGCGTCCGAGCTGCCCTTTCCGGCGCGCATCGCAGCCCGATCGATCGCCATCTGGAAGCGGTCCGACAGCGGCGCGCGCGCCGTCTCGCGGCCGCGCTTGACGATCACCTGGGCCGG
Source organism: Burkholderiaceae bacterium (assembly GCA_035511515.1). Lineage (GTDB taxonomy): Bacteria > Pseudomonadota > Gammaproteobacteria > Burkholderiales > Burkholderiaceae_F > VBCK01. Next base: position 23,969 of record DATKFG010000101.1, on the reverse strand, counting down.
AATGTCGCGCCAGGTCACCACGATCAGCCTGCCCATTGGACCGCCTCCCGCTTTGCGAAACCCAGCGCGCGTGTCAGCGGCGCGAGTCCAGTGGGGTGCGCCTCGAACTGAAGGCCCAGCCGCTCGGCGGCGGCGCGCGCCGCCGCCGTTTTTTCCTCGCTCGGCTGCTGCGCCAGGTAAACCAGACGCCGGTAGTTGCCGAAATACTGCGCTGCCAGATGCGGATAGCGGTCGATGCCGAGCCCGCGGATCACGATCCGATCGAAGTGGCGCAGCAGGAAATCGGTCAGGTAAAACGTGCCGGGCTCGCGCTCGCTGAGGCGCTCGAAGGCGGCCGATCCGGCCAGGAATTCATAGCAGTGCGCCCCGGCGATGCGCTCGACGCCCTCCTCGGCCAGCATCCGGTCCAGCGCGCCGCCGGTGCCGCAGTCCCCGTACGCGACGAACACGCGTTCGAAGCGCGCGCGCGCGGCGCGGATTTTCTCGCGCACCGCCCCGGTGATCCGTTCTGGCCGGTTGTGCAGATCCGCTGGCAGGCACTGCACGTGGATGTGGGGCCAGCCGCTGGCCCCGATCACGGCCAGCAGCTCGCGCGCGAGCGCCCCGCAGGCGATCACCAACAGGGGCCGCTGCGAGCCCATCGACACCTCAGGCGACGCGCGCGGCGCGTCGCGCGCGAATCAGCGCCTTGGCCGTGTCGACCGCGACCGCGGCATCTCGACAGTAGGCATCGGCCCCGACGGCCTTGCCGAATTCCTCGTTCAGCGGCGCACCTCCAACCAGCACGATGTAGTCGTCGCGGATTCCCTTCTGTTTCAGCGTGTCGATCACGACCTTCATATACGGCATCGTGGTGGTCAGCAGCGCCGACATGCCCAGAATGTCGGGACGATGGGTCTCGAGTGCCTCCAGGTATTTATCGACCGGGTTGTTGATGCCGATGTCGATCACTTCGAAGCCGGCCCCTTCCATCATCATCGAGACCAGGTTCTTGCCGATGTCGTGGATGTCGCCCTTCACCGTTCCGATCACGATCTTGCCGATCGGTTCGGCGCCGGTCTCGGCCAGCAATGGGCGCAGGATTTCCATGCCGCCCTTCATCGCGTTGGCCGCCTGCAAAACCTCCGGAACGAACAGGATGCCGTCGCGGAAATCCACGCCGACGATCTGCATTCCCCCCACCAGGGCCCGTTCCAGCACGAGGTCGGGCCCCCACTTGCGCCCCAGCAGTATGCGGGTGCCTTCTTCGATCTCTTCCTTCAGACCGTTGTACAGGTCATCGTGCATCTGCTCGACCAGCTCGTCGTCGTCGAGCGCGCTCAAATCGATTTCGTCGTCGTCGGACATCCGGGATCTCCTGTCGGCGTCCGCAGCCACGGCGCCGCCGGTCCGCAACGACCGGGTGAAACGATCCTACCGACGGGTGCTGCGTGCTGCTGACCGCATCGCGACTCGAGCGTGTCGGTAAGCGACACCGGGGCAGCCCTTACCCCCGGCCCGGATCCGGGATGACGATCCGGCTACACGCGGATCGGGTGTCCGCCCCACAGATCGTCGATGCGCGTCAGGCCCCAGGCGGCCGGGTCTTCGCGGCCGATGATCCGGTGGTTGCTGCGCGGATCAGCCAGATCGAGCAGCTCGGGCGCGATCCGGCTCTGCGAGGTGATCGAGAAGAACGTCTTGACCTGGGGCCTGAGCAGTGCACGCTCGTTGTGTTCGACCACCACGCCAAGTCGGTCGCACTCCAATCGAACCAGCGTGCCCACGGGGTAGACGCCGACCGTCTTTACGAAAGCCTGAAACACGTTCTCATCGAAGTGTCCGGGGGCCCATTCGGCCAGCTTGCGGATCGCTTCGGCCGGCGACCAGCCGGACTTGTACGGGCGATTGGAGGTGACCGCATCGTAGACATCGCACACGCTGGCCATCCTGGCGAACAGGCTGATCGAATCGCCGGCCAGTCCGTGCGGATAGCCGGAGCCGTCGATCTTCTCGTGGTGATGCAGGACCGCGTCCAGCGGTATCGGCCCCAGGCCGGCCTGGAACAGGATCGTGTGGCCGATTTCGGGGTGCGATTTCATCGTTACCCACTCTTCGTCGGACAGCCTGTCCGGCTTGCGCAGAATGCGGTCCGGGATCTTCGACTTGCCGATGTCGTGCATCAACCCCGCCAGGCCGGCCTCTCGCGTGTCCGCCTCGCTCAGGCCCAACTGCCGGCACAGCGTGATCATCAGGGCGGCCACCGCAACCGAATGCATGTAGGTGTACTCGTCGGCGCGCTTCAGCCGCGACAGGCTGACCATCGCGCTCGAATTGCGCTGCACCGACTGGAAGATCTCGTCGACCAGCTCGCTCGCCGCCCCCGCATCGATCGGATGGCCCAACCTGGCCTCGCTGAACATGTTCAGCACCGCGGTCCTGGCACGCGCGTACAACGCACGCGCGCACTCCAGCTCCTCGGCGAACGCGGTTCGATCCGCGCCGGCCACGACCTGCGCGGCGGCCGTTTGCAGCTTGCGATCGATCTCGGCTTCGGCCTCGGCCCGGGTCGGCACGGAGCCGACGCTGGCATCGATGTCCAGCCCCTTGCCGGTGTCGATCCACACCTCGTGGATGCCGCTTGCCAGGATGCGGCGCACGTCGCTCTCGTCCCTGAGCGCGAAACACGTGCGCCAGAACGGATGCTCCATCCACGAGCCGCATAACTCGTCGATGTACATGCCGATCCGCAGCTCGGATACCGCAATTCGCTTCAGCACGATGCTTGACCGTCCTTCCCGGTGCTGCCGCCCTGACCGCCGCTTCGAGAAGCGACGAATTGGGCACGATTAAGGATCGCGCGAATGCGATACCGGCAACCCCCGGAAATCGGGTTCCAATGCCCGCCGCCTCGACGGATTGGCCGGCCCGCCGCCCTCACCCCCTCCCCTCTCCCGCTGGCGCGGGCGAGGGGCGATCGGGCAGCGCTGCGTTAAGCATGAGCGTTGAATGACGGGCGGTCGGTCGCCCCTCGCCCGCGCCAGCGGGAGAGGGGAGGGGGTGAGGGGTGGTGAGGGGTCAGCGGCCCGTCAGGCCGCTTTTTTCAGACCGGCGGCCTCGCGCAGCTGAGCGGCCTTGTCCAGGCGCTCCCAGCTGAATTCGGGCTCGTCGCGGCCGAAGTGCCCGTAGGCGGCCGTTTTGCTGTAGATCGGCCGCAGCAGATCGAGCATCTGGATGATGCCCTTGGGCCTGAGGTCGAAGTGCTCGCCGATCAGCTGCGCGATGCGCTCGTCCGGAATCTTGCCGGTGCCCTCGGTGTACACGGTGACGTTGATCGGCTTGGAGTAGCCGATGGCGTAGCTCACCTGGATCTGGCACTGGCGCGCCAGGCCCGCCGCGACCACGTTCTTGGCCACGTAGCGCGCCGCGTAGGCGGCCGAACGGTCGACCTTGGAAGGATCCTTGCCCGAAAAGGCGCCGCCCCCGTGCGGACAGGCGCCGCCGTACGTGTCGACGATGATCTTGCGGCCCGTCAGTCCGCAGTCGCCGTGCGGACCGCCGACCACAAAGCGGCCGGTCGGGTTGATCAGGTAGCGCGTCTGGCCCAGCCACTCCTTGGGCAGCACCGGCTTGACGATCAGCTCGATGACCGCCTCCTGCAGCGTCTTGTAGTCGACGTCCTCGTCGTGCTGGGTCGACAGAACGATGGTGTCGATCGAATGCGGCTTGCCGTCGACGTAGCGCAGGGTCACCTGCGACTTGGCATCGGGCCGCAGCCACGGCAGGCGCCCGTCGCGCCGCACGTCGGCCTGGCGCTCGACCAGGCGGTGCGCGTAGTAAATGGGAGCCGGCATCAGCTCGGGCGTCTCGTCGCAGGCGTAGCCGAACATCAACCCCTGGTCGCCGGCACCCTGATCCAGGTCCACGCCCCGCCCCTCGTCGACGCCTTGGGCGATGTCCGGGCTTTGCCGGTCGTAGCAGACCATCACCGCGCATCCCTTGAAATCGATGCCGAAGTCGGTGTTGTCGTAGCCGATCCGCTTGATCGTTTCGCGTGCCACCAGCGCGTAGTCGACCACGGCCGAGGTGGTGATTTCGCCGGCCAGCACCACCAGGCCGGTGGTCACCAGCGTCTCGGCGGCCACGCGCGCGCGCGCATCGTGGGTCAGGATCGCATCGAGGATCGCATCCGATACCTGGTCCGCCACCTTGTCCGGGTGGCCCTCGGAAACCGATTCGGACGTAAACAGAAACTCGCTCGCCATGGCTCACACTCCGGTTCAGAAGCGCGCCACGACCGCGGAGGAGAAGTGACGCTTTAGCAGTATTTTTTTCCGCGGACCGGCATCCGTCCACGAAATCGCCCTGCAAGTTGTACGTTAACTCGGCAGCGGCGATTATACGGGAACAGCCCCCGTCCGCCTCCCATTACCATCCACCCGTGAGTCAAGTGCCGTCCGAGCTGGCCATCGCAGCGCAGGGTCCTTCGCGGCGCCGGATCGACATTTGGGCCGCTGGCCTGGCCATCGCCATCGTCAATTCGACGGCTCGCTGGCCGCCCTGGGCCCGCCGCTGGCTGGCGCACGTCGTGGGCGATCTTGGCTGGATCCTGGTCGCTTCGCGCCGGCGTGTCACGCTGTCCAATCTGAAGGCATGCTTTCCCGAGCTCGACGCGCGGGGGCGCCGCCAGCTCGGACGCCGCGTATTCCGCAACCTGGCCCGCGCCACCGTCGATCATTCGGTGCTGTGGAAGGGCAGCCAGCGGGATGTCGAGCGGCTGGTTGCCTTCGAGGGTCTGGAGCGGCTGCAGGACCCGGCCAACCGGCCGGTCATCATGCTGGCACCCCATTTTGTCGGGCTGGACGCGGGCGCCGTGCGCATGACCGTCGATGTCCGCTGCGTGTCGATCTACGCGCGTCAGTCCAACCCGGTGTGGGACCGGTGGCTGGCTCACGGTCGTTCGCGCTTCCTGCCGCAGCTGCTGGTCGCCCGGCGCGGCTGGGACCTGCGCACCGTGGTACGGGCGATGCGCGATGGGCGGCCGTTCTACTATCTGCCGGACATCGATGGCGGCGCGTCCAACTCGATCTTCGTGCCCTTCATGGGCGTGCCTACGGCAACGCTGCCGATGGTGTCGCGGCTGGCCCGGATGACCGGCGCGCGCGTCCTGATGTCCGTCACCGAGCAGACGCGCAACGGCTACGTGTTCCGCGTCGAGGCACCCTGGGAAGATTTTCCCGGCCCCAGCGTCGAGCACGACACCGAACGGATGAACCGCGAGATCGAACGGTGGGTCCGGCGGCTGCCGGACCAGTACCTGTGGACGCATCGGCGCTTCAAGACGCGGCCACCGGGGGCGCCGTCCATCTACTAGCCCGAGGTTTGCGCCCCGGCCGCGGCATCCGGCACCCGCGCGCCTTGAACGGCGCGCCTGCGGCGATAATGGCGGCATGCGGCTGCGGTTCACCAAGATGCAGGGCGCCGGCAACGATTTCGTGATGCTCGACGGGATCCGGCACCCGCTCGAGCTCACTGCCGCGCGGGCGCGAGCGCTGGCCGACCGCCGCTTCGGCGTCGGCGCCGACCAGGTGTTGCTGGTCGAGCGGGCCACCGGGCCGGGCGCGGACTTTCGCTACCGGATCTTCAATGCCGACGGCGGCGAGGTCGAGCAATGCGGCAACGGTGCGCGCTGCTTCATGATCTACGTGCGCGAAACGGGTCTGACGAGCCAAACCTCGATCCGCGTTCAGACCGCCTCCGGACTGATCGAGCCGCGGCTGCTGGACGACGGCACCGTCTCGGTCGACATGGGCGTTCCGGATCTGGATCCGGCCGCCAGCGGTTTTTCCACCGATGGCCTGACCGAACGCACCGAGGGGCGGGCCACGCTGTGGCCGCTGCCGGTGGATGGTCGCCCCGCGTGGATTTCGGTCGTTTCGATCGGCAATCCGCACGCGGTGCAGCGGGTCGAGGATGTCGATTCGGCCCCAGTCCAGGTCGACGGGCCCGTGATCGAGCACCATCCGCGCTTCGCCAACCGGGCGAACGCCGGATTCATGCAGGTACTGGACCGGCATGCGATCCGGTTGCGCGTGTGGGAACGCGGCGCCGGCGAAACGCTCGCCTGCGGCACTGGCGCGTGTGCGGCGGTCGTGTCGGGAATCCAGCGGGGCCTGTTGGCCTCGCCGGTGCAGGTGCACGCGCGCGGCGGTCTGCTGTCGGTACGATGGGACAGTGCGGGCGCACGCGGTCCGGGGCCGGTCTTCCTGGCCGGCACGGCCGTCCGGGTGTTCGACGGCGAGATCGACATCGAGTAAATGACGAGGAAGGCGTGAACGAGGACGACGTCGCAATCTTTATCCAGGACAACCCCGACTTTTTCCGTCGCAAGCCCTGGTTGCTCGGCTCGATCGAGCTGCCAGACCCGCACGACGGCCGCGCGGTGTCGCTGTCCGAGCGCCAGGCGCAGATCCTGCGCGAACGCATCCGCACGCTCGAGGCAAACCTGTCGGATCTGACCCGTCACGGCCGCGACAACGACGCGATCGGCGAGCGCCTGGCGCGATGGGCCAGCGCGCTGCTGGCCGAGCGCGACGAGGCGAGCCTGCCACAGCGGGTGGTCGACGGGCTGAAGGAGGCGTTCGGGGTGCCGGCGGCGGCTGTGCGGATCTGGGAGTTCGCGCCGCGCTTTGCCGGGCTCGACTGCGCAAGTGCGGTTCCCGCCGACGTGGTTCGGTTCACCGCCAGCATGCAGGCGCCGTTTTGCGGACTGAACGCCGACTTCGCGGCCGCCAGCTGGATGCAGGCCGATTTCCCGGACACCCGCAGCCTGGCCCTGGTCCCGTTGCGCGCCGACCCGGATTCGGCACCGTTCGGTCTGCTGACGCTGGGTTCCGATGATCCGCATCGCTTCCGCAATGACATGGGCACCGCCTTCCTGAGTCGCATCGGCCAGCTGACCGCGGCCGCCCTGACGCGGCTGCGTGGATGACATGGGCCGCGGCGAGCTGGCGGCCGTCGCGCAGGAATTTCTGCACGAGCTCGCCGCGGTACGGCGCCTGTCCCCGCACAGTGTGGCCGCGTACCGCCGGGACCTGCAGCGCCTGGGAGAGCTGGCGGCCGGCCGGGCCTTGTCCGATCTGACCGCGGCCGATGTGCGGCGGGCCGCGGGACGCCTTCATGCGCAGGGACTGGCCCCGGCCAGCATCGCACGAATGCTGTCGGCCTGGCGGGCCCTGTTCCGTTACCTGGCTTCGCGCGGAACAAGCGCTTCCAATCCGGCGCTGGGGGTGCGCGGCCCGCGCCGCCCGCAGCGCCTGCCCAAGGCGCTGACCCCCGATCAGGCGGTCGCCCTTGCATCGCACCAGAGCGGCACTGGAGCCCTGGCGGTGCGCGATCACGCCATCGCCGAGGTGCTGTATTCGAGCGGATTGCGCCTGTCGGAGCTGGTGGGGCTGGACCTGCGGCCGTACGCCGCCCAGGGTTCGGCGCCCGCCTCGCTCGGCTGGATCGACCTGGCCGAGCGCGAGCTGACGGTCACCGGCAAAGGGTCCAAGCGCCGTTCGGTTCCGATCGGCCGGCCCGCCGTGGAGGCGCTGCGCGCCTGGCTGGGCGTGCGGCACACGCTCGCCGCCGCGCCGGAGCGGGCCCTGTTCGTATCGGCGCGCGGCACGCGGCTGACGCACCGCAGCGTGCAGATCCGGCTGCAGCAGCTGGCGGCGCGGTCGGGTCTGGGCGTGCACGTTCATCCGCACGTGCTGAGGCATTCGATGGCCTCGCATCTGCTGCAATCGAGCGGCGATTTGCGCGCGGTACAGGAATTGCTCGGGCACGCGAACATCTCGACCACCCAGGTCTACACGCGCCTGGACTGGCAGCACCTGGCCAAGGCCTACGATTCGCATCATCCGCGCGCGCGCCGCAAGGCCTGAGCGGGCGATTCGCGCGATGCACCAGCTGTGGTTAAAGCCGGGCAAGGAACGTTCGCTGCAACGGCGCCACCCGTGGATCTACGCGACCGCGGTCGCCCGCGTCAGCGGGACGCCAGGCGCCGGCGATCTGGTCGGCGTGCACGGCGCGGACGGGCGATGGCTCGCCTGGGCCGCGTACGCACCCGACTCGGCAATCCGGGCGCGCTGCTGGAGCTTCGACGAGGCCGACCGGATCGATCGGCACTGGCTGGCAGCCCGGGTGCGCGAGGCCGTCGGGCGGCGCGACCGGCTGGCGCCGGTCAGCGACGCGCTGCGCCTCGTCTACGGCGAGGCCGACCGGCTGCCCGGCCTGATCGTCGATCGCTACGCGGACCAGCTCGTGGTGCAGCTGCAGGCGCCGGGCGTGCAGGCGCACTCCGACGTGCTGGTCGAGGCGCTGTGCGAGGCCAGCGGCTGTCACCACGCGTTCGAGCGGTCCGACAGCGCGCTGCGGGCGCGCGAATCGCTGTCGACGCCCGCCGGGCCAGCGCGGGGCGGGGAGCGGGGCGTATTGCGCGGCCGCGAGCCGCCCGAGCGGATCCAGGTTCGAGAGCATGGCCTGGCTTACTGGGTCGATGTACGGCGCGGGCACAAGACCGGCTTCTACATCGACCAGCGCGACAACCGCCGGCTGGCCCTCGAGCTGGCGCGCGAGCTCGCCTCCACGCTCGGCCGCGCGCCGCGCGCGCTGAACGCCTTCTGCTACACGGGGTCGTTTTCGGTGGCATTGGCGCGCGGCGGCGCCCGCGATTCGGTGTCGGTGGATTCGTCGGCCGATGCGCTGGCGCTCGGCCGCGCCAACGTCGAGCTGAACGGGCTCGAGGCCGAGGCGGTTCAGTGGCGCTGCGACGACGTCTTCGAGCAGCTGCGCGCATTGCGCGAGGCGGCCGAGCGGTTTGATCTGATCGTGCTGGATCCGCCCAAATTCGCGTCCAGCCATCATCACGTCGAGCGCGCCGCGCGCGCCTACAAGGACATCAACCTGAACGCGCTGAGGCTGCTGCAACCGCGCGGAGTGTTGATGACCTTTTCGTGCTCAGGCGCGATCGACGTGGACCTGTTCCAGAAGATCGTCGCCGGCGCGGTGATCGACGCCGGCGTGGACTGCGTGATGCGCTCGCGGCTGGGCCCCGGCGAAGATCACCCGATGCTGATGACGCACCCGGAGGGGGAGTACCTGAAGGGGCTGCTGCTGCAGCGGCTTTGAGGGCGGGCTCCTACAGGAGAATGTGAGCCGCTCACCGGGTGATGTATTGCTCGAGCTGTTGGATGACGAATTTCTGCTCGGAGATGATGTCCTTGACCAGGTCGCCGATGGAAATGAGCCCGACCAGCTTGCCCTGGTCCATGACCGGGAAGTGCCGGACCCGGTGTTCTGTCATCAGCACCATGCAATCCTCGCTCGTCTGCTCGGGGCTCACGTACATCACCGAGGTCGTCATGATGTCGCGCACCGCCGTTTCTTTCGATGACCGCGCCACCAGCACGATTTTCCTTGCGTAATCGCGCTCGGTGATGATGCCGACCACCTTCCCGCCCTCCAGGACCACCAGTGCGCCGATGCTCTTGTCCGCCATCAGCTTGACGGCCTCGAACACCGACGCCGTCGGTGTAATCGTATAAACGGTGTGTTCAGGCTTCGAATTGAGAATATGGGCTACGGTGGTCATCGCTGTCAGTGCCGATCAGGCACCCTCCATGCAGGTTGCGGCTTCGACAAACGCCTCAAGGTCACCACGTTTGAACGGTACACCCGCTGAGCGGCTGCACCACAGCCAAATAGATGCTAGTCACCGATAGATGTTAGTCATCGAGGCCGTTGATCCAGGTCACGCGGCCCTGTCCCTGCTACGAGAGGCTGCGGTCGAAGCGCGCGCGCTCTACCCGGAGGCGTTCACACCCGGCGCGGCCGCCGCCTCGGCGATCAGCCGGCGCGACTCCTTCGGGTCGCGGAACACCAGCGGCCGCACATTGCCGCGGCCCGTATCCGGCCGCTGGGCCTTCTCGAGCGCATCGGTCACGACGCCGTGATGGGGCGACTTGTCGCATACCGGGTCGGCGTTGGCCGCGTCGCCCGTGAGCAGATACGCCTGGCAGCGGCAACCGCCCAGGTCCTTTTCCTGTTCCGGACAGGTGCGACAAGGCTCCTTCATCCAGCTCCTGCCGCGGAAGCGGTTGAAACCCTCCGACTCGTACCAGATCGACCGCAGATCCTGGTCGCGCACGTTCGGAAAAGCCAGGCCCGGCAGCATCCTGGCCGTATGGCAGGGCAGCGCGGTGCCGTCGGGCGTGATCGTCAGGAACACGTTGCCCCATCCGTTCATGCATTTCTTCGGACGGTTCTCGTAGAAGTCCGGTACCACGAAGAACATCCGGATGCGGTCGCCGAGCCGGGCCCGGTATTCGTTGGTGATCCGCTCGGCCCGCTGCAGCTGTTCGCGCGACGGCAGAAGATGGTCCCGGTTCACGTGGGCCCAGGAGTAGTACTGGCTGTTGGCGAGCTCCAGGTACTCGGCTCCCAGCTCCACCGACATCTCGATGATCTTGTCGATGCAGTCCACGTTCATCCGGTGCAGCACCACGTTCATCACCATCGGCCAGCCGTTGGCCTTGATCATCCGCGCGACACGCTGCTTGAGTTCGAACGTCCTGGTGTGTGAAAGAAAATCGTTCATCTCGCGGGTGGAGTCCTGGAACGACAGCTGGATGTGGTCCAGGCCCGCCTGCTTCAGGCGCGCAGCGCGCTCCTCGGTCAGTCCCACGCCCGAGGTCAGCAGGTTGGTGTAGTAGCCGAGCCGGTGTGCCTCCGCGACCAGGATTTCCAGGTCCTCGCGCACCATCGGCTCGCCGCCGGAAAAGCCGCACTGCACCGATCCCAGGGCCCGGGCTTCGCGCAGCACCCGCAGCCAGCCCTCGGTGTCCAGCTCGCGCTCGGTCAGCGCGAAGTCCACCGGGTTGTAGCAGTACACGCAGTGCAGCGGGCAGCGGTACGTCAGCTCGGCCAGCAGCCACAGCGGCGTGCCATTGGTCGCCTGCAGGGTGCCCGCCGGCACGGCATCGACCCGCGTCGCGTCCATCTCAGTCCTCGATCCAGTGTTTGCCGCGCGCGATGTCCAGGAACGCCAGCACGTCGGCCTGCAGGCCCTGCGCGCCGAAACTGGCTTCCAGGTCGGCCACGATCTGGCCGACCGAACGGACGCCGTCGCAGCGTTTCATGATCTCTCCGGCCGAGCCGTTCAGCTTGACCATCCCCTCCGGAAACAGCAGCACCCAGGCCTGCTGGGCCGGCTCCCATTGCAGGCGGTAGCCCGACCCGACCCGGGGCCTGGCCTGCAGCGCCGGCGCGGTGCTGATCGGCGCGCTCACATCCGCACCCCGTAGCGCAACGCCATCGCGTCGTTCATCGACCACAGCACGTCCAACTTGAACTGCAGCACCTGCAGGGCGCGTTCCTGCAGCGGCCGCGTGCGAAAATGCTCCAGGGTCACGGCGAGCCCCTGCTCGACGTCGCGGCGCGCCTGGCTGACCCGCTGGCGGAAGTACTGCAGGCCACCCGGCTCGATCCACGGATAGTGCTGCGGCCAGTTGGCCAGCCGTTCCTTGTGGATCTCCGGCGCGAACAGCTCCGTCAGCGACGAGCACACGGCCTCCTGCCATGGCGCGCGGCGCGCGAAGTTCACGTACGCATCGACCGCAAAGCGCACGCCGGGCACCACGTGCCGCAGGTCCAGTATCTCCTCGCGCGCGAGTCCCGTTGCGACCCCCAGCCGGATCCAGGACTCGATGCCGCCGTCATCCTGCATCGGACCGATCTGAAAGCCGTCGTGATCGAGAATCCGCTGGATCCAGCTCCTGCGCACCTCGCGGTCCGGGCAGTTGGACAGGATCGCCGCGTCCTTCACCGGGATGGCGATCTGGTAGTAGAAGCGGTTGGCCACCCAGCCCCGGATCTGCTCGCGCGAGGCGCCGCCGCCGTTGAGCAGCACGTTCATCGGATGGTGGATGTGGTAGGCCTTGCCCTTCTCGCGCAGCCGCGCTTCGAATTCGGCCCGGCCCCACGCCGGCTGCTGCAGGTCGCTCGGATTGTCGCTCACAGGTGGATTTCCATTCCGTCGTAAGACACCTCGACGCCGTGGCGCGTCAACTCGCGGTGCTCGGGGCTGTCCTCGTTCAGGATCGGGTTGGTGTTGTTGATGTGGATCAGGACGCGGCGCGTACTGGCGGGCAGCGTATCGAGCTGCTCGAGCATTCCGCCGGCGCCGTTCTGCGGCAGGTGGCCGATTTCGCGCGCCCGCTTCTTCGAGACCCGCAGCTGCACCAGCTCGTCGTCGTTCCAGCAGGTGCCGTCGACCAGCACGCAGTGAGCGGCCCTCATCGCCTCGCGCACCGGGGTCTCGATCTGCCCCAGCCCGGGTGCGTAAAACAGCCTCCTGCCGCTGCGCTCGTCGAGGATCGTCACGCCGATGTTGTCGCCGGGCTGCGGACGGTCGCGGTGCGGCGAATACGGAGGCGCTTTGCTGCTCAGCGCGACGGCCGCAAAGCGCAGCCCGTCGGCACCGGCAATCCGGAATTCCTGCCCGGACAGCGGCAGGCTGTGCCGCTTCACGCCGGCAAAATGGCTCAGCACATTGAGCACCGGATTGCCCGTGGTCAGGTCCTGGAACACCGGGTCCGTGCACCACAGCTCGAGCGGCCGGTCGTGCTCGCGCAGCATCAGCAGCCCGGTCGTATGGTCGATCTGCGCGTCGATCAGCACGATCGCCGCGATCGCGGTGGCGCGCAGCGGATCGCCTGGCTGCAGCGACGGGAACTCGCGGATCTGCTGCAGGATGTCCGGCGAGGCGTTAAACAGCACCCAGCGGCGTCCGTCGCCGCTGACCGCAATCGAAGACTGCGTGCGCGGGCGGGCGCGGATGGTCCCGCTGCGCACGCCCCGGCAGTTGTCGCAATTGCAGTTCCACTGCGGAAAGCCGCCGCCGGCCGCGCTTCCAAGCACGCGCACTCTCATGATCGCCAGGCTCTGAAGGGTCCCCGGTCGCCCGCAGGGCTGGGCACCGCCCTGAACCGGATGCAGCGAAGGGACCTGGAAGACGGATCCTACATAAAGGACCGGGCGCCTTGGCGGAAACGATCCGCCGCAGCGCCCGGTGCCGCAATCCTGCCGGGGCAGCGTCGTTCGGGGGATTAATCGATTCCGCCGCCCGCGGTTCAGGAAAGCACTACTTACCGATTGGCCACGTACATCGTGATTTCGAAGCCAAAACGGATCTCGGCAGCTGCCGGGGTTTCCCACTTCATGGTGACACTCCTGGTTGTAGGTTCGAACAAGCCGCTCAACCGGCCCTGGAACTGCGTACCGCACGTAAACCGGTACCGAGCGCAGTGTGCTCGGGCGACCGCGGCCGCGGCATCGATGCCACCGGGAATCGGCCCTCATGATTTTCTTGAGACCGCCTGCTGCAGCGCAGCATCGGGACGGGTTTCGGGCGCGGATGCCATAACATGTAACCGAGCGATGAGCCTTCGACTTCAACTCCACCTGATCCTGGCGACGTTGATTGCCGGCTTCACGACGCTGCTGGTCGTGCAGCAGGTGCAGGACACCCGGCGCAGCGTGCGCGAGGAAGTCGAAGCGGCCAGTATCGTCGCCTCGCAAGTTCTGTCGCGGGTCGGCTGGATCTACGAGCAGGCCGGCGTCCCGGGCATGGTGCAGTTCCTGCGCCGCCTGGGACATGTGCGCGGCAACGATATTTCGCTGTACGACGACACGGGCGAGCTGATCTTCAGCTCACCGGGCCCGACCTACAAGGCCGGACGCGAGGCGCCCGCTTGGTTCTCGCGGCTCGTATCGCCGCCGACGCGGCCGACCGAGATCGAGCTCAACGGTGGACGCATCGTGCTGAAGGCGGATGCGTCTCGTTCGGTACTGGACGGCTGGGACGACCTGATGAGGGTGGTCACCGGGGCAACGCTGGGCCTGGTGGTCGGCAATTTGCTGGCGTACGTTCTGACCCGGCGCGCCCTGAAGCCGCTGGGCCAGGTGGTCGAGGGTCTGCGTCGGATCGGGGCCGGCGATTACTCGACGCGGTTGCCTGTGCTGCCGGGGCAGGAGGCGCGTCCGATCGGGGAGGCGTTCAATCGGATGGCCCAAGTGGTACAGGACAGTGTCGAGGCGCGCCGGGTGGCGGCCGAGGCGGAGGCCAACCTCGCGCAGTCGCGCGAGCTAACCCAGATCATCCAGACCCGGATCGAGCAGGAGCGCGCAGCGATTGCGCGCGAGCTGCACGACGAGCTCGGTCAGCAGGTCACCGCCATCCAGAGCGCCGGGGTGTCAATCGCGCAGCGCGTACGCGGCCAGGACCCGGCGCTGGAACAGGCGGCCCACCTGGTGGTCGACACGGCCAGTCAGATCTACGGCGCGGTGCACCAGATCATCGCGCGGATGCGCCCGCTGCCGCTGGACCACGCGGGGCTGGCCGAAGCGCTCAGTGATCTGCTGGGCGACTGGCGCCTGCAGCATCCGCAGGTGGAGTTCGCGTTGGATCTGCAGAGGCTGCCGCCCGACCCGGGCGAGACGCTGTCGACCGCGGCCTACCGGATCGTGCAGGAGGCCGTGAACAACGCACTGCGGCATGGCGGGCCATCGCGCGTTCAGATCCAGATGCGGGTGGAAGGAGTCGACCTGTCGATCCGCGTGACCGACAACGGGCACGGGCTGCCGGTCGATTGGCGCCAGCCCGGCCATTACGGCGTGCTGGGGATGCGCGAGCGTGCGGTCGCATTGGGAGGCAGCTTCGAGCTGCAAAAGCCCGAGGGGGGCGGCGTGTGCGTATCGGCGCGCATTCCGCTGCAGGTCGAGCCGGTCGCGGCCGGCTGAAGCGCGACGGAGCGGGCATGAACGCGAAAACGCGGGTGATGCTGGTCGACGACCATGCGGTCGTCCGGATGGGGTTTCGGCTGTTGCTGCAGGCCACGCACGATATCGAGGTGGTCGGCGAAGCCGACAGCGGCGAAACGGCCTGCCAGAAGGTGGCCGAGCTCAGACCGGACGTGGTCGTGATGGACCTTGCGATGCCGGGGATGGGCGGCATCGAGGCCGTCAAGCGCATCGCGGCGCACGATCGCGACGTGCGCATCCTGGCGCTTTCGGCCCACGAGGACACCAGTCATCCGCGGCGCGCCCTGAAGGCGGGGGCGCTGGGCTACCTGTCCAAGCGCGGCGCGCCCGAGGCGCTGATCGAAGCGATCCGCACGATCGCGCGAGGGCGCCGTTACCTGGACCCGCAGATCGCGCAGCGCATGGCGGTTCAGGACCTGGACGGCGGCGACAATCCGACCGAGCAGCTGTCGGAACGCGAGTTCGAAGTGTTCGTGCAGCTGGCGCGCGGCCAGACCGTCAACCAGATCGCGGACAATCTGAAGCTGGCGCCGTCCACGGTCGGCACGCACCTGTACAACATCAAGCAGAAGCTGGGCGTGCAGAACCA
This sequence comes from Burkholderiaceae bacterium, assembly GCA_035511515.1. GTDB lineage: Bacteria > Pseudomonadota > Gammaproteobacteria > Burkholderiales > Burkholderiaceae_F > VBCK01. The sequence goes on along the minus strand of DATKFG010000101.1, from coordinate 8,533 downwards.
GTCGGAGTTGACGCTGCTGGCGGTCCGCCACGGACTGATCGAGCCATGAGCGGGCTGATGAACGATTTCGACAGGCTGCGACCCGCGGCGCCCGGGTTTCGGGGTCAGGGCCCGCGCGCCAGCGCCGACCTCGGCTGCGCGCTTTCTATCGCTTCGGCCAGCAGCCGTTTGCGATGCCCCGGGTCGGCGTCGACCAGGCGCGTCACCCAGGAGGCCGGAATGTCCAGATACACGCGCCGGTCCGGACGGTGCACTGCCACCCGCCAGCCCTGATCCATCAACCATTGCCACAATTCGTCGCTCATCCCGGCCTGCACCACGAGGCGAAGACCCAGGCCGACATGCACGACGTGGGCACCGATGCGCGGCTTGCGGCTGCGGCGCGGCAGTTGCCGCGGAGTCGGGAGCGGCTCGCCCAACAGCGCGCGCAGCCGCGCACGCAAAGAATGGATCGGACCCATCGCACGGGCCATTTCGAAAGAGTTGTCCCTCATTCGGCAAGGCCGCAGCCGGCTACCGACTCTAGACCCTATTGTCGGAGCTTTGGATGGGTCGAAGTCCTCAAACCCGACAGGAGTACGGTGGTAATGACCCGCGATCGCTCAATCCCGATAGGTCAGCCGGGTGATGATGTGCGCAAGGTCGCTCCATCGGTCCTTGTGCACCACCTGCAGCCCAAGCCGGGTGCGCGATAGAAAGCCCGGCAAGGCCCGATCCACGATGCCGGCGGCCGCAAGAAGGGCCGGATCGTCACAGGCGTCGGGCAGTTCGCACGACTTCACCAGCAGCAGGCCGCTCGCCCCCAGCGCCTCGGCCAGCCAGGCGGCAATCGTGTCCGATGTCACGTCCCAGCCCTGGGCCAGGCTGCGATCATCGCGCATCAATGGCCCCGGCAGCCACACCGGCAGCTGGCCGCCCGCCCACGCCGCTTCGATATCCGCCGGCGTCGAACAAGGCGTCGCTCGAACTTCAATGCCGCACAGCATGCGCCCGAACTGATCCATCGCGCCGATCGCCATCACGTGCGCCACGTGGTCGCTGAAGCGCCATCGGCGCTGCGCAACACGCACCACTTCGGCGAAAGGACCGCCACCCGGCACGGCCACCAGCCGGGGCGAGTGCGGCAGCGCCAGTTGGTGCAGCCACTGCGCCAGTGAAGGATCGTCGGCCAGGCTTCCGCCCAGCTTCACGACGATGCGGGGTGGGGTTTGCGGCGCGCCGCTCACCGGCCCGTCTGCTGCGCCAGCATCGCCACGGCGACGGCCGGTGCGCACATCGACAGCGCAGACAGCTCCGCGCACGAGTCGACCAGGTGCGCAAATGTGATCACCGGGCGGTGCAATTGGCTCGCCAGCTCGGGCACCAGAAACGCTCCGCTGCCCACCGCGACCAGGGGTGCCTGCAGCCCGATCCGGCCCCTCAACAGCACCTGTTGGGCCGCGCGCCGGATGCGCTCGATCTGCACGGTGCGAAACACGCCGGCCAGTTGCTGCCAGCTCGCCAGCGGCCGCTCGTGCGCGTCGCGCCCGATCATCCGTGCCAGGCGCCTTGCGCTTCCCTGCGGGGACTTTTCCGCGCTGTCCGCCGCCGCATACTGATCGCACGACTCGTCCAGTTCCCCGGTCAGGCGATACACGTCGGCCGTTGTCGCGAAATGCTCGGCCATCAGTGGAATCCGCAGGCCCTCGAACTCGATCGCATCGGCCAGGGCCATCAACGAAGTGCGCACGACACCCGTGTACACGAGCTCGCCGCTGACCAGGCGCTCGAAGTCCGTGCGTCCCGAGGCGGCGACCCGGTGGTCGCGCACCGCCACCAGGTCGGCGGTCGTGCTGCCGATGTCGACCAGCAGGCCCTCGCCGAGCCTGAGTGCGATCAGGCCCGCGGTGGCCAGCCAGTTGGCCGAAGCCACTTCAGCCGTATGGCGCAGCGCGAGCTCCGGATCGAGGAATCCGCGCTCGCCCGCGAACACGCGCAACGCGGGCTCGCCCAGCCGCTGCCGCATGGCCGCCACGATCCGCTGCACGCCCTCTTCGCGGTCGGCGAACAGGTCCGCCAGCTCGCCGGTCATCGTGGCCGCATGGCGTGCCGCGATGGCCCCGGCCGGCAGAGCGCTGAGCGCCTGGTCCAGCGCGCTTTCCAGCTGCCCGATGCCGCGCCACAGCGCGCACGGCACCTGCAGGGCCGCCACCGCGCAGCCGCGCGTGTCGACCGCAGCAACCTTCAGATGCGCACCGCCGATGTCCCAGCCGACGTGAGCGACCTCGGCAACGTCAACCGCGTTCATGTCCGTCCAAGTTCAATCGGACCGCCTGACCACGATGCGCGCCTTTCCACGGTGCCGGCCTGCCCGTGGCGGCAGCCACCACCCATTCGGCGGCATTTACTCCCAGCGCTGCCCTGAGCCTGGCGTACGAGGTGGTCACGCGCGGGTTCACCTCTACCACCACCGGTCCGGCCGCGGCCTGTATGTAGTCGATTCCAAAATAGCCGTTCAGCCCGGGGATCGCCGTTGCGACCCGTTCGGCCAGCGCTCGCACAGGCGCCGTGACCGGTTCGCAATTGACTTCGATCGCAGCCAGCCCGACTATCCCGCGATCAAGCTGCAAGTGCTGCCGGTTCACGCTCGCTACGTCAGTTTTGCCCTGCGTAGACAGCACGCACAGGCTCATGGCCTCGCCGGCGATCCACGGCTGCGCGATCAAGCCACCGCCAGGCTCGCCGAGCGCAGCGGCCGCTTCATCGCGACCGGCGACGATGCGTGCGTCGACGCAGCCTGCTCCGTCGTCGGGCTTGACGATCCACGGACCGTCGATCGCGGGCCAGCCGGTTCCGGGGGCAAAGCACGGCACCACATCGATGCCGGCCTGCGCCAGGCGCGCCGCGGTGGCCGACTTGCGGGCGGTCAGGGCGATCGCGTCGGGATGCGGGCCCAGCAGCAGGCGGCCGGCGGCGAGCACGGCGCGCGCGATGCGCTCCAGCTCGCCACCCGTTTCCGGCGCGATCGGCCAGATCGCGTCGGATGCGGCGATTTCACGCGCGAGCGCCTGCGCGGGCGGCGGGTCAAGTCCGCGCCAGCACACCCGCGCCGCGCGCAGCGGCTCGTGCGCCGGCAGCGGCACCCGCGCATCGCGTGCGAACGAGACTTCGACGCCCGGCAACTCGAGCAGATCGGCCACCACCGCGGACAACATCAGGTCGCCTTCGCGCGCCAGCTGCCGCGGCACCGGCGAGCCGGCCAGGCCACCGCCACAGATAAACTCGAACACGTGAATGCGCACGACGCTTCCGCCGATGGACCCTGCGAGGTGATACCGGTGATCGACCTGATGGGCGGCCTGGTGGTGCACGCCCGCCGCGGCGATCGCGCGCATTATCGGCCGATCCGTTCAAGCCTGTGCGACTCGGCGCGCGTCGAAGATGTGGTGCCGGCGTTGCTGGGCCTGCACCGGTTCGCGCGGCTGTATATCGCCGATGTGGACGCGCTGCTCGGCCGCGCACCGCAATGGTCCGCGATCGACGCGGTGCGGCGGATCGCCCCCTCACTTTCGCTCTGGATCGATGCCGGCATCCGCAACCGCCGCGACCTGACGGCGATCGCCGAGCGCGGCACTCCGGTGCTCGCCTCGGAATCGCTGACCGCGCAGGCCGCCGGGCAGCTGTTGGCGGCGTGCCCGCACGCCGTGCTGTCGGTCGATTACCGCGGCGAGCGCTTGCTGGGGGAGCCTGCCCTGCTGGAGCGACTGCCGCGCTGGCCGTCCGAGGTGATCGCGATGGATCTGGCGCGGGTCGGAAGCGGCCAAGGCCCGGACTTGAAACACATCGCCACGCTGCGCCGTCTGGCGCCCCGCTCGCGGCTGTACGCGGCCGGCGGCGTGCGCAACGCCCTGGACTTGCTGCGGTGTCGTGAAGCCGGCGCGGCCGGCGTGCTGGTCGCCAGCGCCCTGCACGATGGCCGCATCAAGCCGTCCGACCTGGCGGCGACGCTGAAAGGCCACGGGTGACCGCATCCGTCGTGCTGATCTGTGCCGCGGTCTACCTCGGAATGATGTTGGGCACGCTGCCGTTTCTGCAGCTCGATCGCACCGGGATCGCATTGCTGGGGGCGATCGGGCTGGTCGGGATCGGAGCGCTGAACCCGGAGCAGGCCGCCCGTTCGGTCCACCTGCCGACGCTGTTGCTGCTGTTCTCGTTCATGGTGATCGCGGCCCAGATGCGCCTGGGAGGCTTCTACGACTGGGTCACCGTGCAGCTGGCGGCGCTGCCGCTGCAGCCGGTTGCGCTGCTCGGCGCCGTCATCGCCATGGTCGGACTGCTGTCGGCCGTGTTCAGCAACGACGTCGTATGCCTTGCCGTTGCGCCGGCGCTGGCCGATGCTTGTGCGCGCCGCCGGCTCGACCCGGCCCCGTTCCTGCTTGCGCTGGCCTGCAGCGCCAACGTCGGTTCGGCCGCCACGCTGATCGGCAATCCGCAGAACATGTTGATCGGACAGGTGTTGAACATGCCCTTCGGGGGTTACCTGCTCGAGGCGAGCGTTCCGGTGGTCGGTGGCCTGGCCGCCATCTGGGCGCTGATCGCAGCGCAGGCGCGCGGGCGCTGGCGGCTGGAGCACGCCCCCTCGGCACCCTTGACGGACGCCGGCGTCGAGCTGGACCGCTGGCAGACGGCCAAGGGGCTGGTGGTGGCGGGCGCGCTGGTCGCGGTGTTTCTTTTTACGCAGTGGCCGCGCGAGGTCGCGGCGCTGATCGGCGCGGGGCTGCTGCTGATGAGCCGCAAGCTGCACTCGCGCGAGATGCTGGGGCTGGTCGACTGGGAGGTGCTGATCCTGTTCATCGGCCTGTTCATCGTCAACCGGGGCTTCGCCGACACCGGGTTGGCGCAGCAGGCGGTGCAGTGGCTGGCCGGCGCGGGAGTGCCGCTGGCCTCGCCAGTACCGCTGTTCGGCGCCACCTTCCTGCTGTCGAACGTGCTGTCGAACGTGCCGGCCGTGATGCTGCTGCTGCCGATCGCAGGGTCGCCGTCGGACGGGCCGCTGCTGGCGCTGGCCAGCACGCTGTCGGGCAACCTGCTGATCGTCGGGTCGATCGCCAACATCATCGTGATCGCCGCGGCGCGCCGACGAGGCATCCTGATCGACTGGCGACGGCATGCGCGCACCGGGGTGCCGGTCACGCTGGTCACGCTGGCGATTACCGCCGCGTGGCTTTCATTGCGTGCCTGAGGATGTCGCAAATCGACAGCGAAGCGCGTCTGAACGGTTGGGATACCGAGCACCTCCAATAGGGGTTCCAGGATTGCACCGAGCAGGGATTGGTGGGATGCTTTCCTGGGAGAAGGACGATTCCAATGAGCGGCGCAAGGAGCGGGCCTGGCCGACGGCTGTGGGGCGGCCTTTTGCCCACCCTGCTCTGCGGCTGGAGCGCGCTTGCGCTGGGCGCGGGTGACACCTCCGGGCCGCCCGTATTCGCCCAGAACGCGCGGGGCGCCATTCACGTTCAAACGCCAGAGGAACTCGAACAGTCGTACTGGAACCGGATCAAGGACAGCACCGACCCGACAGACTTCGAGGAATACTCGCGTCAGTTTCCCGATGGGGCCCATCGTGCCGAGGCGTCCGTGATGGCGCGCCGGCTGAAAAAGGCCGAGCCATCTGTTCAAGCGCCGGCTGCCAGCACTGCGCGGCAAGCGCCAACGCCGACGACCCCCGCGCCCGCCGATGACACTCAGCGTTTCGCGGTGGCTCACAAGCACACGTTTTCGTGGTGCTATGGCTACCTCGTGGTCAGCCGCGATTCGGTCCGGTTCGAGGTCGCCCAGCCCGCGTCGGATCAAAGCCACGGCTTCTCGGCCAAGCCACCCGAGGTCACCGCCGAGCAGTGGGTCGTCCTCGGCAGTCCCCAGGCCGGCATCGAGTTGACCGCCGGTGGCCACACTTACATCTTCGTCTGGCTGACCGACCCGGACGAAGTCAGGTCCGGCAGCGCCCGGCGGTTGACTCCTCCGCAAGGCTTGCGCCCTTACCGGATGCTGACGGCATTGGCGCTGGCCAAGGTCGGCTCACCGGCGACTGTGGCGCATTGAGTCGCAGGTCCGAGCTCAAAGGGGTTGCCCGCTACTGACTTTGATGAGATGCTTTATTTGAGGAGGTGTCGACCATGGTCTGGCGTCGAATTCCTGCTCTGGCGGCCACGGTGTTGATTCCGGGGGCCGCGATCGCACAGGCTGCGGACGTGGTACCGAGCGAGACGATCATCGAGCGGCTCTCCGCGCCCCCTGCCCCCCTGACTCGATCGCTGCGACCGGCGAACGGCGCCGCGGCCGAAGGGCGCCCGTGCGACGCCGGTGCCGGACCGGACCGTGGGAAAGCGGGCACCGGCTCGGCAGGAGCGCTAAGCCGCAACCTTTATCGGATCGAAGCGCCGGCGATCGAGCTCGATGTTCAGTTCGAGATCGGCAGCTCGATCCTGCTTCCGGAGGGCCGCCGCCAGCTCGATCAGCTGGCCGCCGCGATCACCGACACCCGTCTGGCCGGCAGCAAATTCGTCGTCGCCGGCCATACGGACGGCCGCGGCACCGCGGCGCTCAACGACGAGCTTTCCTGCAAGCGGGCGCTCGCCGTGCGCGATTATCTGGGTTCGGCGCATGCGATCCTGGCAAGCCGGTTGGTGCCGGTCGGGTTCGGAGCGTCGAAGCTGAAGAACTCTGCAGATCCGCTGGCAGACGTCAATCGGCGGGTCGAGATTCGAAAGACGGACAACTAGCCGAACGCGCCGAGGCGGGCGGTCCAAATGGCTCGGATGTGGTTTCGCTTTCTCGTGTTGGTTGCAGCGGTCCTGTGCGGAATGCCGGTAGCGACGGCGTCGGACAAGGATGCGGCCGGCAAGGGCCGCGTGGCGCTGGTGATCGGCAACGCCGGCTACAAGAATGCGAAGGAGCTGCGCAACCCGGGCAACGACGCCGAGGACATGGCGGCGACATTGAAGCGATTGGGCTTCCAGGTGATATTCAAGCGCAATGCGAGCCTGATCCAGATGAAGAACGCCGTGCGAGAGTTCGGTCAGAAGCTGCACGGCGCGGAGGCCGGGCTGTTTTTCTACGCGGGTCATGGCTTGCAAGTCAGGGGGCAGAATTTCCTGGTCCCGGTGGATGCGCAGATCGAAACCGAGGCCGACGCCGAGGATGCTTCGCTGCGCCTGGACTACGTGGTGCAGACCATGGACGACGGGGGAGCCGCTCTGAACGTCCTGATTCTCGATGCCTGCCGCGACAATCCTTTCGCGCGCTCGTTTCGATCGCTTTCGCGCGGCCTGGCGCAAGTGCAGGCCGGCAGCGGAACGCTGATCGAGTACTCGACGGCCCCGGGCAGCGTGGCAGGCGACGGCGACGGCCGCAACGGCGTATACACCAAGCATTTGCTGAAGAGCCTGGCGGACGACGACGGCGACATCCAGCACGTCTTTCAGCGTGCGCGGGCGCGGGTGGTCGAGGAGACGGCGGGCAAGCAGACCCCGTGGGAGTCCAGTTCGATGGTCGGAGAATTCTCCTTCAAGCCGGGCGCAGTGCGTGCCGCGGCCCCGGCCCGCGCTGCCGACGCGCCCGCCGAGACGGCGCCCGATGCGATCCACGTGCAGTCGGCTGACGAGGTGGAACAATCGTTCTGGAACCGCATCAGAGACAGCACCGATGCGGGCGATTTTGCCGATTACAGCAAGCAATTTCCGCACGGACCGCACAGCGCCGAAGCTTCGCTGATGGCGCGCAAGCTGGCCAGCGCGCCCCTTGCCTCTCGCAAGAACCTGTCCGCCGCCGACTCGATCGCGATGGCACAGCCCTCCGCCGGTTCCGGCGCAGCGAGCGTCGTTCCTTCGTCCGCGAGTGGCGCGTACAAGTGCGCGGAGCCCGTATGCCAGAAGGTGCTCTTCGATCTTGCGATGAAAGATATCACTGCAGATCCGAGCAATGCAGATCATTATTTTGAGCTCGCCCAAGGCATGTGCCCGAAGATCAACCTGGTGCTGATCGGCCGCCCCCTGAACGGCCCGCTGGATTGTCCGGACGGTACGGCCGATGCTCTCGGCAAGAACCTGGAGCTGGCACCCAATGGCCACTTCGCGAAGCTGGCCCGGCAATGTCTGGCGCTCATGTCGACGCAAGGCGCATCGCCCGTTGCGTCTGTGGCGCCGACGCCCGGGCCGATGACCTCCGCAGTCCCACAGGGACTGCCTGGACCATTCCCCGGCTACATCACGAGCTCGCTCCAGCCCGGTCAAACGATCAACGGTACCATTTCATTCAAGCAGAACGGAACCTTCGAATATCAGGGCAGCAACGGGGTACGTGTGACGGGCAGGATGAACCTGTCAAATCCGGACAACGTCACCGGATTCGGGACGACGTTCCTTCCAAAAATGCTCGGATTGATACAGTCGACGTACCCCGACGGCAAATCCAGCGCCCATATCACGCTGCGCGGGCGCATCGTCGATCAAACGGTGCAAGGGCAGTTTTCCGACAGATACGAAACGGGTCAGTT
>DATKFG010000100.1:0-24223 GCA_035511515.1 Burkholderiaceae bacterium | reverse complement strand
CGCAGCAGGGGGGTGAGGGCTTTATGTGCTGTTTTTCAGCCAACCGGCAGCACGGCGCCACCCACCGGCACGGCCCGTTCTTCGATCAAGGCATGGCGCATGCAGCGATAAATCGCCAGCGGCTCGAAACGAAGGCCGCCGCGTCCCTTAAGGCGGATCCTGATCTCGTCGGTGCCGGCCCGGACCGACACGTCCTGCGGGTGCAGCGACGTCTCACCGTTTACGGCACACACCCCGCGGCTGCACTCGGTCAGGGCCTGCAACACGAGTTGATGCCGGCCCGCCACGCCGCTGACCTCGATGTGGACTTCGTCGCCCTGCTCTCGGACCTGCAACCGCATCGTCTGCTCCGGATCCCTGCCGCCAATCGACTGCTATCCCGTCTGAACGCTTCAACCTAATGATCGGATGACCGCAGCGCAAGATTGAGGGAAAACATGCTGCTCAACGAATTATTCGTAAAACGGGCTCAATTCCCGACATCAATCCGATCGGCGGGGCGGGCATGGCGCCCAGCGGCAACGGGCCTCGTTGTTTGCGCGCTGAACGCCGCGGCCGCTGCCCAAACGCTTCCGTCGCTGGCGATCGACCCGGACGGCGTCACGACCTCCGGCGTTTCGTCGGGCGGCTTCATGGCGCTTCAATTCGCGGTCGCGCATTCCGCCTCGGTACGTGGGGTCGGCGTGATTGCCGCCGGGCCCTACGCCTGCGCCCAGATTCATCCGCTGTGGGTTTCCGACGTCTGCCTGCATGGTCACCCGGACGGGCGTGAATCGGTCGAGGCGGCGGCGGCCGCCGCCTCGCTGGGCTCGATCGATGCGCCGTCCCACCTTGAGCGGATCCGGGCTTGGGTGCTGGCCGATGGGACCGACCCGATCATTGGATCCGACGTGGTGGAAGCCGCGCGGGACTTTCTTCGCGCCTACGCCGGCGACAAAGTCGCGTTCATGGTCTTGAGCGGCGCCGGCCACTCAATGCCGACGGTCGACCACGGGGGGCGGTGCAGGGACACCGGCGGAACCTACCTGAATGCCTGCGGCTTCGATGCGGCCTCGCAGATGCTGGACTACCTTTATCCGCAGGCGCCGGAGGAACCGGACGCGGGCGCGGAGTTGCGCACGTTCGAACAGGCCGAATTCATACCCGGGTGGCGCCGCTTGCTGGGCAATGACTCGCTGGCAAGGCTCGGCTACCTGTACGTACCGCGGCCTTGCCGCCATGGGGGCTGTCGACTGCATGTTGCACTGCACGGATGCCGGCAGGGAGCAACCGCGTCGAGCCAGGAATTCGTCCGCTACGCGGGCTACAACGGCTGGGCCACGCATCATGCGGCGGTCATCCTTTACCCGCAGGTCGCTGCGACCAGTTACGCCTGGTACACGCCCTGGTTGGAATTGAATCCGGAGGGATGCTGGGACTGGTGGGGCTATTCGGGCGCCGATTATGCGGTGCGCAGCGGCGTGCAGATCGCAGCCATTGCAGCGATGATCGAACGTCTGGAATTGCCCGTCGGTGAATGGGTCGGTGAATGAAGCCGATATGAAATTTATCCTGGCACTCGATCAGGGCACGACCAGTTCGCGCGCGATCCTGTTCGACCGCGCTGGCCGGCCGATATCGGTGGCCCAGCAGGAGTTGCGCCAGTACTACCCGCAGCCGGGCTGGGTCGAGCACGACCCGGCCGAGATCTGGTCCAGTCAGCTTCAATGCGCGCGCCAGGCGCTCCAGGCCGTCCAAGCGCGGCCCCAGGATGTCGCCGCCATCGGGATCACGAATCAGCGTGAAACGACGGTGATCTGGGAACGCGCCGGCGGGCGGCCGATCGCGAACGCGATCGTGTGGCAGGACCGGCGCACCTCCGGGTCCTGCGCACGACTGCGCGAGCAAGGCCGCGAGGCGGACGTGACGGCGTGGACCGGGCTGGTGCTGGACCCGTATTTTTCGGCGACCAAGATCGGATGGCTGCTCGACAACGTGGCCGGCGCCCGGGTGCGGGCCGAGCGCGGAGAGTTGGCGTTCGGCACGGTCGACAGCTGGCTCGCATGGAATTTGACCGGCGAGCATGTGACCGATGTCAGCAACGCCTCGCGTACGTCGCTGTTCAACCTGGCCGCGCTGGATTGGGACGACCGGCTGCTGTCCCTGTTCGGCGTGCCGCGGCGCATCCTGCCCCGCGTGACTTCCTGCAGCGAAATCGTCGGCCGCACCCACGCCGACTGCCTGGGTGCGCCGATCGTGCTGGCCGGCAGCGCCGGTGATCAGCAAGCTGCGACGTTCGGCCAGGCCTGTTTCGTGCCCGGCATGGCCAAGAACACGTACGGCACCGGCTGCTTCCTGCTGGCCAATACCGGCACAGAGCCGCACGCCTCGTCCAACCGCCTGCTGTCGACGGTGGGCTGGCAGCTCGGTGCCGCCGCGCCGACCTACCTGCTCGAAGGCAGCGTGTTCGTCGGCGGCGCGGTGGTTCAGTGGTTGCGCGACGGCCTGGGGCTGATCCGAGACGCGGGCGAAGTGGAGGCGCTGGCCCGACAGGTCCAGGACACCGGCGGCGTGTTCCTGGTTCCGGCCTTCGCCGGGCTGGGAGCACCCTATTGGGACAGCGACGCGCGTGGCGCGATCGTGGGGCTGACCCGCGGCAGCACCAAGGCGCACGTGGCGCGCGCTGCGCTCGAGTCGATCGCTCTGCAGTCGGCCGAGCTGCTGGCGGCGATGCAGGACGATTTCGGCGGCGGCATCACCGAGCTCAGGGTCGACGGAGGGGCCGCATGCAACGATCTGCTGATGCAGTTTCAGGCCGATATGCTGGGCATCGCCGTGGTGCGTCCGGCGGTCACCGAAACCACCGCCCTGGGCGCGGCCTATCTGGCTGGCCTGGCGGTCGGGTTCTGGAGCACTGTGGGCGAAATCGCGTCCCTGTGGGCCGTGGGGCGCCGCTTCGAACCGGCCCTGGCGGCCGATCAGCGCCAGGCCCGGATGGCGCAATGGCGGCGCGCGGTCGAACGATCCCGCAACTGGGCCGGCTAAACTGGTGGCCTGAGTCGCAGGTTCTTCGAACCTGCAGGTCACCTGGGTGGGTATGCAGAACCTGTCGATGCTGGATCGACTGCTGGCAGCGGCCCAGCGCGCGCTGCAGACCGTCGGTGGACGGTCGATCGCCAGCCGTCCGTACCCGCCGCTCGCCGCCGAGGCGCCGCCCGCCGCGTTGTCGGAGTCCGAGCGCCGGCATGCCGCTGCGCTGATCCGGGTCGATCATGTCGGCGAGGTGTGCGCGCAGGCCTTGTACGAGGCGCAGGCGCTCGGCGCCCGCGAGGCCGGGGTGCGAGCCGCGCTCGAGCGGGCGTCCCGCGAGGAGGTCGATCACCTGGCGTGGACCCGCAAGCGGCTCGAAGATCTCGGCGACCGCACCAGCTGGTTGAATCCGTTCTGGTACGCGGGCGCGTTCTCGATTGGCTTTCTGGCCTCCCGGCTGGGCGATCGCGTCAGTCTGGGCTTCGTGGTCGAAACCGAGCGACAGGTGGAGCAACACCTGCTCGGACACCTGGAGCGACTGCCGGCGCAGGATCACGCCTCGCGCGCCATCGTGGCCCAGATGAAGGAAGACGAGCAGCTGCACGGCCTGGCCGCGCGCGAACTGGGCGGCTCCGAGCTGCCGGCGCCCGTGCGGCTCGCGATGCGAATGGCCGCCCGCGTGATGACGGCTACGGCGTATTACGTGTGAGGCCCTCACCCCGCATGCCTTTGCGAATGCCTGCGCACTTGCGGCGCCTGGTCGCCCCTCGCCCGCGCAGCGGGAGAGGGGAGGGGGTGAGGGTTAGTCCTCGACGATCTCGACGCTGTACTGCAGCTGCGCCGTTTTTTCGAGCATCACCGTGGCCGAGCAGTACTTCTCGTGCGACAGGCGCACGGCCCGCTCGACGACGTCCGGTTTCAGTCCCCGGCCGCGCACGACGAAGCGCAACTCGATCCGGGTGAAGACTTTCGGATCATCGGCAGCGCGATCGGCCTTCAAGTGCACCTCGCAGCCGCGCACGTCATGGCGGCCGCGCTGCAGGATCAGGACCACGTCGTACGCGGTACACCCGCCGGTGCCCGCCAGCAGCAGTTCCATCGGACGCGGCGCCAGGTTGCGTCCGCCCCCGTCCGGTGCTCCGTCCATGCACGCCAGGTGGCCGCTGCCGGTCTCGGCCACGAATGCCATGCCGGAAGGGCCTTCCCACCGCACCGTGCATTGCATGATCCGTTCTCCCCATCGACCTTGCCGGCTCTGGCCGGAACAAGGTAGAATTTAAGGCTTTTCCGGGCCAAAAAATGACGTCGAGGACATTTTCGGCGAAGCCGCACGAAGTGCGGCGCGACTGGTTTCTGGTCGATGCCAACGAGAAGGTGCTGGGTCGGCTGGCCGCTCAGATCGCGTTGCGCCTGCGCGGCAAGCACAAGCCGGAATTCACTCCGCACGTGGACACCGGCGACTACATCGTGGTCGTCAATGCGGCCGGATTGCGCGTGACCGGCGCCAAGCCCACCGGCAAGGTGTATCAGCGCCATTCGAGCTACCCGGGCGGCGTTTACGAGACCACCTTCCTGAAGATGCAGCAGCGCTTCCCGGGACGGGTGCTGCAAAAAGCGGTCAAGGGCATGCTGCCGAAGGGCCCGCTGGGCTACGCGATGATCAAGAAGCTGAAGATCTACCCGGGTGGGGAGCATCCGCATTCGGCGCAGCAGCCCAAGACGCTGGTGATCTGACCTGACGGACGATGGCAAGGGATTACGGATGATCGGCAAGCACAATTATGGAACCGGGCGCCGCAAGAGCTCGGTGGCGCGCGTCTTTTTGAAGCGCGGCAAGGGCGATATCACGGTCAACGGGCGCGCGATCGACGAGTTTTTCCATCGCGAAACCGGCCGCATGATCGCGCGCCAGCCGCTGGTGTTGACGAATCATCTGACCAGCTTCGACATCCAGATCAACGTGGACGGCGGCGGAGAGTCCGGTCAGGCCGGCGCGGTGCGCCACGGCATCACGCGCGCGCTGATCGACTACGACGAGACCCTCAAGCCGGTGCTGTCAAAGGCCGGGCTCGTCACGCGGGACGCCCGCGAGGTCGAGCGCAAGAAGGTCGGGCTGCGCAAGGCACGCCGCCGCAAGCAATTCTCCAAGCGCTAGCCCGCAATACCCGCCCTCACCCCCGACCCCTCTGCTGCTGCGCGGGCGAGGGGCGATCCACCGTGTCTGTGCGAATGCTTACGCGCCCGCGACGCCGTATCGCCCCTCGCCCGCGCAGCGGGAGAGGGGTCGGGGGTGAGGGCAGCCCGCGCGCGGTCTCTCGTGCGGCCGGACGAACGCGTTTCCGCGTGACGTTCTGCCGGGACGCCCAGCCGGACCGCATATACTTGCAAATTAAGGGTTTTTTCGCTCGATTCGGCCGGCAGCGCCCCGCGCGGCCCGTCCGCGGCCAGTTGCCGCCGGCGCGGAATTGGCCGGATAAAAGTCCAGATTGAAGCTATTCAAGGGGCGGCCGGCCACGGTCTAATTTCCGGTGCAGCGGAAGCGAGGGGCGGGCGCAATGGGCGCATCCAGAGCGGGCGGATCCATTCGGGCGGGCATCGTCGGCGGCACCGGGTATACCGGCGTCGAGTTGCTGCGTCTGCTGGCCCAGCATCCGGCCGTCGAGCTGGTCGCGATCACCTCGCGCGGCGAGGCTGGCACCGCGGTGGACCGCCTGTTCCCGTCGCTGCGAGGGCGCGTCGCACTGGCATTCGTGGAGCCGTCCGCGGCGCAGCTGCAACGCTGCGACGTGGTGTTCTTCGCCACTCCGCACGGCGTGGCGATGTCGCAGGCGCGCGAGCTGTTGGCCTCGGGCGTGCGGGTCATCGATCTGGCGGCCGACTTCCGGCTGCGGGACACGGCCGAGTTCGAACGCTGGTACCGAATGACGCACGCCTGCCCGGATCTGCTCGGCGATGCCGTCTATGGCCTTCCTGAGGCCACCCGCGAGGCGATCCGGCGGGCCCGCATCATCGCAATTCCGGGTTGCTATCCGACCAGCGTGCTGCTGGGCCTGCTGCCGCTGGCGCGGCTCGAGCGCGAGCGCTCCGGCGCAGTCGAGTGGCAGGGGCTGATCGCCGATTGCAAGTCGGGCGTCAGCGGGGCGGGGCGCAAGATCGAGCTCGACCTTCTGGCAGCCGAGGTTTTGGACAACTTCCGGGCCTACGCGGTCGCCGGGCACCGGCACCAACCGGAGATCGAGCAGGAGCTGCGCCTGGCCGCGGGCGTTCCGGTTCAGCTCACGTTCGTGCCCCACCTGGTCCCGATGATCCGCGGGATCCATTCGACGCTGTACGTGCGGCTCGGATCGGCGGTCGATCAGGACCTGCAGCAGCTGTACGAGCGCTTCTATCGGGACGAGCCGTTCGTCGATGTGCTGCCGCCCGGCAGTTGCCCGGATACGCGCTCGGTGCGCGGCTCCAATGTCGCGCGGATCGCGGTGCACCGGCCGTCCAGGAATCTGGCCGTCGTGCTGGTGGTCGAAGACAACCTGGTCAAGGGCGCCGCCGGCCAGGCGGTGCAGGTGATGAACATCGCGTTCGGCCGGCCCGAGACCGAGGGGCTGGAGCAGATCGCATTGTTGCCTTGACCGCACACGATGCGCCGCAAGCTATGGCTGCGAAACATGTCGTTGAGCGCGCCTCGCGTGACGGTGCGCTCGACGCTGCCATGGCCGATGCGCGCGCTGCTCGGTTTCCTGGCCGCGGCGCTGGCGGCGGCGGCCGGCGTGGCGATCTACGAGTACGGCCGCGACTTCGCCGGCCCCGACCGGCGCCAGCTCGCGGCGCAGATCGAGCAGCTGACGACGCAGCTGCGCGAGACGGCCGCCGAGCGCGACCGCAGCGATGTGCTGGCCAACGCGTACGAGGGCGAGCTGAAGGTCGAACGGGCTGCACAGGAGCAGCTGATGCAGCAGGTCAAGACGCTGGAGGACGAGACCACGCGGCTGAAGGAAGACCTGGCCTTCTACGACAGCCTGCTGCCGGCCGGCAAGAGCGACAAAGGAATCGTGATTCGCAGCTTTCGGCTGCAGCCCGACGACGAGTCCTCGCGAATGCGCTTCCGCCTGCTGATCCAGCAAAGCGGCAAGGCCGACCGCGATTTCGTCGGCTCGGTGCAGATGGAGGTCCGCTTCACCCAGAAGGGCGGCACCTTCATTTACGAGCTTCCGGAGGCGGACGCCACGCCGGAACGCACCAAAGCGTTCGACCTGTCGTTTCGCCATTACCAGCGGCTGGAGGGCGCATTCACGCTGCCCAGCGGTGCGGTGGCGCATTCGGTCCTGGTGCGCGTCGTGGCGGCCGGCGAAACACAGACCCAGCAGAGTTTCACGCTATGAGCACCGACCCGGTGGATGTTCCTAGTTGTTGCAAGTGACGGAGGCGAACATGTTTGGTAGGAAAGCGATCCCGCAGGAAATCGGCAGTCTGATCGGCGCCGGCACGACGGTGACCGGCGATCTGAACTTTTCCGGTGGCCTGCGCGTGGACGGCGTTGTGCGAGGAGCCGTTCGCTGCACCGAAGGCGAAAAAGGCGGCATGCTGGTCATCAGCGAGCACGGCACCATCGAAGGCGAAGTGCGCGCCGGCCATATCGTGGTGGCCGGCCGGATCCAGGGTGCGGTCCACGCCGCCGAGCTGATCGAGCTGCAGCCGAAGGCGCGCGTGCTGGGCGATGTGAACTATCGCGCGCTCGAGATGCACCATGGCGCTGTGGTCGAGGGGATGATGGTGCACGTTCCGTCGGAAGCGCGCGCGGGCTTGAAGCTGGCCTCCAGCGCGCCGCGGCCGGACGCGGCGATGGTGAAATGAACGCGGCGCGCGGCCTTATTGCGCTTGGCTGGATTGCGGTGAGATCAGCCGCTGGAACATCGCCATCACGGCCGGCAGCGGCCGTGGCACCGGGGGTTCCTGGAACTGCTCCCAGCCCCCGCCAAGGCCGCGATACAGATTGACGAATTCGTTCGCGACCGACATCTGGGCCACCGCGAACTGATCTTCGAGATCGTATTCCTGGCGCTGCGCGTCGATCACGTTCAGAAAATCGGTCAGTCCCCGGTCGTAGCGCTGTGTCGCCAGCTCCGTTGCACGCTGGCTCGCGACGACCGCTTCGCCCAGCGCACCCAGGCGCTGCTGCTGCGCATCGTAGGATTGCAGCGCGGTGTCCACATCCTGCACGGCAGCCCGGATCGTCTGCTGGTAGTGGACCAGCTGCTCGCGGGTCTGCAGGTCGGCTATCTTGACTTGCGCATCCAGCACGCCGAAGTCCAGCAACGGAACAATTGCGCCGTACCCGGCCGACCAGATGTGCTGGCTGCTGGTTGGCGACCAACTCGATCCGAGGCCCTGCGCGCCCACACCGGCGCTCAGCACGATCTGGGGGAATAGCTGTGCGGTGGCCACGCCGATCCGCGCGGTGGCACCGGCCAGTTGCCATTCGGCCTCGCGGATGTCTGGGCGGCGGCGGATCAGCTCGAGCGGGATTCCGGGCCCGATCCGGTCTGGCACCGGGGGAATCAGGCCCGCAGGCGACAGCTCGGAGGCCAGAGCCTGCGGAAACAGCCCCAAAAGGACCGCAATGGCTTGCTGAGAAGCCAGGATCTGGGCGCGCAGCGGAGCGATCTGTGCTTGCACCGTGGCAAGCTGGCGGCGCGCCAGCGTCACGTCGAGCTCGTTGATGATGCCGCGGTCGAAGCGGGCCTGCACGACGTTGAGCAGATCCTGTTCAGCGCGCAGGCTTTGCAGCTGCACGGCCAGCTGCATCTGCAGGCCGCGCAGGTCCAGGTAGGCGCGCGCGACATCGGAGATCACGGTCACCTGCACTGCGTCGCGCGCGGCCGCCGCCGCCTGGGCATCGTAGTGGGCCGCTTCGATTTGCCGCCTCAACCGGCCGAACAGGTCCAGTTCCCAGGCCGCATCGAACCCCGAGACCATGTCGATCTGCCCGCCCGTAGGCCGACGATCGGAGGTGGCCAGCCCGGTCGGTACCCGACCGCCGCGAGCCAGGTCGGAGCCCGTTCCTTTGCCGCCGCCGGCCGCAGCCACGACGCGGGGCAGCGCATAGCCCGTGACCGCCAATTCAAACGTTCGCGCCTGCTGCAGGCGCGCCAGCGCGATCTCCAGGCTGGGATTGCCTTTCAAGGCGCGCTCCACCAGTGAATCGAGCTCCGGATCGTGCAGCGCTTGCCACCAGGAGGTTATCTCGACGGCCGCAGATTTGGCGCTGTCCACTCTGGCGGCTGGCTGCGGCGTCTCGACGAAGTGGCCCGGCAGATCGACCTGCGGTGGGTGGTAGTTGGGTCCCACCGCGCAGGCGCCGACCAGGCCGGCCAGCGCGGCGGCCTGACAGCCGCGAACCAGACGGCTCACCACGGTGCTGTCAGTGCGGTGCGGCACCTTCGCCCTTGGCCGAAGCCAGCCCAGCGGCCTGGCCGTAGTCGGTCGACTCGTTCACGCTGACCTGCTCGCCGTTCGCGATCAGGCTGCTGATGTTCAGGGCGACCTTGTCGCCGGGCTTCACGCCCGAACCGAGCTCCACCACGTTGCCCTCGTCGCGAGCGATCGTGACGTTGACGAACTGCACGCGGCTTTCCGCATCGATCAGCGCGACCTGCGGCCCGCTGGCGCGGAACACCAGCGCCGCTGGCGGGACTTGCGGCCGGCTGGTCTCGCCGACGCTGAACCCGACCTCGACATACATGCCCGGTATCAACAGCCGGTCGTGATTGGGCAGGTCGACTTCGACTTTCAACGTGCGCGCCTGCGGGTTGATGGCCTCGGAGGTGCGCGTCACGGCGCCCTCGAACACCTTACCTGGCAGCCCGCTGGTGCGAACCCGCACGGGTATGCCTGGGCGCAGCAGCTCGGTCGATGCGCTCTGCGGCACGTCGACGAACACCCGCATCGGACGATCCTGGCTGATTCGATACAGCGGCGAGGTGGACGCGGTGCTGCCGGCCGTGACCAGGTTGCCGATGTCGATCCGGCGTTCTACGACGATGCCGTCATACGGAGCCGCCACGTGCTTGAACTCCGCGATGGCGGAAATGTTGTCCACCTCGGCCTGGTTCAGCGCCACCTGGGCACGGGCCGCGTTCAGACGGGCGACCGCGCTGTCGTAATCGGCTCTCTTGGCTTCGCGCTCCTGGTCCGAGACGACCCCCTTTGGTGAGTCGCGCCAGCGCTCGTAGGTCGTCGTGGCGAACTCCGCCTCGGCCTCGCGCACGTGGACCTGCGCCTGCGCTGCGTGCAGCTGGGCCCGCGCGGCAGCGAGCTGGGCGTCCAGCTCCGGGGTGTCGATCAGCGCCATCACCTGCCCCTTGCGCACGCGGTCGCCCATGTCGACGTACCAGGCGGCCACATAGCCGTTGACCCGCGCGTAGATCGTGCTTTGCAGCCAAGCCGCCGTTTCGCCGGGCAGGCTCAGGGGCCGGCCGCGTTCGGCCGCGCGCACGGTGGTCACGACGACGGCCGGCCGGCGCGCCGCCTCGCTCTTCGACAGCGCCGCCAGCTCGCTGCGCTCGTGCGCTTTCAGCAGGCTCACCACCGCGAATCCGGCCCCCAGGGCGAGCACCACGACCAGCGCAAAGCGCCGGATCTTGCGGCCGCTGTCCGCAGAGAACTCGACCGATACGCGGCCTTCCAGGTCCGACTGTGCGGGCGGGTCTTGCTGCACGTCGTGCGCCTTATCGAGTGTCAATCGGGGCCGCCCGAGGGCCGGCCGCAGAATGGTGGTGCCGCCGCAGCAGCCGGTACATCGTGGGAACGAACACCAGCGTGGCGAAGGTGGCGAACAGCAGACCGCCGATCACCGCCCGCGCCAGCGGCGCGTTCTGTTCGCCGCCCTCGCCGACCCCGAAGGCCATCGGGATCATCCCCAGGATCATCGCGCCGGCGGTCATCAGCACCGGGCGCAGCCGCGTGCAGCCGGCCGTGACGGCCGCAACGAGCGAATCGTCGCCGTGCTGCATCCGCTGATTGGCGAACGTCACCACCAGGATGCTGTTGGCCGTGGTCAGACCGATGCACATCAGCGTGCCCATCAGGGCCGGAACGCTCAGATGGGTCTGGGTCAGGAACAGCATCCACATTACTCCCCCAAGCGCGAACGGAACGGCGGTCAGCACGATCGCCGGGACGACCCAGCTCTGGAAATTGATCACGAGGAACAGGTACACCAGGACGACCGCCAGCGCGATCCCGGTGAAAAGCCCCGAATAGCTCTCCAGCATCGTCTCGACCTGGCCGCTGAGCACCACCTGGATCGCTTTTTCCGGCGGGGGGCGGTCCGCTTCCAGCAGGTTGCCGATAGCGTCCGCGGCCGATTGCAGGTCGAGCCCCTGCACGTCGGCGTGCACGTCGAACACGGGCCGGATGTTGAACTGGGAGGTCACCATCGGCAGGCGGGCGCGGCCGAAATTGGCGACGTTCATCAGCAGCTGGCGCTGCTCTCCGCCCTGTTCCGCGGTCACCGGGATGGTCCGGATGTCCTGCGTCGAGTCGATCCGGTAGGTCGGCACCTGAACCGCCAGCGGGTAGCTCACTCCGGTGTGCTGATCGACCCAGAAGTTCGGATACAGCTGGGCGCTCGAATTGGTCGCCACCAGCACGCTGTTGGCCGTGGCCTGCTGGCTCGCGCCGACCTCGCTGGCGAGGGCGCGGTCCACGTCGATCGTCAGCGCCGGGGCATCGGGAACCTGGAACACGTGCGAGTCGACGATTCCGGGGATCCGTTTCAGATCGCGCGCGATTTTGCTGGCCAGGGCGTAACTCGCGTCGCCGTCGAGGCCGGATACGCGGATGTCGATCGGGGCCGGCTGACCGAAGTTCAGCACCTGGTCGACGATATCGGCCGGCTGGAAGAAAAACTGCAGATCGGGAAAGCGTCGCGGCAATTGCTGGCGCAGCTGCGCGACAAACCCGGCGGTCGGCCGATGCCCCGTGCGCAGCGAGATCAGGATTTCGCCGTCCATCGGTCCGACCGTCGCGGTGTCGCTCAACGCCATGTTGATGCCGCTGTAGGGCATCCCGATGTTGTCCAGCACCGTCGCGACCTGATCGCTACCGACGATCGCACGGATCGCCACCTCGACCCGGTAGAAGTACTCCTGCGTCCTTTCCAGCCGCGTGCCGGGCGGCGCCCGCACGTGCAGCCGCATCTGCCCCGCGTCGACCTGGGGGAAGAAGTCGCGGCCCAGGCCCGGAAACAGCAGCAGCGATGCGACCATCAGTGCGGCGAAGAAACCGATCGTCAGCTTCGGCTGCGTCATCACCCAGGACAGTGCATTGCGATACGCCTCGCGGAACGCCCGGAAGCGCGATTCGAAGCCGACATGGACCGCGGTGAACGCCTCGAGCAGGCGGCGCCCACGCGTGGCGGCCGGCGCAGCGGGCGCGTGCGCGAACGCGCCGTGCGCCTGCCCGCGCATCAGGTACTCGAACAGCAGCGGCACCATCGTGAAGGACAGCGCCAGGCTGGCGATCAGCGAGATGCACACCGATACCGACAGCGGAGAAAACAGGTACTTGGCGGTGCCCTGCAACAGGAACACCGGGACGAACACGATGCAGATGCAAAACGTCGACAGTACGGTCGGAAGACCGACCTCGGAGGTGCCGCGCAGGATCGCGGTCCTGAGCGGCTCGCCCAGGCCGACGTGCCGCTCGATGTTCTCGATGACCACGGTGCCGTTGTCGACCAGGATCCCTACGGCCAGGGCGAAGCCCCCGAGCGTCATCGTGTTCAGCGTATTGCCGCCGACGTACATCACCAGCACCGCGGTGATGATCGACAAAGGGATCGCCGCCAGGATGATCAGCGTCAGCCGCCAGTTCCCCATGAACAGCAGGATCATCATCGCGGTCAGGCCGGCGGCCATCAGGCCGCCCATCATCACGCTGTCCAGGGCCGCCTTCACGAACAGCGACTGATCGAACACCGGTTTGATGGTCACGCCGGCGGGGACCACGTGCCGCAGATCCGGCAGCGCAGCCCGCACCCCGTCGATCACGGCCAGCGTCGATACGCCCCCGGTCTTGCGCACCGTCATCAGGGCGCCCGGCGAGCCGTCCACGGATACCGAGTTGGTCTGCACCTGGAAACCGTCGTGCACGCTCGCCACGTCGCGCATGAAAACGGTGCGGCCCGCGACCTCCCGTACCGGCAGCGAATTGATCGCGCCGATCAGGTCGGGGCTGTTGTTCATCGCCAGCAGGTAGTCCTTGTTGCCGATCTTGACGTCGCCGGACGGCAGAATCACGTTTTGCCGCTGCAGCGCGGCGCTCACGTCCGACGGCGACAGGCCGCGCGCCTGCAGCGCGCGCGTGTCCAGGTCGGCCATGATCACGCGCGGCTTGCCGCCGTACGGATACGGGACTTCGGCGCCGTGCACCACGGCGAGCGCCGGACGGATGATGTTCTGCCCCAGGTCGTTCAGCTTGGTGTCGGGCAGTGAATTGCTCGACAGGCTCAGCTGAATGATCGGCACGTCGGTGGCGCCGTAACGCAGCACCAGCGGCGGGGTGATGTTCGGCGGCATGTACTTCAGCACCACCAGCGCGCTGCTGGCCAGCTGCGACACCGCGCGCGTGACATCGGCGCCTTCGTGCAGGTAGATCTTCTCGACGCCTACGCCGGTGTAGCTGTTGGCCTCGATGCGTGCGATGTCGTCCACCAGCGAGGCGAGCTGCCGCTCGTGCAGCGTCAGGATCCGGTTCTGCATGTCGCGGGCGCTCATCCCGTTGTACGTCCACACGACGCTGACGACCGGGATGTCGATTTCGGGGAATATGTCCACCGGCATCCGCAGCGCGGCGCCGACACCGAGCAGGCAGATCAGGATCAGGACCGCCGGGACCGTATAGGGACGCTTAAGGACAGCTTCGACCAGATTCACGCGGTTCCTTGCAGCCGAGGGCGGTCCGTTGCGTTGCACAAAACCGCCGCCCGGTCATTTCGTTCGACGCGATACGGGAACGACAAGTTCCACACCGCGACTTCCCGCCTCGGTTTGCTCGAGCAAACCGCCAGTCTACGACGACGGCGCAAAGGCCCTTCGCGGTGACTTGCCGCAGCGTCGTAGCGTTGGAGGGGAAACAAAAAGGCCCCCGCAGGGGCCTCGCATTTGCCCCGCTCCCACTTGCGTGAGAGGGGGGTCAGAGTCGTCAGAAGTTGAAGCGCCCGCCGATGGTCGGATCGATCGAGAAGGTGTTGGAGGTGAAGGCCGGATTGCCGGCCGAGGCGGCGGTGCCGGCGGCGAGCCCGTCGGCCAGGTGGGAATACATCGCACCCACGTACACGTCGAAGTGCCGGTCGAACTTGTAATCCGCCACCAGCGAGTAGCCGGCCTGCCGGCCGCTGCACGCGGAATTTTCATGGAACGTTGCTGCCAGGTTTCCGCCGGGGCACGTGATGGCCGCGCCGTGCCGGAACTGGTTCTGCAGGATGTAATACCAGGCGCCGAAGATGTCCAGATGCGAGTTGAACGAATACTTCACGCCCGCGAAATGGTACTGCAGGATTTTCGCCTTTTCCGGGTACGCGTTGTTGTTAACCCAGCCGAGCGTATAGCCGCCGAGGTCGGGCTGCCCGGGGAACAGCTTGGTCTGCGGATTGCGGAAGTGGATGTCCTCGAAGCCCGCCGAGAACTTGAACTGGCGCCACAGGTAGGAACCCAACACCCCCCACGTCCAGTCGTCCGACACGGTGGCGTTGACTGCGGTGTCGAACGAGACAGTGGCGGGCAGGCAGGTCGGCGGTGCCGCTGGCGCCACGCAGGTGTGGAACACCCCGGGGGCCGCCGGTGTTACCAGGATCGCGTCCTTCTTGTTGGCGTAGACCGCATCGATCGACAAGCCCGGCAGCGGATCGCCGCCGACGTCGGCCTCCAGGGCGTTGCCGCCGGAGCCCGTGCCATAGCCGTTCGAAAACATGCCCGCGATCCGGAACTGCTCGATCTGGTTGAAGTACTTGACCGAGTTGTCCAGCCGCAGATCCTGCGTGTCGCCGCTGCCGCCGAACGTTCCCGAATAGCCGAGGAACGAAAACGCGTATGAGCCGCTGAGCGGATCGTACTTGCCGATGTTATCCGCCAGCAGCGAAAGCTGCCGCCCGATCGTCAGCGTGCCGTACGTCTTCGTTTGGACTCCCGCGTAAATCTGGCCGCCGAACGGCTGGCCGGCCCGGTTGGAGTCGCCGTTGGTGCTCTGGTTCGGCGCAAAGACGCCGTTGTTCTGCACGACCGACTTCACGCCGTCGGACAGATTGCCCGACAGCGGCTGGAAGTGGGTTTCCATCCTGAAAATGCCCGAGAAGCCCGGGAAGAACTCGTGGATGCCGCGCAGGCCGACCTTCGACTGACTCATCCCGTTCTCGCTCACGGACGAGATACTCTTGGTCGCGTTTTTCTGCACCATGTATTCCAGGCCGGGTGGGAAGTAGTCATTCAACGGCGTTCCGCGGTTCTGGTAGGTGTAGCCGACATCGAACGTCCCATACAGCGTGACGCCGAACCACGTCAGGCTGTCGTCCGTCGCGTCCGCGGCGTGCGCGACATTTCCCAGGGCAGCCAGCGCACTCACGGCACCGACGTATGCGAGATATTTCTTCACGTAGGTTCTCCCCCACTGGATAGAAACAAATTCAACCCTGTCCGACCGACCGGACGTTTCCCTCGGCACCGGCGCCGGGCAATTGCCGACGATCAGGCCCCCGAAAACAGGTTTACCAGGCGATTCGCACGGGCGAGTGCGCGCATCACCCTGATTTTGTGCATTGAAGCCAGCATGGCCACCGATTGTGACCTAAGTACTAACCGTGCACCAAGCAGGTAGCCCCTCTGTGACTTTTTTGACACACCCGTTTGGGTGGGTCCAGTCGATGGCGAACCGACGAAATCCGGTGTCCGGGCGCCGGGAACCCTGCGTACTGTCGCCTGGTCAAAATCGGCGATAATGAGCCGCTGGCACCCCTGGAGCCCAACGAATGAACGCCGCTGTTGAAATCCCCGCGCCGCTGCAGTTTTCCGATGCTGCGGCCGCAAAAGTCAAGCAGCTGATCGACGAGGAAGGCAATTCCGCGCTCAAATTGCGCGTATTCGTGCAGGGCGGCGGCTGCTCCGGCTTTCAGTATGGCTTCACATTCGACGAGGTCGTGAACGAGGACGACACGACGATGGAGCGCAATGGGGTGACCTTGCTGATCGATTCGATGAGCTACCAGTACCTGGTGGGCGCCGAGATCGACTACAAGGAGGACATCGAGGGCGCGCAGTTCGTGATCAAGAATCCGAACGCGACCACGACCTGCGGGTGCGGGTCTTCGTTTTCGGCCTGACCGACCCGGACGATCTGCCGGTCCGTCAGCGGGCCGCAAAAAAACGGGCGCCAAAGGCGCCCGTTCTCTTTCAGAAATCGCCCGATCAGAAGCGATGCTGGATACCGACGTCGAACCCGCGCGTGCCGACACCGGCGCGGTTGTCGCCCGTGCCGTCGTCAGCCGAGGACCCGTAGCCGTTGAAGTAGATCGTGCAGGCGCCCTTGTCGCGCTGCCAGATCGCCGCAAAGTCGGCAAAGAAATTGGTGCGCTTGCTCACGAAGTGAGTGGCGCCGATACCCGCCTTGCGGCAGCTGTCCTGCAATGGCGAATGGTCGGTGTACTCCACGTAGGAGACCTTAACACTGTCGGCCTCGGTGATCGGTATCACGCCGCCGACGAGCCAGCTGGTCTCGTTGCATAGCGCGCCGCCGACCTTGAAGCAGGCCGCGTTGCCGTCGAACTTCAGGTGCTCCCAGTATCCCATCAGCTTGGCTACGCCGAAGTCGTACGAGGCGCCCATCACATAGATGTTCAGCTTCGGACTGGGATCGAATCCGCTCAGCGACTGGGCGTCGGGAGCGCCGTTGTGATTGGTCAGGTGTTCGTAGTTCAGCGTGACCGACAGCGGCCCCACCACGTAATTCGGCTGGATCACCCAAAGGCGGTTGTCGGCGTTGTTGCCAGCCGCTTCCTGTCCAATCAACTGGCTGGTGTAGGCCAGCACCGCGTACAGGCCCTCGACGTTCGGCGTCACGTACGCGATCGCATTGTCGGCGCGCGCGGCGTGCACCTGCAACGACGACTGGTTGGCAACGCCGGCGCCGCCGAACGGATCGTAGCGGGTCGAAACCCCCCAGCGCGCGCCGTCGACGCGCCCGCCCAAGGCCGTGCCCCAGCTGCCGGTCAAGCCGACCCACGAATGCCGCCGGAAGATCGGGCCGCTGCCGGGGTTAGTGCCCACGCCGTTGTTGTTAATAGTCGGCAGGCTGTTGGTGCCGTTATCGGTCAGGAACCCGGCTTCCAGCTCGAAGATCACCTTGGTGCCGTTGCCGATGTCCTCGGCGCCCTTGAAGCCCAGTGCATTTTGGCCGGTGATGTCGCTGGCGAATTCCTGCTTGGGCAAAGACGGATTTCCCGTAAGCCCGCTCTTGCCAGAGCGAGTGACAAAGCCGTAATCCACCGATCCGTAGAGCGTCACGTTCGAGTCGGCAAAGGCCGGCGCGGCAGCCATTCCGGCGATTGCCAGAGCAATCACAGTCTTGTGCATTGATTCTTCCTCTCGGTTGTTGAAATGGAGCTGCGCCCGACGAGGCCCCGCCCCCGCCTGTCTTCTCAACGGCTGTTTTTGGTGGAGAAGCTTCGAAAATTCTCGCAGAGGACTTACCTGGAATGAAGAAAATCGTCTGACTTGTTCACGTTCAGAACCGATTTTGTTGCTTTTTTTCAACAGCCTATGTCGGCAGCCAATCGAAGCATCGCGCGGCGAAGCGCTAGAAGTTCTTGATATATCAGGTGCGCCCTTCGCGGCCGCGCAGGGGCGGGGTAGCGTTCAAGCGCAGGTTCAGCCAGCCGGATACAACGCGCCCAGCACGCGCGCGCCGCGTGCTCCGGTGACCGCCGGCATCGAGGCGGGCCGCCCCAGCACGTGCTCGCGGGCAAGCCAGGCGAACGCAAATGCCTCGACATGATCGGGCGCCACGCCGAAGGCGGCCGTGGAAGCAACCGCGCGCGGCGCGCACTCCTCGCCCAGCATCCGCATCAACGTCGAATTGAACGCCCCGCCCCCGCACACCAGAACGTCGGCCGCATGCGCGGCGTGCTGCATGATCGCCTGCCCGATCGTTACGGCGGTCAGCCGCGTCAAGGTGGCCTGCACGTCCCGCGCATCGATGGCGCGTTGCGCCAGCCGCTGCGACAGCCATTCCAGGTTGAACAGCTCCCGGCCGGTGCTTTTCGGCGGCGCCAGCGAAAAATACGGCTCCTCCAGCAGCGCCTGCAGCAGGGTCGCATTGCTGTGTCCGCCGCCGGCCCAGGCGCCGTCCCGATCGAAGGGGTCTCCAACGCTCTGCGCCGCCCAGGCGTCGATCAGCACGTTGCCCGGTCCGCAGTCGAAGCCGATCACGGCCCGGTCGCTGCCGGACGCAGGCAAGCCGGTCACGTTGGCGATGCCGCCGATGTTGACGACCGCGCGCGGCGATTGCGTGGTGAAAAGCGCCGCGTGAAACGCCGGCAGCAGCGGGGCGCCCTGGCCGCCGGCGGCGACGTCGCGGCTGCGGAAATCGGCCACCACGTCGATGCCGGTCAGCTCGGCCAGAACGGCCGGCGCATTCAGCTGGATCGTGTAGCCGGCTTCCGGGTTATGCCGCACCGTCTGTCCGTGCACGCCGATCGCGCGCACCTGCTCGGGCTCGACCTGGGCGTTGAGGAGCAACTGCTGGACCGCGCTCGCGAACACGCGCGCCAGGTGCTGCGAGGCGATCGCGCCCCGATGCAACTCGTCCCGGCCGCTGGCCGACAGCAGCAGCAGCTCCCGGCGCAGGTCGTCCGCCAGCGCCAGGAACGCATGCCCCAGCATCCGTGGCTGCGAACCGGCCAGATCCGCCAGCACCGCATCGACGCCGTCCAGGCTGGTGCCGGTCATCACCCCGATGTACAGAGCATTCGACGTTGCCGCTTCGTTCACCGCATTTGCCTCCGGCCGCGCGAACGCTTCGATTAGACTCCAATCGGCGTGCGCTCGCATCCTGCGTCGCCATCGAACCGCACATCGGCCGCCTCGCATGTCCGACTCCACGCCTGCCTCCGACGACTCCGCGATCGAGCACGCGTTGAAGGTCGTCAAGCGCGGTTGCGACGAGCTGCTGGTCGAGGCCGACCTGGTGGCCAAGCTGAAGCGTTCGCTCGCAAGCGGCACCCCGCTGCGGTGCAAGCTGGGGCTCGATCCGACCGCGCCCGACATTCACCTCGGCCACACGGTCGTGCTGAACAAGCTGCGCCAGCTTCAGGATCTGGGCCACACGGTGATCTTCCTGATCGGGGACTTCACGTCGATGATCGGTGACCCTTCCGGCCGCAATACGACCCGCCCGCCGCTGACGCGCGAGCAGATCGAAACCAACGCCCGCACGTACTTCGAACAGGCCGCGCTGGTGCTCGACCGCACCCGCACCGAGATCCGCTACAACTCCGAGTGGTCCGCGCCGCTGGGGGCCGACGGCATGATTCGCCTGGCTTCGCACTACACGCTGGCGAGGCTGCTGGAACGCGACGATTTCAGCCAGCGCTATCGGGAGGGACAGCCGATCGCGATGCATGAGCTTCTTTACCCTCTGATGCAGGGCTACGACTCGGTCGCGCTGCGCTCGGACCTGGAGCTGGGCGGCACCGACCAGAAGTTCAACCTGCTGGTCGGGCGCGAGCTGCAGCGTCATTACGGCCAGGAGCCGCAGTGCATCCTGACGATGCCGCTGCTCGAGGGGCTCGATGGCGTCGAGAAGATGTCGAAGTCGAAGAACAATTACGTCGGCATCGCGGAGCCGCCCTCGGAGATGTTCGGAAAGATCATGTCGATCTCCGACGACCTGATGTGGCGCTACTACGAGCTGGTGTCGACGCGCACCCAGGCCCAAATCGAGGCCTTCAAACGCGAGGTGGCGCAGGGACGCAATCCGCGCGACATCAAGGTGCTGTTGGGCCAGGAGATCGTGGCGCGCTTTCATTCGCCGCAGGCCGCCGACCAGGCCCTGCGCGATTTCGAGGCGCGCTTCCGCCAGGGCGAGGCGCCGGCGCAGATGCCGCATTTCACGTTTGCGCTGCAGGGCAAGGCCGGCATCGCGGTGTCGGCCCTGCTGAAGCAGGCCGGCCTGGCGCCGTCCGGCAGCGAGGCGATCCGCGCGATCGAGCAGGGCGGAGTGCGGATCGACGGCCAGAAAGTCGAGGACCGCGCGCTGGTGCTGCCGCGCGGGACCTACGTGCTGCAGCTGGGCAAACGCCGCTGGGCCCGGATCACGGTGGCTTGAAGCTCGGGAGGCGACGGCCAGATGAAAGCCACAGCACGCTTGACGATGCGCGCGCTCATCACGGCCTGGCCGTGGCTGACGGCCGGCTGCGCATTCGGCCAGGGGATCGCGCTGAAGGCCGGCACCGACGGCGCCGGGCTGGAGTTTCAGTACGCGATCGGCGACCATTTCGGCGCGCGGCTGCAATTCGACTACGGGGTGATCCCGCACAGCCTGCACGAGACCAGCGTCGATTACGACGCGCGGCTGCGATTTGCGAACGCGCTCGGCCTGGTGGACTGGCATCCGCTGGGCGGCGTATGGCGGGTTTCGGGCGGGATGGTCTACAACCTGAACACCTACGACCTGAGCGCGCGCCCGTCCTCCGGCACGTTCACCATCAACGGCAACACCTATCCGGCCTCTGAGATCGGTCTCAGGGGCAGGTTGAATTTCTCCAGGGCCATCCCCTACCTCGGCACCGGCTGGGGCACGTCGCCGCACGGGCACGGATTGTTCGGGTCGGTCGACCTGGGCCTGCAGTATCAGAATCACCGCGTGTCGCTGGTCGGCACCTGCGGGCCGGCGATACAGGGCACTGCCACGTGCAGCCAGCTCGCCACCGACGTGGCCACCGAGCAGGCCAGGCTGCAAGACAAGACCAGCAGCCTGAAGTTCTGGCCGGTGGCTCAGGTTGGAATCGGCTGGCGTTTCTGAGGGCGCTGAATCACCCCGGGCTCGCCGCTTCCGCTTGCGGCACGGACGACGGCCGTGAGGGCAGATCACCCGGCGCCTTCGTATGCCGGGCGGCCAGGAAGGCATACATCGCCGGCACCACGAACAGCGTGAACAGTGTGCCGATCGACAGGCCGGTGAAGATCACGATCCCCATCGCGCGCCGCCCGGCCGCGCCGGCCCCCGACGCGAACACCAGCGGCAGCACGCCCACCGCCATCGCGGCCGTGGTCATCAGGATCGGGCGCAGCCGCACTCCGGCGGCTTCCACCACGGCCTCGATCCGTTCGCGGCCGGCGAGCTGCAGATTGTTGGCGAACTGGACGATCAGGATCCCGTGCTTGCTGATCAGCCCGATCAGCGTTACCAGCCCGACCTGCGTGTAGATGTTCAGCGTCGAGGCCTTGGCGAACTCGTTCAGGGCCGATATGTGCAACGCGTTCAGCAGGATTCCGTTCACCTGCGTCAGCAGCCACATCGAGAACAGCGCTCCAAACAGCGCCATCGGCACCGAGACCAGGATCACGATCGGGTCGCGGAAGCTCTCGAACAGCGCCGCCAGCGCCAGGTAGATGATGATCACCGCAAACAGCAGCGTGGTGGCGAAACCACCGGACTCCTGCACGAACTGGCGCAACGGGCCGGATGTATCGATCCGATAGGCGTTGGAGGCTGTCTCGCGCGTGATCCGCGTCAGAAAGCCGAGCGCATCGCCCTGAGAAACGAAGGGCGTCGGCACCCCGATGATGGTCACCGCATTGAGCTGCTGGAAATGCGCGATCGTTTCCGGCTCGACCCGGGTCTCGAGGCGGCCGATCGTGCGCACGGGCACGACCACGTCGTTCGGGGTCCGGATGTAGTAGTCCAGCACCTGCGAGGGATTGAGGCGGTCGATTTGCTGCACCTGGGGAATGACCTTGTAGGAGCGGCCCGCGATCGAAAAGTAGTTGACGTAGCCGCCACCCAGAGCGCTCGTCAACGAGCTGGCCACGTCCTGCTGGTTCAATCCCATCAACGCGATCAGGTCGCGGTCGACGGCCAGCGTGGACTGCGGTTTGTCGATCTTCAGGTCGCTGTCGACGAAGAAGAACATCCCGCTCGCATTGGCCTTGTCGAGCACCGCCTTGGCGACCTCGTTGAGCCGGTCGAACGGCTCGGTGGTGGTGATGACGAACTGCACCGGCAGTCCGAACGCGCCCGGCAGCGACGGGAACTGGAATGCGCCGATCCGCGTACCCGCGATCGAGTTCCACTTGTTCTGCAGCTCCTGCTGCAGCTCGTCGGCGCCGCGCGTGCGCTGGTTCCAGGGCTTGAACATCACGCCGGCAAATCCCTGGTTGACGCTGGGATCGCCCGTGATCTGGAACATTTGGTAGTACTCAGGCATCTCGTGCGCGATGTCGAACATCTGGCGTTGGTGGCCGAGCATCTGCTCGGCGGTGGCGTCGGGCGGGCCGGTGACCTGGCCCAGAACGATGCCCTCGTCTTCCTGGGGCGCCAGCTCCGAGCTCGATGTCTGGAACAGGTACACCACCGCGCCCAGCAGCAGCGCGCCCATCACGACCAGCACCGGCCAGGTCTTCAGCAGGCTGTCGAGCCAGCGCAGGTAGCCGCCGTGCAGCCGGTCGAACTGGCGGTCGACGAAGGACGCAAACGGACTCTCGCGCATGCGCCCTCCGAACAGGCGCGAGCACATCATCGGCGACAGCGTCAGCGCGATGATCCCCGATACGGTCACCGCCCCGGCCAGCGAAAAGGCGAATTCGGTGAACAGGGCCCCGGTCAGTCCGCGCTGAAAACCGATCGGCACGTACACCGCGACCAGCACCACCGTCATCGCGATGATGGGACCGCCCAGCTCGCGGGCCGCCATCAGCGCTGCTTCGAGCGCGCCGTGCCGCTCGGCCTTCATGTGGCGGTCGACGTTTTCGACCACGATGATGGCGTCGTCGACCACCAGCCCGATCGACAGCACCAGCGCCAGCAGCGTCAACAGGTTGATCGAGTAGTCCAGTACCAGCATCACGAAGAAGGTGCCGATCAGCGACAACGGCATCGCGATCACCGGGATCACGACCGCGCGCAGCCGTCCCAGGAACAGGAAGATCACCGCGCTCACGATCAGCAGCGCCTCGATCAGCGTCTTGACCACCTCGTCGATCGACGCCTGCACGAACTCGGTGGCGTCATAGGCGACCTTGCCGCTCAGCCCGGAGGGCAGTTGCTGCTGGATCGACGGCAGCACCTCGCGCACGCGGCGCGCGACCTCGAGCAGGTTGGCTTCGGGCGCGACCTTGATGCCGATGAACAGCGAATTCTGTCCGCCGAAGGCGACATTGAAGTCGTAGTTCTCGGATCCCAGCGTCACGTTGGCCACGTCCTGCAACCGCACGATCGCGCCGTTGCGCTGCGCCACCACCAGCCTGCGAAACTCCTCGACACTGTGCAGATCGGTGCCGGCGCGCAGGTCGACGCTGACCACCTGGCCCTTGCTGGCGCCGAGTGCTGCCAGGTAGTTGTTGGCCGTCAGCGCCGCCGACACGTCGGCCGCCGTGACGCCGTGCGCCGCCATCCGGTCCGAGTCGAGCCAGGCACGCAGCGCGAACAGGCGCGCGCCCAGGATTTCCGCGTTCCTGACGCCCTCGACGGCGTCGAGCTGCGGCTTGACCACCCGGTACAGGTAGTCGGTGATGTCGTTGGTCGGCATCGCCTGGCTGTAAAAGCCCAGGTACATCGAATCGACCGACTCGCCGATCTGCACCG
Organism: Burkholderiaceae bacterium; assembly: GCA_035511515.1. Taxonomy (GTDB): domain Bacteria; phylum Pseudomonadota; class Gammaproteobacteria; order Burkholderiales; family Burkholderiaceae_F; genus VBCK01. The sequence continues at coordinate 367 of DATKFG010000100.1, read as the reverse complement.
ACAGCACCGGCTGCTGCGCCTGCGGCGGCAACTGGTTCTTCACCGAGTTGACCTGGGTCGTGATGTCGGTGAGGGCTCGGTTGGCGTCGTAGTTCAGGCGCAGCGTGGCCGTGATCACCGATTGCCCGGTGAAGCTGTTGGACGACAGGTAATCGATTCCCTGCGCCTGCGCGATCGCCGCTTCCAGCGGCTGCGTGATGAAGCCCGCCATCGTCTCGGCGTCGGCGCCGTAATAGGTGGTGCTGATGGTGACCACCGCATTTTGCGTGCGCGGATACTCGTTGACCGAAAGGCCGGCCAGCGAGCGCAGCCCCAGCACCAGGATCAGCAGGCTGATCACAGCCGCCAGCACCGGGCGGCGGATGAA
>DATKFG010000099.1:0-13796 GCA_035511515.1 Burkholderiaceae bacterium | reverse complement strand
TCCGTGCAGGCTGCGGCTGCGGAACATCAGCACGTAGCGCGAGCGCATGTCCGTTGGAAGCAGCGCCAGCAGGTCCTCGATCGAGCGTACGTGCCGTTCGGCGATCAGCCGCTCCAGGCCGGCAAAGCCCATCGCCGTCGCGGCGGGCGCGGTGGCGGCGAGCAGGCACGACAGGACGGTGCGGCAGATTCGCGCGGACATCCGGTGAGGTATCGCACCGGCGCGGCCCGGACGAATCCGTGAAAACGGCCGGCAAATGCCTCGAATTCAGGCCTCCGAGCGGCAAACGGCCAGCGCAGTGCAGCGAAGCGGTGGCCGCTTGGCTTTTCAGGGACAGTTGTACGCCGCGTTCGCGAACAAACCAAAAGCGATAGGAATCAAAGATGGACAAACGCTGGCGCAATGTGGCATGCCAACCGCGCAAGCGCCATTGCGAGAAATCGACCAATAAAACATGGCGAGAAATCGGCCAGCAAAATCCGATTCACGAAGTCAATCGGATGAGTGCGATCCGGTAGCTTGACGTCGGTCAAGTGCGCCCAACCCGCACTTGCTGAAGTCGCTCCTGCGGGCCGCGTTGGCGGGTCTTCCCGAGTTTGAGCGTCAGATCCGTCAACTTTCCACAGGAAGTGCAGCCATGGCAGAGGGTTTTGTTCGTCGAGCGGACATCCGTAGAATCGCCGCGATTACTTGCATCGCTGGTTTGGCGTCCGGTTTTGTTGCCAATACTGAAGCGCGCGTGACCAGGATCGTTTTCGGTCCGGCCACCTACCCTTATGGCACCACACTGTTCGATGGTGTGGGGCTGTACGAGCAGCTGGACGGGACCGCCTACGGCGAGATCGACCCGGAGGATCCCTTGAACAAGGTGATCCAGGATATCAAACTGGCGCCCCGCAATGCGCGCGGAATGGTCGAGTACTCGACCGTGGTGTCGATACTCAAGCCGGCCGACATGAGCCACTCCAATCGGGCGATGCTGCTCGAGATCGTCAACCGCGGAAACAAGCTCAATCCCGGCTTCTACAACGTCGGCACCTCCTCTACCAGTGCGGGCGATGGATTCCTGGAAATTCAAGGCTTCACGCTCGTATGGGCTGGCTGGCAGGCCGATCTTGTGTCACCGCCTGCGGCGAAGCTCCCCTTGATCACGATGTCGGCCCCGATCGCGCACCACCGCCACGGGGGCACCATCACGGGAAAGGTCCGATCGGAGTTCATCTTAAAAAACCCGGCCCCGTCGCAGCCCATTCTTGCCGATTCCAGTTCCAATACGCCCGGGTATGCCTCGGTCACCACCATCAACTCGCATGACACGCTGACCATGCGGGTCCATCAAAACGACCCGCGCATGGTGATTCAGCAGAGTGACTGGTCCTATGGCGACTGCACCAGCACGCCATTTCCCGGCGTGCCCAACCCGCGGATGGTATGTCTGAAAAACGGATTCGATACCAACCATATCTATGAGCTGGTGTATACCGCCAGGGACCCGATCGTGATGGGCCTCGGACTGGCGGCCCTGCGCGACGTGGGCACCTTTCTGCGCCATGAATCGAAGGACGACGTCGGCACTCCGAACCCGCTGGCGGGCGAGATCCAGTGGTCCCTGCTGAACGGCATATCGCAGAGCGGCCGCCTGCTCAGAACTTTCCTGCAGCTTGGCTTCAACCGCGACGAGCAGCTGCGCCAGGTGTTCGATGGCATGCAGCCGCACATCGGCTCGGTGCGCAACTACATCAACGTGCGGTTCTCGCAGCCAGGCCGTCTGGCCGGTACGCAACATACCGAAAAGCAGTATCCGGGTCCGGAAGGGCCACTCACGTACGGCCGATCCTTCGATCCCTTCACCGGTGAAGAAGGCGGACTGCTGGATCGGTGCGAGGAAACCCACACCTGTCCGAAGATCGTCCACACAATGAGCGACATCGAGTACTGGGAAGCCTCCGGCGCCTTCGACACGGTCGATCCGAGCGGAACCCACGACCTCGATCTTCCCGGCAATGTGCGCATCTACCAGTTTTCGAGCACGCAGCACGGGGGATTTTCGCCGGCGGCGCCGTTGCCGGCCTCCGCTCCCACCGGCTGCGAGCAGCGGCCCAATGCGAACTCGTACACCTACAACATCCGCGCGCTGCTGGTTGCGCTGCTGAACTGGGTTTCCAAAGACGTCGAGCCGCCTCCCAGCCGCTATTCGAGCCTCGCAGCGGGGACGCTGGTGCGGCCTGAGAGAGTGGCCTTCCCATCCATACCGGGGGTGACCGGTCCGACGGGCATCTGGAACACCCGTCTCGTGTATCGACGCGGTGAGCGCTATGACGCGAGCGACGTATCGGGCGTGATCTCGATCGAGCCGCCGAAGGCGCGTGCCGAATATCCGACGCTGCTGCCGCAAGTGGACGTCGACGGAAACGACCTCGACGGCCTGCGCTCGCTCACGCTGATGGTGCCGCTTGGCACGTACACCGGGTGGAATGTGCGCGTTGAAGGCTTCAGCAAGGGCGATGCATGCGATCTGACCGGCGGTTACATTCCGTTCGCGGCGACGAAAGCGCTGCGCGAAAGGTCCGGTGATCCGCGCCTGTCGCTGGAGGAGCGGTACGGGAATCTGGCGAGCTACATGACCCGCGTCAGTGCCGCCGCCGCAAGCCTCGTGAGTCAACGTTACCTGTTGCAGGCCGATGCGTCGGTAGCGGCCGGTTTCGCGTTCATGCGGGCGGGCGAAGCCGGGTTGACCGCCCAACCAACCGCGCCGTGAGAATCAGACTGTCTCCTGGGGGGGTGCTCCCTCGGCCGGGTTGACCCAGTGAGCGCCAGGCCAGTGCCGCGCGGCCCGCGGCACTGGCTGCTGGCCGGACGGCGCGCCTAGCGGGTCGGCGTCGTCGAGTAAAAACCCGTAATGCTCGCGCTGTCGAGCAGGTCGCCGCGCAGCGCGGCCTGAATCAAGCCGCGCAACAGTGTCTCGGCGTTGGCCGGGAAATTCGACGTCGACGGCAGGTCCAGCTCCGAGCCCAGGGCGTAGACGGTAAAGACGTAGTGGTGCACGTTCGGAGGAAGGTTCGACGGCGGGCACGGGCCGTCGTAGTTCGGGTCCAGGAAATCGTTCAGGACTTGATTGCCGTGCGGGCTTGACGCGACACCGGCGTTGGCGGGAAGCCCGGTCGCATCGCCGGCAATGTTGTAGATCCCCCAGTGCGTGAAGTTCGCGGTGGTGTCGAAGGCGACCACGACGAAGCTGCGCGTGTCCTTGGGCGGATTCTTCCACGACAGCTGCGGCGACTGGTTGCCGCCCGCACTGCCGCCGAGCGAACAGATGTTCGATCCGCCGGAAATGATGTTGTCGATCATGCTGAGCGGCAGCGTGGTGTCGTTCTTGAATGTTGCGCTGAGCACCTGGAATCCGCCCGCGGACTCCCGCTCGGCTTGCGAGGTCGCCGGACCGGTCAGACCCAGTGCCAGGCCGAAGATCAGGGCGATCGAAGGCGCATTGCCAAGCATCGAGTCCATTGAGCAGCTCCTTGCGGGGGCGAACGGTTTACCAGCACGGCAGCGCTGCATAAATACGACATTTGGCGCGCCTCCGATATCCTGCGCTTTCGGCAGACGCAATCTGCACAGACCATGCGGCCGCCGCGACTTCTGCCAAACTGTCCGCGATGAACCCCCCCATCGAGACTTCGAGCGCCGAGGCGGCCGCCACGATGCGTTCCATCCTGCAGCGCATCGCCACCGGCCCGGAGCTGAGCAAGGATATTTCCCGCGAGGAGGCGCGCCTTGGCATGCAGTTCGTGCTGGACGGCGCGGTCGATCCGGTGCAGGCGGGCATCTTCCTGATCGCGCTGCGGATGAAGCGCGAAACCGACGAAGAGAACATCGGAATCCTGGAGGCGCTGCTGCAAGCCACGCAGACGGTGACCGCGACGGTGCCGGACCTGGTCGACATCGCCGATCCCTACGACGGATTCAACCGGACGCTGCCCGCCGCGCCCTTCCTGCCCGCGGTGCTGGCCGCCTGCGGCGTGCCGGCCGTCAGCCACGGGGTCGAGACGATGGGACCGAAGTACGGCGTCACGCACCGGCAGGTGCTGGCGGCCGCTGGCGCGCCGGTCGACATGACGGCCGCCGAGGGCGCCCGGCGCCTGGCCGATCCGCGCATTGGCTGGACCTACGTCGATCAGAAGACGTTCTGTCCCAAGCTGTATGAGCTGGCCAGGCTGCGCACGTTGATCGTCAAGCGGCCGGCCGTCACCACGGCCGAGGCGCTGCTCGGTCCGATCCGCGGCCGGGCCCGCACGCACCTGGTGACCGGGTACGTGCACAAAGCCTATCCGCGCGTGTACGCGCTGCTGGCGCGGCGGGCCGGATTCGATTCCGCGCTGATCGTGCGCGGCGTCGAAGGCGGCGTTATCCCCTCGCTGCGCCAGGCCGGCAAGGCGTTTCATTACCACGACCAGGGACCGGAGCAGACGGCCGATTTCAGCCCGGCCGAGCTCGGTATCGATCAGCCGGTGCTGGCGCCGCCGATTCCCGGGCGCTCCGAGCCCGAGGGCGATCAGGCCGATCCAGCGGCCAATCAGGTCGCGCCCAAGCTCGACAACGCCGCGGTGGCGCAGGCCGCGGCCCAGGCGGGACTGGCCGCGCTGGGCGGCCAGGCCGGCGCCACGCGCGATGCCCTGGTGTGCGGTGCGGCGCTGTGCCTGTTTCATTTGAAACAGCACGATTCCCTGCAAAGCGCCGCCGCCGCGGTGCGCACCATATTGGACTCGGGGTTGGCGTTACAGCGGGTCACCGGCGCGTAACGCGCCCTTGCGCCTTTCAGTGACCTGCGATTGGATGTCGTCCATTCGTTCGAATGGTCATTCGGGCCATGCAATTTCGGATATATATCGTGCGTCTTCACAGGCGAGTCTTTTCACAGCCGAGGCGTCACCATGCCCGACCCGTTCAACCCAGTGCAGCCGATTCCGGAACTGGTCTCGCGCGTCTATCACGAAGCGCCGGCGAGCCTGCGGGCCAAGCTGCTCGAGCACCTGCTGCGGCCCGTGGGACCGCTCGCGCTCGTGACGATCGCGGCGGGCGCGTTCGCCCGCTTCCTGTACCGGCTTCAAGGCAACGCGGTGCCGATCAGCCTGGAGGAGGCCGCGCGCATCACGTCGGATCACGTGTTCGAGCTGGCCCGTTATGTCGAGCAGAGCAGTCCCGGCGCGCTGGTGCAAATCGGCTCGCTGATCGCCCATCGCCCGATCGGTCTGGCCTCGCTCAGCGGCTCGGCGCTGATCATGGCGCTCAGCGTCCTTAAGCGCCCCGGGGCGGGCGCCCGCCGCTAAGCGGTCCGGGGCCGGCCGCCGGCCCCGCGCACAAAGCCCGTTCAACAGCTGGCCCACCCGGGGCGGCGCCGGTGTGACAATGTATGACTGTGCTGAACCAATCGATCGGCGGCTTGGACTAACGTTCGGAATGCACGCGAGGGCGTGCACCACACTTCAACATGGGCTCCACTGCGCATCCTCCCCGGCGAACCTCGATGAGGCGGTGGGGCTGCACTTGCGGGCACGCGATCGCGCGCGCCGCGCTGTTCGCCGCCAGCGTAGTGCTGGTCGTGCCCGCCAGCGCGCAGACGGCAGAGCCACCGCCGCCGTCCGGTGCTGCGACGTATTCGGCTCCGCAACTGGATCAGATGCTGGCGCCGATTGCGCTGTATCCGGACGACCTGCTGGGCCAGATCCTGATGGCCGCCACCTACCCGCTGGAAATTGTCCAGGCCGATCGCTGGCTGCAGAATCCGTCCAACGCCGCGTTGCGCGGCAATGACCTTGCACAGGCGCTGCAGCCGATGCCGTGGGATGCCAGCGTCAAGTCGCTGGCCGCCTATCCGCAGCTGCTGAGCTGGATGGACAATGGCCTGGACTGGACCGAAGCGGTCGGGGATGCGTTCCTGGCTCAGCAGTCCGATGTGATGGACAGCGTGCAACGGCTGCGCGCCCGTGCGCAGTCGGCCGGAACGCTTTCCAGCACGCCGCAGGAAACGGTGAACGCGGGCGACCAGGGGATCCAAATCGCATCCGGCGACCAGAACGTCGAATACGTGCCGGTTTACAACCCGCAGGCCGCTTACGGCGACTGGCCGTATCCGGACTATCCGCCCGACGAGTTCTATGCGCCGGGTTACGAGATGGGCACTTTCCTGGCCTTTCCGATCCTGGTCGGTTTCTGGGGCTGGGATCGGCCCGACTGGCGCCATCACCGGATCGATGTCGACCCCCGCGTGGGGCCCGGCTTCGACCACGACCGTGGCCGCGACCACGACCACGGGCGCGGCGGACCGCCGCCCGTCGCGTGGCGACACGATCCGTCGCATCGGGGCGGCGTGCCCTATCGCGACCCGGTTACGCGGGCAAGGTTCGAGGGTGCCCCGGACACGCACGTGGCGCACAACAACAGCGGCACCAGCAGCAGGAGCAGCAGCAGCAACAACAACAACTTCCGCGGCTACCCGTCGCGCCAGCCTGCGCCGTCGGCAACGGCGCCGGCGCGGCCGGCTGTGCCGCAGGCCATTGCGCGGGCCCCCGTGCCCGAGCGTTCGATGCCGGCGCCCGAAGCGCGGCGGCCGCCGCCCGAAATGGTTCGGCCGCAGCCCCCAGCCCCGAGGCCCCAGGCCGCGCCGCGGCCGGCACCGGTGGAGCGGGCCATGCCCCCGGCGATGGAGTCGTTCGGCCGGGGCGAACAGGTGCGGGTGCAGGAGCAGCGCGGCTTTGCCAGCCGCGTCGAGCCCCCGCATGCCGCCGCCCCAGCCCCCGCGCCGGCGCCCGGCGGCGTCCGACACCGATGAGATCGCCGCACACGCCCGCGCCCACGCACCTGCGTTTGCGCCGCAGGTGGCTGGTCCTCGGTACGGGCATCGCCGCGGCCTGCGTGAGCGTCGCCGTTGTTCGCACGGGCATGGCGGGCGAGCCCGCGCAGCGGCAATTCGCGACGGCCCAGCAGGCGGCCGATGCACTCGTTGCGGCGGTGCGGAGCAACGACCAGAACGAGACCATCCGCATTCTGGGACCCGAAGGAGAAAAGCTCGTCCACTCCGGAGACAAGGTCGCCGACCAGGAGAGCCGCACGCGCTTCGTGAAGGCGTACGACACGGCGCACCGGATCGACGTGGAGGGTGGAGCCGCCGCAACGCTGGTGGTGGGCTCGGAGCATTGGTCGCTGCCGATTCCGATCGTCAAGCAGGCCGACCGCTGGCACTTCGACACCACGGCCAGCGTGCAGAAGATCATCGACCGGCGCGTCGGGCGCAATGAGCTCAGCGTGATCGAAGTGTGCCGGGCCTACGTGGCGGCGCAAAGGGAGTACGCGAGCCAGAGCCGGCCCGGCGGCGCAGCACACGAGTACGCCCGCAGATTCCATAGCGAGCCCGGAACGCACGACGGCCTTTACTGGGAGCCGGCGGCCGGCGAGGCGCAAAGTCCGCTCGGACCGCTGATCGCCAGCGCCCAGGCCGAGGGCTACGAAGGCGACCAGCCCACGCTGTATCACTCGCCCTATCACGGCTACCTGTACCGGATCCTGACCCGCCAGGGCGCGCACGCGCCGGGCGGCGCCAAGGACTACATCGTGAACGGCCACATGACGGCCGGCTTCGCCCTGGTGGCGTACCCCGCGCGGTGGGGCGACTCCGGGATCATGACGTTCATGGTCAACCAGGAAGGCGTCGTCTTCGAGAAGAACCTGGGGCCGCAAACGCAGCAGGCCGCGCGCGCGATCACCGAGTTCGATCCGGATTCGAGCTGGAACGCACCCTAGCCCGCACGCGCCGATGCCGGCGCCAATGCCGTCAGTTTTCCTCGGTGTCTTCCAGCAGCGAGAAGCGCACCGGCAGGATCTCCTTGGTCGAGGCCATGCCGTTGTCCGACTTGTCGACCAGCAGCAGCTGCTGCGAATCGGGCAGTCCGGCCGGGATCACCATCTTGCCGCCCGGCTTGAGCTGGTACAGCAGCGTGGCCGGCACCAGGTCGGGCGCCGCGGTGACGATGATCTTGTCGAACGGTGCCTGCTCGGGCCAGCCGCCCCGGCCATCCGCGATCCGCACTTCGACGTTGGTGTAGCCCTGGCGCGCCAGCCGCTGCCGCGCATCCAGCGCCAGCTCCTCGATGAGTTCGATGCTGTAGACGCTGTGGGCCAGCTTGGCCAGGATGGCCGCCTGGTAGCCCAGGCCGGTGCCGATCTCCAGCACGGTGTCGGTCGATTGCAGATTCAGCAGATCGGTCATCAGGGCGACGATGAACGGCTGCGAAATGGTCTTGTCATAGCCGCTCGGCAGCGGCATGTCGGCGTAGGCCAGCGGCTGCAGCTCCATGCGCACGAATTCGTGGCGAGGAACCTGTCCGAGCACGTCCAGCACGCGCCGGTCCAGCGATGCCTTGCCCAGGCGCGCGGTCAGGAAGATCGTCTGGGCGGCGATCTGCGCGACCATTTGTCGCCGCAATGCAGCGAAGTCCAATTCACTCATGTCGTCTTAAGCGGCCGCGACGGCTGATGCTACGCCCACACGATAAGATAACGCCCGAGCGGCGGCCCGGGTGACACGAAGCCCCGCGCGGCGCGCGGGCCGCCACCCGGCCGCGGCGGTCCGTGGTGCTGCCTTTCCTCCGAGTCCGGAGCTTCGACTGCGGTTCTTCGAATCAGTTGCATCGCCTCAGTTGCTTTCTGTTGCTTAGTGTCTGGCGCTTCGAGCTCGCCGGGAGCAAACTGCGCGGTCTCGGCAACTGCGCGCACCGGATCGATGAGGCAATGGCGACGGCGAGGTTTCGGTTCTACCAGGAGCTGAACGATTTTCTCGCCCCCGAGCTGCGCGGCCGGGAGTTTTCCTGCTGGGGCGCGCGCCCGACTACCGTGAAGCAGGTGATCGAGTCGCTCGGCGTGCCGCACACCGAGGTCGAGCTGGTGCTCGTCAATGGCGAATCGGTCGGCTTCGAGCGGCTGCTGCAGGACGGCGACCGCGTTTCGGTGTACCCCGAGTTCGAGGCGTTCGACGTGACGCCGCTGGTGCGCGTGCGCGACGGCACGCTGCGCAACGCGCGCGTGATCGCCGATTGGCACCTGATGCAGCTGCTGCGCAGGATCGGCGTGCGCGGATGAACGAGGGGCCGCTGCGGCTGAACGTGCCCGAGCCGAGCGGCCGGCCCGGCCACGCGACCGATTTCTCGTACCTGCGCGCTTCGCCGCCCGGTGCGGTGCGGCGACCAGCGGTCGATGCCTCGGCGATCGACACCGCCGAGCTGGCGTACGCGCTGGTGCGGGTGCTGGACGAGGAAGGCCGCGCGGTGGGCCCGTGGGCGCCGGCGATCGACGCCGACCGCCTGCGCAACGGCCTGCGCGCGATGCTCAAGACGCGCGCTTTCGATGCGCGGATGCTGATCGCGCAGCGCCAGAAGAAGATTTCCTTTTACATGCAGTGCCTGGGCGAGGAGGCGATCGCGGTGGCGCATTCGATGGCGCTGCAAAGCGGCGACATGTGCTTTCCGACCTACCGCCAGCAGGGACTGCTGCTGGCGCGTGACGACGTCCCGATGGTCGAGATGATCTGCCAGCTGATGTCGAACGAGCGCGATCCGCTCAAGGGGCGCCAGCTGCCGGTGATGTATTCGTACAAGCGCGCCGGTTTCTTCTCGATCTCGGGCAACGTGGCCACGCAGTTCATCCAGGCCGTGGGCTGGGCCATGGCCTCGGCGATCCGCGGCGACAGCCGGATCGCATCGGGCTGGATCGGCGACGGCTCCACCGCCGAGGCCGACTTCCACAACGCGCTCACCTTCGCCCACGTGTACCGCGCCCCGGTGATCCTGAACGTGGTCAACAACCAATGGGCGATTTCGACCTTCCAGGCGATCGCCGGCGGCGAGGCGACCACGTTCGCCGCGCGCGGCGTGGGCTGCGGCATCGCGTCGCTGCGGGTCGACGGCAACGACTTCCTGGCCGTGTACGCGGCGTCGCGCTGGGCCGCCGAGCGGGCGCGCGCCAACCTGGGGCCGACGCTGATCGAGTGGGTCACCTACCGCGCGGGTGCGCACTCGACCTCCGATGATCCGTCGCGCTACCGCCCGGCCGACGACTGGCAGCATTTTCCGCTGGGCGATCCGATCGCGCGGCTCAAGCGCCACCTGATGCGCATTGGCGCCTGGTCGGAAGCCGAGCACGAGGCGGCGCGCGCGCAGCTCGAGGCGCAGGTGGGCGAGGCGTTCAAGGAGGCCGAGCGCCACGGCACGCTGCTGGACGGCCACGTGCCGCCGCTGGCGACGATGTTCGAGGACGTCTACCAGGAGATGCCGCCGCATCTGCGCGACCAGCTCAGACAGGCGGGTGGGTAGACGATGGCCACCATGACGATGGTGCAAGCGCTGCGCTCGGCCATGGACGTGATGCTGGAGCGCGACGGCAACGTCGTGATCTACGGCCAGGACGTGGGCTACTTCGGCGGCGTGTTCCGCTGCACCGAGGGCCTGCAGGCCAAGTACGGACGCACCCGCGTTTTCGATGCGCCCATTTCGGAGGGCGGCATCGTCGGATCGGCCATCGGGATGGCCGCCTATGGGCTAAGGCCCGTGGTCGAGGTCCAGTTCGCCGACTATTTCTATCCCGCCTACGACCAGATCGTGTCCGAGGCGGCCCGCCTGCGCTACCGCTCCGCGGGCGACTTCAGCGCCCCGCTCACGATCCGGATGCCGTGCGGCGGCGGCATTTACGGCGGCCAGACGCACAGCCAGAGTCCGGAGGTGCTGTTCACGCACGTGTGCGGGCTGCGCACCGTGATTCCAAGCAATCCGTACGACGCCAAGGGCCTGCTGATCGCGTCGATCGAGTGCGACGACCCGGTGATTTTCCTGGAGCCCAAGCGGTTGTACAACGGACCGTTCGACGGCCACCACGACCGGCCGGTGGTGCCCTGGTCGCAGCGCGCTTCCAGCGAAGTGCCGCAGGGCCACTACACGGTGCCACTGACGTCGGCGGCGGTGTTTCGCCCCGGCAACGAGCTCACGGTGCTGGCCTACGGCACGATGGTGTACGTGAGCGAGGCGGCCGCGCAGGAAAGCGGCATCGATGCGGAGATCATCGACCTGCGCACCCTGTGGCCGCTGGACTTGCAGAGCATCGTCCAGTCGGTCACGAAGACCGGGCGCTGCGTGATCGTGCACGAGGCCACCCGCACCAGCGGCTTCGGCGCTGAGCTGGCGGCGTTGGTACAGGAGCATTGCTTCTACCAGCTGGAAGCGCCGATCGAACGCGTCACCGGCTGGGATACGCCGTACCCGCACGGGCTGGAGTGGGCCTATTTTCCGGGACCGGCGCGCGTGGCAGCGGCGTTCCGGCGCGCGATGGAGACGTGACAATGGGTGTGCACGTGGTCAAGGTGCCGGACATCGGCGAAGGCATCGCGCAGGTCGAGCTGGTGGCCTGGCATGTGAAGCCCGGCGACACGATCGCCGAGGACCAGGCGCTGGCCGATGTGATGACCGACAAGGCGACGGTCGAAATTCCTTCGCCCGTGGCCGGCCAGGTGGTGGGGCTGGGTGGCGAGGTCGGACAGGTGCTGGCGGTCGGCTCCGAGCTGATCCGGATCGACCCTGCTTCGCCCGCTGCGCGGGCTACTCAGGGCCCGCCCGCCCAGCCGGCTGCGCGGGCTACGCAGGGCCCGCCCGCCCCGCAGCCGGCTGCGCGGGCTACGCAGGTTCCGGCGACTGCGCAGCCGAAGGCGCCTGCGATTGTGCCGCCAGCGCAAGCGGGGCTGGCCGCGGCGCCGCAGCGCGCCTCGACCGGGGCAGGCGCGCACCAGCGCCCGATCGCTTCGCCCGCGGTGCGCGCGCGCGCCTGGGAGCTGGGCGTGGATCTGGCCGCGGTGCCGGCTTCGGGTCCGGCCGGGCGCATCCTGCGCAGCGATCTGGAAGCGTATGCGGCGCGCACCAGCGCGGCGCCGGCGGCCGCGCGCGCAGCACCGCACGCACATGGCACACGCGAGATCAAGATCGTCGGCCTGCGGCGGATGATCGCGCAGCGGATGCAGGAGTCCAAGCGCCGCATTCCGCACTACACCTACGTGGAGGAGGTCGACGTCACCGAGCTGGAGGCGCTGCGCGCGCAGCTGAACCGGAAGTGGGCCGCGGTGCGCGGGCACCTGACGCTGCTGCCGTTCCTGGTGCAGGCGATCGCGCAGTCGGTGCGCGAGTATCCGCAGATCAACGCGCGCTTCGACGATCAGGCGGGCGTGCTCACGCAGTTCGATGCGGTGCACGTGGGCATCGCAACCCAGACCGATTCCGGCCTGATGGTGCCGGTGCTGCGCGATGCGCACACGCGCGACCTGTGGGGCAACGCCGCCGAGGTGGCGCGGCTGGCGCAGGCCGCGCGCAGCGGCAAGGCGACGCGCGAAGAGCTGTCGGGCTCGACCATCACGATCACCAGCCTGGGCCGGCTGGGTGGCATCGTCTCCACGCCCGTGATCAACCATCCGGAAGTGGCGATCGTCGGCGTCAACCGGATCACCGTGCGGCCGGTGATCGTCGAAGGCACCGTGGCCGCGCGCCAGCTGATGAACCTGTCATCGTCGTTCGATCATCGCGTGGTCGACGGGGCCTATGCGGCCGCGTTCGTGCAGGACGTGCGAAGCCTGCTGCAGCACCCGGCCACGCTGTTCATCCCGTGAGCAGGCCCGGCAGCGGGGCCGCGTATCCGGTCAGCTCCAGGTAGCCGCGCCCGATCGCGCGCGCCCCTTCCAGCAGGGCGCTGGCGCCTTCCCAGTAGACGATGCCGCTGGAGGCGCGCGCATCGAGCTCCTGGTCCGCCATCAGCGGGCGCGTCTCGAAGCGGCGCGACCCGACCCGGATCGCCTGCGCGACCGGGTAAACGACGCGCGTACGCGGAGAGGTCCAGGTCTGCAGCGGTTCGAACTGCACCTGCGACGGCGCAAACGTCTGCACCCGCCCGCCGGCTGCGCGCAGCGACGCATAGGCGAACAGCGCCGCGCCGGCGCCGGCCGCGCTTCGGATCCTGAACACCGTCAGCGCGGAGCCGTCGTCCAGGTTCCATCCAGCCCAGTCCCAGCCGGCCGCTTGGGCAGGAAGCAGGGTGCTGGTCCACTCGTGGTCGAGCCATCCGCGGCCGCTGCGCGCCTGCCAGCCGGCGTTGCCCCCCTGCAGGCGCACGCGCGCCTGCAGGTCGAGCTGCGGCTCCGAGTAGTACAGGCTCGCCGGCTCCAGACCCGAGGCGGGGGGCCCTTTGCGCGAATAGCCCTCGAGGCCCTGCAGCAGAAGCGGCTGCGTGGGCGTGGCCGTCAGCTCCAGCGCAAAGCTCGCGCCCTGCACCCGCCCCAGATAGGTTCCGCGCGCCGGATCGCGCGCCAGCTGCCAGCGATCGACCTCGATCGCGGTGTCGGAGTCCGACGCCGTCGCCACGCCGAAGCCCAGCCGCGCGATGCGCTCCTCGTGTAGCAGCTCGCCCCGGCGCGGATCGGCGAGGGCGGCATGGGCCAGCACCAGCTGGTGCGCGGCGAACCGGCTCGGGTTGTCGGGGTCGATCGGCGGGCGCACGCGAAAGAACGTCAACTGAAAGCCGATGGCCGGCTGGCTCGAGCCGGGCGGCGCATCGAGCTGACCGGTCAGGTACCACCATTCGGTGCGGTATGGAAAGTGCGCGCCCAGGTCGCGCGGGAATTCGAGTCGGCGCGGGGTCACGGCGGGGTAGTTCAGATCTGCCGTCGCTGTGGCAGCCCTCACCCCCGTCCCCTCTCCCGCTGCGCGGGCGAGGGGAGG
>DATKFG010000098.1:0-5390 GCA_035511515.1 Burkholderiaceae bacterium | reverse complement strand
TCGCCCCTCGCCCGCGCAGCGGCAGAGGGGACGGGGGTGAGGGCGGTCATTTCCCCGCGCTCCCCGTCAGCAGCGGCTCGATCAGCTCGACGGTGCGATCGGTGGCGCCGCGGTGGGCCTGTGCAAACGCCCGCGCCGCCTGCGACATACGCTCGCGCCGCGACGGGTCGGCTTGCAGCTCCAGCATCACCTGGACCGCTTCGGCGGCGTCGCCAACCTGCAACGCGGCCCCGCACGCCAGCGCGTCGGCGGCGGCCTGCGAGAAATTGAACATGTGTGGCCCGAACAGGATCGGGCAGCCGCAAGCGCACGCCTCGATCAGGTTCTGTCCGCCCAGCGGCACGAGGCTTGCGCCGATCAGCGCGAGGTCGGACATCGCGTAGTACATCGGCATCTCCCCCATCGAATCGCCCAGCAGCACGCGCGAATCGGCCGGCATCGAGGCGAATCGGGCGCGCCGCACGACCGGGCCGAGCCGCGACAGCAGCCGTGCCACTTCGTCGAAGCGCTGCGGGTGGCGTGGCACGAACAGCAGCGCCGGCTTGACCTCCGAAGCCCGCAGGGCGAAGGAGGCCAGCGCTTCGACGATCGCGCGCTCTTCGCCCTCACGGGTGCTGGCGAACATCCAGACCGGGCCGCCGCCCAGCTGCCGGCGCCATTGCCGGCCGGACTCGAGCAGCGCCTCAGGCGGGGCCGCATCGAACTTCAGGTTGCCGGTAATGTGGATCGGCCCCCGGTACAGCCTGGCCCAGCGCGCCGCATCGGCGCCCGTCTGCGCCGCGATCGCGGTCAAGCGTGCGGCGGCCGGAACCATCAATGCGGGCCAGCGCAGCGCGCGCGCCAGCGACCGCTCCGACAGGCGCGCATTGACCAGCACGACCGGTACGCCGGCGCGGCCGGCCTCGAACTGCAGGTTCGGCCAGATCTCGGTTTCCAGCAGCACCAGGATGGCCGGGCGCACTTGCGACAGGAAGGCGCGCACGGCGCCGGGCAGGTCGTACGGCAGGTAGCGCTGCGTCAGGCGCCCCTGGAGCGCCTCCAGCACCGGCTGTGCCGCCGACCGTCCGGTCGGCGTCATGTGCGTCAGCACGAACTGAGCGCCCGGGTAGGCTCTGGCCAGATGCTCGATCAGCGGCTGCGCGGCCCGTGTCTCGCCGACCGAAACGGCGTGCAGCCAGATCACGGGCGCGCCGCTGGCTGCGGGGCGCGGGCCGTCGCCGAGAAAGCGCTCGCGCCAGTGTCGCCGGTACTGCGGCAGGCGCACGCTTCGCAGCAGCAGGTACAACGCCACCCAAGGCAGCGCGACGTACCAGCCCAGCGTGTACAGCCGGCGCGCAACCGTCGCGGACATCGGCGCGGTCATCCGCGCGCTTACCCCGGCGCCAGGGCGGCGGCCGCCAGCACGTGGCGGGCCGCATCGATCACGTCCTCCGAGCTCGGAGAATCGCCCACCCCACCCAGGTTGACCCGGCGCTCATCGGCCTTCAGGCCGACCTGCGCCGGATCGTAATCGCAGAAAATGCCCACCGTGGGCGCGCCAACCGCGGCCGCCCAGTGGGTCAGCCCCGTGTCCAGCCCGATCACCAGAGCTGCCCTGGCGCACACGACCGCCAGCGTTTCCAGACCGGCCGGCGGCGCCACGCGTGCCGCGTGCATGCGGGCCGCGCGGCGCAGCGTCGCCGCCCTTTCGCGTTCGCTTCCCCACACCAGCACGCTGGCCAGGCCCTGTTCGGCCAGCCAGGCCTCGATCGCGAGCCAGTTCTCGTCGGGCCACAGCTTGCTCGCGCGGCTGGCGTTGGTCAGCAACAGCGCGAACCGTTGCTCGCCGATCCACGGCCGCAGCACCGTGGCCGCGAGGCGTGGCACGCGGATGCCAAAATCGACGGGCGAGTCAATCGCGTATCCGAAGGCGCCGGCCGCCAGCAGTCGATTTCGATCGATCGCGTGCAGGCTCGGATCGACGCTGATGCGCTGGTCGTAGAACCAGGACGCGGCGCGCTCGCGGGCGCTGCGCCCGCACGGGCCGGCGATCGGGGCGTGAGCCCAGCGCGCCACACAGGCGCTCTTCACCAGCCCCTGCAGGTCCAGGATCCGCTCGTAGCGACGTTCCCGCAGCATCCGGCGGGCGGCCCGGATCTGCCTCCAGGTCGAAGGCAGGTAA
Source organism: Burkholderiaceae bacterium (assembly GCA_035511515.1). Lineage (GTDB taxonomy): Bacteria > Pseudomonadota > Gammaproteobacteria > Burkholderiales > Burkholderiaceae_F > VBCK01. The sequence continues at coordinate 3,229 of DATKFG010000098.1, read as the reverse complement.
AGCTGGCCGCGCCAGCGCCGCAGCGCAATCGGGATCACGCGGGCCACCTTCCCGTGCAGCCTCGGAATTTCGGCAAACTGCTCTTCGACGACCCAGTCGATGGTGGCGCCGGGAAAGCGCTTTGCCAGGTCCGACACGGCCGGCAATGCGTGCACCACGTCGCCCATCGACGAGGTCTTGACGATCAGCACGCGCACGCGTCGAAGTCCGCTAAAAGGGCAGCTGAGCGCCCGGCTGTACCTCCAGGATCGCGCGGCGAAAATCGGCTTGGATCCGGGCCAGCGCCTGCGGGTCGTCGGCCTCGAAGCGCAGCACCACCACCGGCGTCGTGTTGGACGGCCGCGCCAGCCCGAAGCCGTCCGGATATTCGACCCTGACACCGTCGATCATGATCACTTCGCGCGCACCGTCGAAGCGCGCCCGCGAGCGCAGCCGTTCGACCAGCGCGAAATTTTCGGCCTCCGCCGTTTTCAGATGAAGCTCGGGCGTGCAGACTGCGTCGGGCAAGGCGTTCAGGACCGCCGAAGGGTCGGAGTCGCGGCCGACGATTTCGAGCAGGCGGGCGCCCGCGTACAAGGCGTCGTCGAAGCCGTACCAGCGGTCGCTGAAAAAAAGGTGACCGCTCATTTCCCCCGCGAACGGGGCCCCGGTTTCCCTGAGCTTGGCCTTGATCAGCGAGTGTCCCGTGCGCCACATCGTCGGGCGGCCTCCGTGGCGGCGAATCCAGGGCGCCAGGTGACGCGAGCACTTCACATCGAAGATGATCTCGCCGCCCGGGTGTCTTCGCAGCACGTCCGGGATGAACAGCATCATCTGCCGGTCCGGGTAGATGATCCGGCCATCCTTGGTCACCACGCCGAGCCGGTCACCGTCACCGTCGAACGCGAGCCCCAGCTCGGCATCGGTCTGGCGCAGACAGGCCATCAGGTCCTGCAGGTTCTCCGGGTGCGCCGGGTCCGGGTGGTGGTTCGGGAAGGTGCCGTCGACTTCGCAGAACAGCTCGGTCACGCGGCAGCCCAGCGCGCGGTACAGGCGCGGCGCAATCGCACCGGCCACCCCGTTGCCGCAGTCGATCGCAATGTGCAGCGGGCGCGCCAGCTTCACGTCGCCGGTGATGCGCGCCAGGTATGCCTCGGTGATGTCGGCCGCGCGCAGCGGCCCCGGCGCGCTGGCGCGGACCAGGTCGCCCCGTTCGATGCGCGCCCGCAGCGCCTGCAGGCCCTCGCCATACATCGCCTGGCCGGCCAGCATCAGTTTCATCCCGTTGTATTCGGGAGGGTTGTGGCTGCCGGTGATCGACACGCCGGAGCCGGTTCCCAGGTGGTGGGTGGCGAAATACAGCATCGGCGTGGCCACCATCCCGACGTCAACCGCGGCGCAGCCGGTGGACCGTATCCCCTCGATCAGCGCATCGCGCAGCGCCGGCCCCGACAGCCTGCCATCGCGGCCGACCGCGATCTCGCGCACCGCCAGCGTGCGCGCCTCCGACCCCAGCGCCGCGCCGATCGCGCGTGCCGCATCGCGCGTCAGCGAGCGATCAACCACGCCGCGCACGTCGTATGCCTTGAAGATCGACGGATCGATCGATAGGGTCATAAAATCCAGTCTAACAAAGCCCCCGTTCGACGCGCGGGCCTGGCCCCGATGAATCTAACCAATCTGCCCGAGTGGCACGCGCTCGAACAGCGGCACCGTGCGCTGGAGCCGATCCGCATCGCGGAGCTGTTCGACGACGACCCGCAGCGGGCGCAGCGATTCTCGTTCGAAGCGGCTTCGCTTCGCGTCGACCTGTCGCGCAACCGGATCGACAGTGGCACGCTGCGGGCCCTGGTGGCGCTGGCGCGCGCGGTCGGCGTGGAACAGCAGCGCGACGAACTGCTGGCCGGGGCCGCGGTCAACGTGACCGAAGCGCGCCCCGCCTGGCACGTGGCGTTGCGCGTGCCCCCACGCGATGCGGCCTGGGCCGCCAGGCTCAAGTCCGAGCGCGAGCGCTTCCTCGATTTTGCCGAGCAGCTGCGCGCCGGCGGCGTGACCGGAGCCGCCGGCCTGCCGCTTCAAACCGTGGTGTGCATCGGCATCGGCGGCTCGAACCTGGGGCCGCGCCTGGTGACCGAGGCGCTCGGTCCGTCGGGCCGGCCGAGCGTGCGGTTCGCTGCCAACCTGGATCCGGCCGACCTTTTCGACACGCTGGCCGGCGCCAACCCGCACACGACGCTGCTGCTGGCGACCTCGAAGAGCTTTACGACGCTCGAAACGGTCGAGAATCTGCAGGCCGCGCTGCGCTGGTTCGAGCAGCGCGCCCCCGGGGTCGACCCGACATCTCACCTGGCGGCGGTCACCAGCTACCCGGACCGCGCGAGCGCGCTGGGCATCAAACCCGAGCGCGTTTTCACGTTTCCCGATTGGGTCGGCGGCCGCTACTCGTTGTGGTCGGCGTGCGGGCTGCCGATCGCGATCGCCCATGGACGATCCGCCTTCCAGGAGCTGCTGCTGGGTGCGGCCACGATGGACGCGCATTTCGCCCAGGCGCCCCTGGAGGCGAACCTGCCCGTGCTGCTGGCCATGCTGGGCGTGTGGTACGTGAACTTCTGGGACGTGGACACGCGCGCCGTGGTCGCCTACGCGCACCGTCTGCGGCGCCTGCCGGCCTATCTGCAGCAGCTCGAAATGGAAAGCCTGGGCAAGCGGGTCGATCGCGAGGGAGCCGCGCTTTCGATCGACACGGCGCCGGTCGTATGGGGCGAGGTCGGCACCAATGCGCAGCACAGCGTGTTCCAGTTCCTGCACCAGGGCACGGGTTGGGTCCCGCTGGACATCGTGATGATCGACGATCACGAACAAAGCGAAGAGCCGCGCCTGCGGCTTCTGAACCGGTTCGCGCTGGCACAGGCCGATGCGCTCGCCTGGGGCGATGCACTGCTCGGCGACGAGGCGCTGCCGCCGCACCGTGCAACGCCGGGCAACCGGCCCTGTACGCTGATCCGGCTGGCGCACCTGGACGCGCGGTCGCTGGGCGCGCTGCTGGCACTGCACGAGCACCGCGCGTTCGTGCAGGCCGCGGTGTGGAACATCAACGCGTTCGACCAGTGGGGCGTTGAAATCGGCAAGCAGTTGATGGCGCGCAGGATTGAAGGCGAAAAATGAGGGGCGGCTTGAAGGGCGCCCTCACCCCCTCCCCTCTCCCGCTGCGCGGGCGAGGGGCGATACGGCGTGCCTGTGCGAACGCCGA
>DATKFG010000097.1:0-13479 GCA_035511515.1 Burkholderiaceae bacterium | reverse complement strand
TTGCGAGTAGAAATCGGGCGGCTTCGCACGGCGCTTCGGACACTGGCCGGCGTGAGCGCCACGAAAGGAGGGTTTGCGCTGGTGGCGCGCCGAGCACGCGAGGTCGTCGTTCTGGCGCGGCCCGTCGAAGAGCAGCATGCGGCGGTGCTCGCCTTTCTCGCCGACGGTGAGTCGTGGTCGAGCTCGGCCCTGGCGCTTGCGCTTGCCGCCAGCCAGCGCACCGTGCAGCGGGCACTCGACTCGCTGGCGTCAGCAGGCACGGTGCAGTCGTATGGTCGGGGGCGAGCGCGTCGCTGGATGACCCCGCCCGTGCCGGGATTCACGACAACCTTGTTACTCCCCGCGCCACTGCCGAGTGATTAAGATGCAATCATGAAGCGATCTGCAGCCGAAATCCTCCGTGAATATGGGCCCTTTCCGGGTGTCGACCACGTGCATGGGGTTACGTATGACGGTCAACAAGTGTGGTTTGCTGCCGGAGACACGCTGAACGCTCTCGATCCGGCGAGCGGGAAAACGCTGCGCTCGATCGATGTCGCCGCGCATGCGGGAACGGCGTTCGACGGCCAGCACCTGTTTCAGATCGCCGAGGACCGCATCCAGAAGATCGATCCGAAGAGCGGCCGTGTGCTCGCCACGATCCCGGCGCCGGGCGGCGGCGGTGACTCGGGGCTCGCGTGGGCCGAAGGCACGCTCTGGGTGGGGCAGTATCGGGAGCGCAAGATCCATCAAGTCGATCCCGAAACCGGGGCGATTCTCCGCACCATCGAGTCCAACCGCTTCGTCACCGGGGTCACCTGGGTCGACGGAGAACTGTGGCACGGCACCTGGGAAGGCGACCAGAGCGAAGTGAGGCGAGTCGATCCTCGCACGGGTGAGGTCTTAGACAGGCTCGAGATGCCGCCTGGAGTGGGCGTGTCGGGGCTCGAGTCCGATGGCGCTGATCGGTTCTTCTGCGGAGGTGGAAGCAGCGGGAAGGTGAGAACCGTCCGCCGCCCCAAGCGAGCCTCCGGCAGCGGCTCCGAGGTCGACGCCGACTCCACGAGCAAGTAGCCGACGCGACCCTCACGGGCGAGGTGCGCCGAAGCCTACGCCGGTGCCGCCGGCACGGCCGGTTGCGCCGCCTTTCGCCCCAGCCGGTTGTTCAGGCGGTCCAGGTACAGGTAGATCACCGGGGTCGTAAAAAGTGTCAGCGCCTGGCTCAGCACCAGGCCGCCCACCATCGAATAGCCGAGCGGCTGCCGGATCTCGGAGCCGACGCCGTGCCCCAGCATCAGCGGCAGCGACGCCAGCAGCGCGGCCATGGTGGTCATCATGATCGGGCGGAACCGCAACAGGCAGGCCTGGCGGATCGACTCCTCGGGCGACAGGTGCCGCTCGCGCTCGGCGTGGATCGCGAAGTCCACCATCATGATCCCGTTCTTCTTCACGATGCCGATCAGCAGGATGATGCCGATCAGCGCGATCACCGAAAGATCGTAGTGGAACGCGAGCAGCATCAGCAGCGCGCCGACCCCGGCCGAGGGCAGCGTCGACAGGATCGTCAACGGGTGGATGTAGCTTTCGTACAGCATGCCCAGGATGATGTACACGGCCACCAGCGCCGCCAGTATCAGGTACGGCTGCGTCTTCAGCGATGCCTGGAACGCCTGCGCCGTTCCCTGGAACGTGCCCACGACCGAGCGCGGCATGCGGATGTCGTACACCTCCTTCTGGATCGCGTCGACCGCCTGGCCCAGCGCAACGCCGGGCGCCAGGTTGAACGACAGCGTGACCGCGGGAAACTGCGCCTGGTGGTTGATCGAGAGGAAGCCGGCGCGCTGGGTGTCGAACTTGACGAAGGTCGACAGCGGAATCTGCTGACCGGAGATCGGCGACTTGCAATAGAGCTTGTTCAGCGTGTTCGGATCCGACTGCAGCTCCGGCCTGATCTCCAGAATCACGTGGTAGGTGTTCAGCTGCGTGAAGTACTGTGTCACCTGGCGCTGGCCGAACGCGTCGTACAGCGTCTGGTCGATGACCGACGGCTGGATCCCGAAGCGGGCCGCCTGGTCGCGGTCGATCGCAAGCGACAGCATCGTGCTGTTGGTCTGCTGATCGGTGGCGACGTCCTTCAGCTGGGGCAGCGCCTGCAGGTGGCTGAGCAACCTCGGAGCCCACTCGTTCAGCTCGTCCAGGTCGGGGTCGAGCAGCGTGTACTGGTACTGAGTGCGTGACAGCCGCCCGCCGACGTTCAAGTCCTGCGTCGCCTGCAGGAAGAACGTGGCCCCGGGCACGCTGGCGAAGCCGGCGCGCAGCCGGGTGATGATCTGGTCGGCAGTCGCCGTGCGCTGGCCGCGCGGCTTCAGGCTGATCACCACGAAGCCGTTGTTCAACGGCCGGCTGCCTCCGACCGCGGTGGCCCAGCCCGCCACGTCGGGATCGCGGGCGATCACGTCGGTGAGCTGGTGTTGGATGCGCACCATCTCGCCGAACGAGATGTCCTGCGAGGCGTCGGCCAGACCGGCGATGATTCCGGTGTCCTGCTGCGGAAAGAACCCCTTCGGCTCGATCACATACAGCGCGACGGTGGTCGCCACAGTGGCGACGAACGTCATCAGCGTGACGCGCTGGTGCCTGAGCACGAAATCCAGCCCGCGCGTATACAGGTGCAGCAGGCCCTCGAAAAACCGTTCACTGAGCTGATAGAGGCGCCCATGCCGGGCATTGCGCTCGTCGCGGATGAACAGCGAGCACATCATCGGCGTCAGCGTCAGTGACACGAAGGCCGACACCGCGATCGTCATCGTGACCGTGATCGCGAACTCGCGGAACAGCCGCCCGATGATGCCCCCCATCAGCAGCAGCGGGATGAACACGGCCACCAGCGAAACGCTGATCGACACGATCGTGAAGCCGATCTCGCCCGCGCCCTTGTAGGCGGCCTGCATCGGCGTCATCCCCTCCTCGATGTGCCGGTAGATGTTCTCCAGCATCACAATGGCGTCGTCGACCACGAAGCCGACCGCGATGGTCAGGCCCATCAGCGACAGGTTGTCCAGCGTGTAGCCCAGCACGTACATCAGCGCAAAAGTGCCGAACAGCGCGAGCGGGATGGTGACGGCCGGGATTGCGGTGGCCCACAGGTTGCGCAGGAACAGGAATATCACCAGCACCACCAGCACGATCGTCAGCATCAGCGTGAACTCGACGTCCTCCACCGAGGCCTTGATGGTCGTGGTGCGGTCGATGATCTTGTCGACCTTGATCGACGCCGGCACCGCCAGCATGATCTGCGGCAGCGCCGCTTCAATCCGCGCCACCACGTCGATGATGTTGGCCCCCGGCTGCTTGTAGACCAGCAGCAGAATGCCGTCCTTGCCGTTCTGCCACGCGGTGAGCTGGTCGTTCTCCGGACCGTCGACGGCGACGCCGATGTCCCGGATCCGCACCGGCGCGCCGTTCTTGTAGGCGACGATGACGTCGTTCCAGGGAGCGGCCTTCAGAAGCTGGTCGTTGTCGTAGACCACGAAATTGCGGGTCGGACCGTTGACCGTTCCCTTGGGGGCATTGACGGTCGCGGTCGAGATGACGTTGGCCACATCCTCCAGTTGGATGCCCATGGCCGCGATCTTGGCCGGGTCGATCTGCACCCGCACCGCGGGCTTCTGCTGGCCGCCGAGCGACACCTGGCCGACGCCCGGAACCTGCGACATGCGCGGCAGGATCACGTTTTCCGCGTAGTCATCCACCTCGGTGAGCGCCAGCGCGTCGGAATGGATCGCGTAAATCACCACCGCCGATTCGGCCGGATTGATCTTGCGGTAAATGGGGGGCTGCGGAAGGTTCTTCGGGAGGAAGCCGCCCGCGGCATCGATCGCGGACTGGATGTCCTGCGCGGCCGCATCGATGTTGCGATTCAGGTCGAACTGGATCGTGATCTGCGTGTTGCCCAACAGGCTGGTCGACGTCATCTGCGCGACGCCGGGAATCTGCGAGAACTGGTTCTCCAGCGGGGTCGCCACCGACGAGGCCATCGTCTCCGGGCTGGCACCCGGCAGCTGCACGCTCACCAGGATCGTGGGGAAATCCACCTGCGGCAGCGGCGCGACCGGCAGCAACGGAAAAGCCGCCAGCCCGACCAGAAAAACGGCCGCCATCAGCAGCGACGTCGCAATCGGCCGCTGGATGAAGGGGGCCGAAATGCTCATGGCGTGGCCTTGCCGGCGCCGGCCGGCGAGGCGGGAGCAGCTTCCACCCGGCTCACGCGAGCGCCCGCCTGCAGCCGGTACTGATTGTTGGTGGTGACGCGGTCGCCCGCTTCGAGTCCCTGCTCGACGATCGTCAGCGCGCCGGACTCGCCGCCGATCTGCAGCGGCCGCATCTGCACCGTGGCGTCCGGGGTTACCACATAGGCGAACACACCGGAGGGCCCTCGCTGCACGGCCGCCGACGGGATGGTCAGCGCAGCGTGCCGCGTCTGAACCAGCACCCGCGCGTTGACGAAATCGCCCGGCCACAGCTTGCCGTCCTGGTTGGGGAACACCGCCTTCAGACGCATGGTTCCGGTCGTCTGGTCGATCTGGTTGTCGATCAGCTTCACGGTGCCGGTGCCCAGCACGTTCTTGCCGTCGCGCGACACGGCGGTCACCGCCACCGGCCCGGACCCCATGGCCGCGTTGACCGCCTGCAGCGCATCGGCCGGCAGCGTGAAGATCACCGCGATCGGCTGCACCTGCGTGACGACCACGATGCCGGTGGCCGGCGTGGCGTGCACGATGTTGCCCGGATCGGTCAGGCGGATGCCGGTGCGGCCCTGGATCGGGGAGCGGATCGCGGTGTAGTCGAGCTGGGTCCTGGCGTTGTCGATCGCGGCCTGATCACCGGCCACCTGCGCTTCGAGCTGCGCGACCAGCGCGCGCTGGGTCTCCAGCGTCTGCTCGCTGGTGAACTCCTCCGGCGCGAGGGAGACGTAGCGCTCCAGATCGCGCCGCGCATTGGCGAGCTGGGCGGCGTCCTTGGCCTTGGCCGCCTGCGCCTGATCGAGCGCCGCCTGGAACGGGCGCGGATCGATCTGCGCCAGCAGGTCGCCGGGCTTGACCATCTGGCCCTCGACGAAGCCCAGCTTCATCAACTCGCCGTCGACCCGCGGCGTGATGGTCACCGTATAGAAGGCCTGGACCGTCCCGAGGCCCTCCAGATAAACCGGTACGTCGCCGCGCGTGGCCAACGCGGTTTCCACCCGCACGGGCTGGCCTGCGCCGCCGGCAGCGGCCGCAGAGCGCTTGGGCGCGTCGGCCGCCCCGTACACCGCCACGATCAGCAGCAGGACCAGCGCCACGCCGATCAACGCGACGCGCGGGCTGCGCGCCGCGCGCGCGATCGAGCCGAGCATGGCCACGAGGCGGCCGTTGCTCATCGAACCGCCTCTTCGCGCCAGCCGCCGCCGAGCGCCGCGAACAGGTTCACCAGAGACTGCATCTGGGCGTACTGGGCCTGCACCACCGCATCCTGAGCCGAGAAGAGCGCCGTTTCCGTATTGAGCACCGTCAGAATGCTGACGACCCCCGAACGCAGCTGCGCCTGCGCGATGTGGTTGGCGCGGCTGGCCTTGGCCACCGCGGTCTGCTGACGGCTGAGCTGCTCGGCGGACTGTTGCACCTGCGCCAGCGCGTCTTCGACGTTGGTGAAAGCGGTCAGGATCGCCTTGCGGTAATCCGCCACCAGTTCGTCACGCCGGGCCCGCGCAAACTCGACCTGCGCGCGCAGCGCTCCACCTTCGAAGATCGGCTGCGTCAGACCGCCGGCCACCGAGTAGACGCTGCTGGAGGATTTCAACAACGTCGACAGCGATGAGCTGGCGTAGCCGCCTGAGGCCGTCAGCGCGATGTTCGGAAACAGCGACGCGCGCGCCACCACAATGTTGGCGTTGGCGGCGATGAGCTGGGCTTCGGCCTCCGCCACATCCGGGCGCCGCCGCAGCAATTCCGAAGGCAGCCCCGGCCTGACCACCGGGACGGACAGGTCGGCCAGCGCCGCGGCCGAGGCGCTGATGGATTGCGGCGGCTGCCCGATCAGGATGGCCAGCGCATCGATCGACTGGCTCAGTTGCTGGTGCAGCGGGGGGATCGAGGCGCTGATCGTGGCCACCGTGGTTTCCTGCTGCGCGACGTCCAGCGCAGTTGCGATGCCGGCCGCCAACTGCAGCCGCAGGCCACGCAGCGTGGTCTCGGCCGACGCGAGGTTCTGCTCCGCCACCGCGATGCGGTCCTGCAGCTCGAGCGTCTGGAAATAGGCGAGCGCGACGGCGGTCATCACGGTGAGCTCCACCGTGGCCTGGTCGTGCCGGCTTGCGGTGGCGGTCGCGAGCGCCGCCGTCTGGGCCGCCTGGTTCTTACCCCAGAAGTCGACGATATAACTGGCGGTGAGTTGCGGCGAGATCTGGTGGAAGTCCAAATGGCCGAACTGGGTCGTCTGCGTTCGCTGGGTGAACGCGGTGAGGTCGGCGCCCAAGGTCGGCAGCAGCGCGGCGCCGGCGATGGTGGCCTGCGCATCGGCCTCGCGCACGCGCGCCACCGCGGCGGCGATGTCGTAGTTGGCGCTTATCGCCTGCGCCATGTAGCGGTCGAGCTCGGCCGATCCGAAGCCGCGCCACCATTGCGCCGACGGCCAGGCTGCGTCGGCCGGGGCACTCTCGCGCCACGCGGCGGGCATCGCCCCTTCGGGTCGCTTGTATTGAGGCCCAAGCGTGCAGCCCGCCAGTGAAAGCAGGATCACGCAGGCTAGCCGCGCCCGGGATCGGTAAAACGCCATGACGTGCAGTGTGTTCGCGACCTGCCGAGGCAGAAGATCGATCGTACCCGAACGGACCGCGCCGGATCCGCGCACCTCGTGAGCGCGGCGGGACGCTTCACCTGCTCGTTGTTGTGGAACGGAACATCCGGTTTACAGCGGGCGCCGATCCGCCGTAAATTCGTCCGTAGGAGCGACGAATGCGATTCGTGCCCGCCGACGAAATCCGAAGCCTGCTGAGCTTTCCGATGCTGATCGACGCCTTGGAGGCCGCACATCGTCGGCCGAGAATCGAAGTTCAGGACGCTGCCCTCGGCAGCGAGAAGGCCCAGTACTTTGTACGCCATGCCGTCGATCGCGGCAGGTACCTGGCCAGCAAGTTGATCACCAGCTTTCCCGGCAATGTCGGCACAGGCAGCCTGCCGGCGGTGCAAGCCGTCTGCGTCCTGTTCGACGGTACCAACGGACAACCCCTGGCCGTCATCGACGGCACCGAGATCACGTACTGGCGTACCGCTGCGGACTCCGCACTGGGCGCGAAGATACTCGCGCCGCCTGATCCCGCAACGCTGCTGGTCGTCGGCGCGGGAGCCATGTCGACCCGGCTGGTGCGCGCGCACCGTGCGGCCAGGCCCTCGCTTCGGCGCGTGCTCGTCTGGAACCGCACCAAGGAGCGAGCGCTGCAAGTGGCGGCTCGCTTGACGGAAGAAGGTATCGAGTCCGAAGTGTTCGACGATCTGGCCGAGGCGACCCGGATGGCGGACATCGTCAGTACCTGCACCCGCTCGCACGAACCTCTGGTTCTGGGCGCCAACTTGAAGCCTGGAGTTCACCTTGACCTGGTCGGCGGATATACGCCCAGCACCCGCGAGGCGGACGACGAGGCCGCGCGCCGCGCGCTGATCTTTGTCGATCGGCGCGAGTCCGCTTTCGACGGCGTGGGGGACATCCTGCAGCCCATTGCGAGCGGTGCGATCCGGCCGGCCGATGTGCTGGGCGACCTGTACGATCTCGTGGGCGGGGTCGTCGCCGGCCGCAGGTCGCCTTCCGACATCACGTTCTTCAAGAACGCGGGCGGGGCCCACCTGGACTTGATGACGGCCGAGTTGATCGTTCGGCGACTGGCCTAGGAGCCCGCGCGGCAGAGGGCCGTCAGCAGAAGTGTTACCGATCAGCGAGGTCTGAGGAAGTTCCCCCTCTCCCGCTCCGCGGGAGAGGGGGAACTTCAAAGCGTCGCCGCTTCTGGAGGTCTGCCGCGCGCAGAGGCCCGCCCGGCCATGCCGGGAGCAGTGCGCCTAGGGCTTGACCGGCTGCAGTTCGGTCCAGCTGCCGTTCAGCGACGAGTTCGGGTTGAAGCTGGGGTTGTCGCTCATGATGTATTCGTTGTTGCCGTTCAACCAGGCGTGGTTGTACTGGTTGCTCAGCTCGAACGTGGCGCCGGTGTCCGGGTTACGGTACGTCTGAACCTGCCGGATGAGCTGGCTCTGGCCGACAGCCGAAGCCTGGGCGCCCGCCATCATGTTGGCGGTGACCCCGTTGGTGACTTCCGCGGCATGCATAAAAAAAGCGTCCCGCATCTTCTTGTTGGTCGCCTTGCGCTGCTGGTCGGCCTGCGTGGCCTGGGCGATGAACTGCCCCACCGCCGCCTGCCATTTCGGCTCGACGCGGATCGTGGACGCGATCAGCTTGAACAGCCTGTCCTGTTCGTCGAGGCGGCCCTGCGGCGCGCGCAGCGCCAGCATCATCGTGCCGTGGCAATCGTAGATGCTCGCGCCTCGCCCCCCCTGCACGTAGATGATAGTGACCGCCGTCAGCCATTCCTCGACCGGTTTGCCGTCGAGGTCGTACTGCAGCCGTGCGCGCGCGGCATCGATGCGCGGCTCCTGGCCACCCGCGCCTGGCGAGGATCCGGGCTCCGTGGACAGACCCATGCGCGCACGGATCAGCTTTTCGAATTCCGGCAGCGGATCGACCGACGCGACGGTTTTGCCCGGCCGGTACTTGGCCAGCACCAACTTGCGCAGGAAATCGGCGGCCGACGCCGGCGGCGCGACGGGACACGGCTTCTTGCCGAACTTGGCCATCGACTGGTTATCCTGGATCAGTTCGCGCTGCGTTGCGGGGTTGTCCGCGTATTGCCACGAGAACCCGGGTATGCCTTCGAGCTGGACGCTGCCATCGGCACTCTGGCCGTGGAAGGACACTTGCGCAAGGTCGGCGAAACAGCCGCCCGCTCCCGTGCCGGCCGCCACCTTGCCGTCGAATTTCCAATCGGTCGGAACCATCATGTACACGGCCGGCACCTGGCTGGCGAAGGCCTGCTGGTCGATGACCTGAACCTGCTTCATCCGGAAGTACCCGCCATCCTTCAGCGAGGACGCGGGTGCGGCGGCGCTGGTCGGGGCAGCGCTGGTCGGGGCGGCCCCGGTCGAGCTCGCGTTGGCCGGCGTCATTGCCTTGACGACCGCCTGCTTGCAACCTTCGGACACCTGGTCCTTGTGCTGCTTGAGGCAAGCGAAGATTTTTCCGCCGCCCGACGGCACGCCGGCACATAGACTTTGTATGTCCGTCTCGCACGCTGCCCGCGCCGCATCCACTGCTTCTTGGGAAGGTCCCTGAGCGGCGGCTTGTCCGGCAACGCCGATGCAGAGGATGAACAAGAGCAAGTACCGCCTCATTGATTCGCCTTGATCAAGGGTGAAGGGAAGTCAAAGCCAGTTTCCCATGATAACGAAAGGGGCCCAGAAAAATGGATGCGCGTACGGTGCGGCGGTGCCATCGCCGTGCAGCAGCTCCAGCTGGGCCTGTCGCAGCGCCTGGGCCCGAGTCCGTCCCCCGCCTTCCGAGCGGCCCTGGTAGAAGGCGCGCATCAGCGAGGCCGTGCTCTGATCGCTGACCGGCCACAGGGCAGCCAGCACGCTCGCCGCGCCCTGGGTCGCGACCACCGAGGCCATGCCCTCGACCTCGATGCCGTTCTCGTCCTTGCCGCCCCCGTTGGCCGTGTTGCAGGCCGACAGCGTCAACTGCTCGACCCCGGAGAAGTCCAGCGTCGCGATTTGATCCAGGCTCAGGTGGCTGCCGTCACCCAGCAGCAGGTAGGAACTGTCTTCGCCTCCGGTGGTGCTGAGCACGAAGTGGCTGCCGATGTGAACGACGCGGCGTTGACCGCGCAGCGCTGCTTCCAGGTGTGGCCGATCGAAGTCGCGGTCCAGGCTGATCGTCCCGGGCAGCACCCCCTTGGTGCCGCCCGCCACGTGGACGATCGATTCGAGCTCGTCGCGCACGCCCTTGAGCGCCGCCAGCGGCGGCGCCGCCTGGGTCATGCCGAAGGCGGAGACGCGCCACGGATCGTGCGACGCGCCGGCATTGGACTTCGCCCCAGCCAGGATCTGGGCGACCGAATAGCGCTCGACCAGGTAATGCTGCCCGTCGTACAACGCCGCAAACGGGATGTAGCGCAGGTTGTCCGTCAGCGACAACACCAGCGTGTGCGCCTGGGCCCTGTCCAGTTCCTGCGCCACCGGCTCGAGCAGCATCCGATACATGGCGAGCGCCGCGGGCCGCGGATCCTGGCGTGGGTCGGTCAGCGCCTGGCGCAGCTCGGCGATGCGACGGTTCAGTTCGGCGGCGCCGACATGGATCCGTTGCCCGAAGGTGCCGCGCGCCGTGGCAATGATGATCGACAGGTCGTCCTCGTTGACCACGTAGTAAAGGCCGACGGCGTCCGGGTCGGAGCGCACCAGCGTAGACAGCGAACGCGATTCGCCGGCGATCTGCCGGGGCGCGGGCGCGTTGGCGACCGCCCCGGCCGAAAGGCGTGCGTTCAGCCCGGCGATCCATTTGTTGAAGCGGTCGCGCCACTCGGTGGCTTGCTCCTGCAGGTCGCGCAGCCGCGCCTGGTCCTGCGCGGTCAGTTCTTCGTACCCGGCGCGGCGCTCCAGAGCGTCCAGCTCATGGGCGTGCGCCACGGCATCGGCGGTCAGTTTGCGGTAGTCGTCGTCGGCCGCCCGCTCGCCGCCAACCAGGTCGGCCGTGGGGCGTGCCGCGTCGCCGCGCCGGATCAGCTGCGACAGCTCCTGGTCCTTGAGCAGCGCCAGCATCTGCTCGGCCTCCGCCAGGCGACCGGCGTCGATCAGCAGTGCGGCCAGGTCCTTGTAAGCACCGCGCTTGTCCTGCACGAAAGCCTGCTGCGCCTGGTCCTCGATGCCGCGCAGCGACGCCCGCATCGACTGGACCGTGTTGACGGCGGCCTTGCCCCAATAGATGGCCGCGTCGCGCTGGCCGTCGGCGACCAGAGCCTCGCGCAGGCCATCCTGGACGCGCCACAGGAATTCCGGATTGCCGCCGCGCACCGCCACCGCAAGCGCCTGCTGCAGCAGATCGAGCGCGGCGTCGCGCTCGTTCAACCTCAGGCGTATCTGCGCCAGCAGCGTCTGCACGAAGGCCAGGTCCGGATTGTGCGACCCGTGGATCGACTGGCGCACCGCCAGCGCGCGTTCCAGCACCGGGCGCGCGTCGGCGTAGCGGCCCAGCTCGCGGTAGACGTACGCGAGCACGATCAGGCAGCGGTAGCCGCGCCCGCTCTTGTTGTCCAGCTTTTCGTAGATGGCGACGCTGCGCAGCGCGGGCGCCAGCGCTTCAGTGCAGCGGCCCAGGCCGCACAGGATGCGCGCGCGCAGCATCAACATGATGACGATCAGCTCGTCCTTCGCCGGGCCTTTTCTCTCGTAGGCCGCGATGGCGCGATCGGTCAACGGCAGCGCCAGGTCGTACTGTCCCAGGGAGGCGTCGATGGCGGCCAGATTGTTCAGGCCCACGGCGAGCCGATCGCTGTCGGCGCCGAGCTTTTTCTCGCCGATGGCCAGCGCCTGCCGGATCGCGTCGCGCGCCTGCACGTAGCGCCCCATCGACTGGAAGTCGACCGCGGTCTCGTTCAGTGCCAGGGCGTATTCCAGGCTGTCGGCGCCCTTGGTCCTTTCGACCGAAGCCAGGTCCTGCTGATCGAGGGCCAGCGCCTGCTCGAATTCGCCGGAGTCGCGATAGATCGAGGCCAGCAGGGCGTTGGCCTGGACCAGGCGCAGGTCGTCGACGGCGAGCCGCTTGTGCCCGACTGCGACCGCACGCTGGGCCAGCGGCAGCGCGCGCTCCAGATCGTCGAACTGGTAGTAGGTGGAGGCCAGGTAATAGGTTGCGGTGGCCAGGCGCAGGTCGTCCGGCGGCAACAGGCGCTCGCCGGTGGCCACCGCGTGCCGCATCAGCGGCAGCGCGGCATTGAACTCGCGATGCGCGTAGTAGTCCTCTGCCAGGTCCATCTCCGCCTTGGCCGCCGCCAGGCTGTCCGCGCCACTGTGCGACTGCGCCTCGGTGAGCGCATGTTTGAGCCGGATCCGGTTCAAGTCGCTGAGCGGACCCGACTCGGCCAGCTGGATGGGGGCAGCCGGAGCCGCCGCGCCGGCGTTCCCCCCGGCCGCGAGCAGCAGCACGGCCGCGAACCAGGTGAGCGCGGCCGTGGCCCGCGGCTTCACCGCCGGCCCTGCCGCTACTGGCTGGCTGGATGCGGCTTGAAGCGCCAATAGACGATCGCCAGGTTCTTGACCGGATCGAGCGAAAAGCGCTCGCGTTCCTGCGGCCTGAGCCGTTCGTGGATCAGGTAGACCAGGTCCGACAGCACGGTGCCGCTGTCGCCGAAGTACGAATGCCCGAGAAATTCGGTGCGCACGTCCGATGCATCGACCGTGTCCAGATCGGGCATCACGACCAGGTCCTTGCCGCTTTCGCCCAGGCGCCGGTAGCCGCCGTGCAGGTCGCGCGAGGCCATCAGCGCCTTGTCGTTGCTCGAAGCGTACAGCGTGACGCGCGGCCCGCCCGGGCGGCCGAGTATCGACGGGGCGATGTCGCGCCGAAAAACGTCCGCGTCCAGGTCGGGCGCAGCCAGCACGACCTGGCTGAACGCGCGCCGCGTCGAGCGGTCCTCGTCGAACAAGGCCTTGAAACCGCGCGTCAGCACGCGGTTGCCCATGCTGTGCGCGATCACGTAGATCGGAGCGCCGGGGGCGACCGTCGCGAGCGACGCCAGCACCGCTTTCATGTCGCTGACCGACCATTCGGCGTTCTGCTCGTCGACGGTGTAACCGATCAGTTCGGCACGTGAAGGCCAGGAGAACAGCACGGGCGCGCCCGCAAAATTCAGGTCGTAGGACAACTGCGCGGCGCGGCGCGCGGCGTCGGCGAAGCTGGAGTTGTAGCCGTGGATGAAGACCAGGATTCCAGGGTTGTCCAGTCCGATCGCGCGCTTGGCGATCTGCGCGCGCCAGGCGTCGGCATCGAGCGCGCTCACCGACTGCAGGACGACGTGCTTGCCCGGATCGGCGCTGAATTCCAGGCGCAGGATCGACGGCGCCTCCAGGGCGCCGCGCTGGTGCACCTTGGGGATGGTCACGTTGACCACTCCGTAAGCGAGCGCTCCGCGATCACCGCCGAAATGCTCGTCCGGCGGCGCGGCGGCCGCCTCCTTGCGGTCGGTTGCGTAGTAGACGCGCATCAGGTGGTACACGAGCCGACCCTGGGCGTCGCGCACCTCTTCGCCGCGCCCCGGTCCGCTGTCCGGCGCAGTCAGGCCGGTCGAGGCGGCGTCCTTGCCCAGCACGCGCTCCAGCGTCTCCACCATCCCGGTATCGGCTCCGCGCGTGGATTCGGCGGCCAGTGCCT
>DATKFG010000096.1:0-3807 GCA_035511515.1 Burkholderiaceae bacterium | reverse complement strand
CCGCTGCGCGGGCGAGGGGCGATACGGTGTGCCTGTGCGAACGCCTGCGCGCTTGCGGTACCCGGTCGCCCCTCGCCCGCGCAGCGGGAGAGGGGAGGGCTCGCCCTGCGAAGCCGGGCTACGCCCGGCGAAGCAGGGGGTGAGGGCTGAGTGGCACACCGGTCCATCACCGTCATTTACATTGACGCCGATGGAAGCGTTCCTGATTTGCGCCGCGGTCATCGCCGTCAACGAGATCGGCGACAAGACCCAATTGCTGGCGATCGTGCTGGCGGTGCGATACAGGCGGCCGTGGCCGATCCTGCTGGCGATTGGGGTGGCAACGCTGTTGAACCACACGGCGGCCGGTTACGTCGGGCTGTGGTTGCGCCACGCGCTGCGTCCCGATGTGTTGCGTGCCGTGCTGGGCGTGTCCTTCCTGCTGGCCGCGGCTTGGGCGCTGAAGCCCGATCGCCCGGACGGCGCTTCGAAGACGATGGGGGTCTCGGGCGTGTTCGCCGCCACGCTGGTGAGCTTTTTCATCGCGGAGATCGGCGACAAGACGCAGTTGGCCACCGTGATGCTGGCGGCCAAATATCCGTCGCTGGTCGCGGTCATCGCCGGCACCACGACCGGCATGCTGCTGGCCGATGCTCCGGCGGTGTTCCTTGGACACTTCGCGTCCGAACGCATTCCGCTGCGGGCGGCCCGGATCGCCGCGGCCGCCGTGTTCGCCGTGCTGGGCGCGGCCACACTGATTGGATAGCCGCTGGCCCGACCGCAGCTCAAGCGGTCTGCAGCGGCAGCGCCATCTGCGGCTCGCGCCCGGAAACGACGGTCTGGTTGCGCCCCTGCTTCTTGGCCACCAGCAGCGCGCGGTCGGCGCGTGCCAGCAGCTGCTCGGGCGACTCGTGCTGCTCCCAGGTCGCAACCCCCGCGGAAAACGTCTGCCGCTCCGGCATCAGTGGGCGCAGCCGTTCGACCAGCTGGCAGGCGGCGTCGGCGTCGCATGATGGCAGCACCAGCGTGAACTCCTCGCCACCGTAGCGCGCCACCAGGTCGGTCGGCCTGAGCTGGCGGCGCCAGGCCTGCGCCGCGGTTCGCAACAGCCGGTCGCCGGCCCCGTGACCGCGACGGTCGTTGTAGCGCTTGAAGTGGTCCAGGTCCAGCATCACGACGGTCAGCTCAAGCTGGGTGCGGTGCGCCCGCGCCAGCTCGATCGCAAGCCCCTCGTCCAGCCCGCGCCGGTTCGTGATCCCGGTCAGGCCGTCCTCGCGCACCATCCGGTCCAGCGCGGCCATCACATCGCGGCTCGCCTTCTGCGAGCGCCACATCAGCACGCCGAACACGGTGCCGAACGAGACCGCAAGCAGGATCGCGAGCGCCAGCGTGTAACGCGCCACCAGGTTCAGAAACCGGCCGTGTTCGGCAGCCTGCCGGGCTCGCGCCGAAACCGATGCGCTGAGCGAATCCAGATGGTGCGCATCGAGGCCCTGCAGCGCCATCGAGATCGCCTGCTGGTAGCGCGCCTGGACTTCCTCGTTCAGGCGCACTTCCATCAGCAGCACCAGCGCCGCGATCGCCAGCATCACCAGTGCCAGCGCGCCGATCAGCAGCTGGCGGTGATAGTTGCGGCGCATCAGCGCCGAGCTGACCGGTGCACCGGCCGCGGGCGCCGGGCTCATGGCGGTCAGATGCCCCACGTCACGTCGACACGCTGGCGTTGGGCCGCGCGCAGCATCTCGATCAGAGGAAAGGCGCGCTGGGCGAGCGTAATCGGCTGCACCCGCTCGCCATGGGCGTCGCCGGCGCGCTCGTCCAGTTGCTGGCGTGCTCGCTCCTGTCGAAGTTGTGCTTTTTCCTGCTCGACGGCGTCGGTCAGCCGCTGCAACGCGTCGGCGATTTCGTCGGCGCGGACCACGCCGCGCTCGCCCTCGTCCTTGCCGATGATCTGCAGCAGGCGCCGCGCCGTCTCCGCGAACATGAAAATCTCGCCCGCGGCTTTGGACCGAAACACCACCAGCGCCATCGCGCGCTCCGCAATCGGGTGCGGCATTCTGGCACGAGCAGCGCCTGCAACGGCGTCTGTGGTAATGCAACTAGAATAGGCGGCCTCGGCGGTCCAGTCCGGAGGAAACGACCATGGGAAAAGGCGATCTGCGCACGAGGCGCGGCAAGATCTATAACGGCAGCTACGGCAAAAAGCGCCCGCACCGCCCACCGAAAAAAGCGGGCGACCCCAGGTCGGGCGTGCGGCGGCCGCCACTAGGGTAAGCCGACCGGACGATCGCGGGCGCTTTGTTCCGGGCCCAGGACGTCGCGATGGGAAAAACCGAACCGAACGTGGCGGACATCGCGCACTGGATCGAGGGACGCCTCGATGGCGGTGCCCTTCCGGTGCGCACCGGCGACGTGTTCGATCCGGCCCGCGGCGAGGTCGTCGCGCGGGTGAGGATGGCGGGCGAACGGGAAGTCGATGCGGCCGTCGCGGCCGCGCGCCGGGCTTGCGAATCCTGGGGACAGCTTGCGGCCGGACGGCGCGCGCGGGTGATGTTCCGCTTCCGCGAGCTGGTCGAGGAGCGTCGCCAGACGCTGGCTCAGGCGATCACGCGCGAGCAGGGCAAGCTGCTGTCGGATGCGCTCGGCGAAGTCGCGCGCGGCCTGGAAGTGGTCGAATTCGCCACCGGGATCGCGCACCTGATCAAGGGCGAGCATTCCGACCAGGTGGCCTCGGGCGTGGACCAGTTCTCGCTGCGCCAGCCGCTGGGCGTGGTCGCCGGTATCACGCCCTTCAATTTTCCCGCGATGGTGCCGATGTGGATGTTTCCGCTGGCGATCGCCTGCGGCAACGCGTTCGTGCTGAAACCGTCCGAGCGCGACCCTTCGGCCTCTCTGCTGCTGGCGCAGTGGCTCAGCGAAGCGGGCCTGCCCGACGGCGTATTCAACGTCGTGCAGGGTGACCGCGAAGCGGTCGAGGCGCTGCTGCGGCATCCGCACGTGGCCGCGGTCAGTTTCGTCGGATCCACGCGCGTTGCCGAAACCATCCGCTCCGAGGGCAGCCGGCACGGCAAGCGGGTCCAGGCGCTGGGTGGCGCCAAGAACCACCTGGTGGTGATGCCGGACGCCGACCTCGACCAGGTCGTCGACGCCGTGATCGGCTCCGCTTACGGGGCTGCCGGTGAACGCTGCATGGCGGTGTCGGTCGTCGTGGCCGTCGGGTCCGTGGCCGATGCGCTGGTGTCCCGGCTGGCGATTCGCGCGCGTGCGCTGCGGTTGGGCGACGGGTCGGATCCGGCGAGCGAAATGGGGCCGCTGGTCAGCGCCGCCCATCGGGAATCGGTCGAAGCCTTTGTGCAATCCGGCGTGCAGCAAGGCGCGCAGCTGCTGGTCGACGGACGGGGCGCGGGTGTTGCCGGCCGCGAGCGCGGATTTTTCCTGGGCGCCTGCCTGTTCGATCGCGTTCGCCCCGAGATGCGGATCTATCGCGAGGAGATCTTCGGTCCGGTGCTGTCGGTCGTGCGCGTGGCCGACCTGGCGGCAGCGCTCGAACTGGTGAACGCGCACGAGTACGGCAACGGTGCCGCCCTGTTCACGCGCGATGGCGCCAGCGCGCGAGCTTTTACGCGCCAGGTGCAGGCCGGCATGGTCGGGATCAACGTGCCGATCCCGGTTCCGATGGCCTTTTATTCCTTCGGGGGCTGGAAGCGCAGCCTGTTCGGCGAGGCCCACGCGTACGGCATGGAAGCGGTGCGCTTCTACACGCGGTACAAGGCGGTGATGCAACGCTGGCCGGATTCTGGCAGCAAGGGACCGGAGTTCTCGTTTCCG
>DATKFG010000095.1:0-26226 GCA_035511515.1 Burkholderiaceae bacterium | reverse complement strand
CCTTGAGGCACAGAACGATCAGCAGCGCCGACAGGATGATGTAACAGATCAGCGGCGGCGCCAGCCGCCAGAACCGCCGCAGGTAAAAGTTCTCCAGCGAAATGCGGCCGTCGCTCCGGAATTCCGAAATCAGCAGTGAGGTGATCAGGAAGCCGCTGATAAAGAAGAAGATCGTGACACCGAGACCGCCCGGCACGGCCTTGTCCAGGCCGCCGTGAGAAAGGAGCACGAGCAGGATCGAAACGGCCCGCCATCCGTCCAGGACCGGTTGATAGGCGAACCCGGAGGCGCTGGCGGCCGCCCTGGATCGGCTCCCCAGTCGAGCGGTGGTCGCTTCGAAAGCCTGACTGAGCATCGGCCGTGGCTGCCGGCGGCAGCTGGTTGGCGAAATCGATCACCAACAGATGCCGTCGTAGTTCCCGCGGCTGGACCCTCCGTTGATGCGCACCAGGTCGACCACCGTCTGGTCGGGCCGCACGTTCGCGAGAGCTTCCTCGAACTCGGGGTCGCCGTTGCCGATCACCAGCGTATCGGCGAACTGCATCACTTGCGCCATGTCCGGTACCAGCAGGGCCGCGATGTGCGGGATGCGGTTCATGATGAAGTCGCGATTGGCACCCATCAGCGCCGCCAGGCGGACGTTACGGTCATACACCTTCAGCTCGCAGCCCTTCCCGAGCAGATGCTCGATCAGATCCACCACCGGCGATTCGCGCAGGTCGTCGGTGCCGGCCTTGAAGGAGATGCCGAGTACTCCGACGCGTCGATGGCCCTTGTCGAGCACCATCCGGATGCCCTTTTCAAGCTGCAGCTGGTTGGATCGAAGGACGGAAGAAAGCAGCGGCAGCTCCAGATCGAGCGTTCGTCCCTTGTAGATCAGCGCGCGCAGATCCTTCGGCAGGCACGAGCCACCGAACGCGAATCCCGGTCGCAGATAGCAGGATGACAGATTCAGCTTGGTGTCCTTGCAGAAGATTTCCATGACCGACTGGCCGTCGACTCCCAACGCCTTGCCCATGTTGCCGATTTCGTTGGCGAACGCGACCTTCACCGCGTGCCAGGCGTTGTCGGTGTACTTGACCATCTCGGCGATTTCGATCCTGGTGCGCACCACCGGTGCGTCGATCCCGACGTACAGGTCGAGTAACACGTCGCCGGAGCGTTTGTCGATTTCGCCGATCACCGTCTTCGGTGGGTGGCGGAAGTCCCACACGGCCGTGCCCTCGCGCATGAACTCGGGATTGAAGCACAGGCCGAAGTCGCGCCCGACTTTCTTGCCCGATGCCGTCTCGAGTGTCGGAAGCACCACGTCGCGCATCGAGCCGGGCAGCATCGTCGAGCGCACGACCACAACGTGGTAGGCGTCCTTCGCGCTGATTGCTGCGCCGATCTGCTCGCATGCGGTGCGCACGCGGTCCAGATCGAGGCTGCCGTTGCTCTGCGAGGGCGTTCCGACGCAGACCATGGTCAGGTCGGACTCGAGCACTGCGGCGCGCCAATCACTGGTTGCGCACAAGCGGCGCCCGGCAACCGCCTGCGTAACCCGCGGGGCGATATCGGCTTCGATGATGGGCGAGAGGCCGCGGTTGATCAGATCGAGCTTTTCCGCGCTAACGTCGACCCCGATCACCTGATGTCCGTCGTTCGACAGGCAGGCGGCGCAAACGGTTCCTACGTATCCCAAGCCGAAGATGCTGATGCGCATGATGGATCCAGAGAGGTTAAAGTCATAGAGAATTTCGTGTCGTTCGGGCTGGCCGCGGCGCTCAGCACGTCGATCCGGGTGCAGAATCTCGCCGAGCCGCGTATCTCACCCTGAAACCGCGCCACGCTGCACGGTTGCCGCTCGTCGAGGCGGCGCGATACCCAACCGAGCGGTGCGCTCTCGTCGCCGCGAATCACCTCGGGCCTCAGGCCGCAGTCGGGCATCGCGATCCGCATTCGGCCGCGCCTGCCGCGAACAGTGACTGCCGCGCCGTCCAGGCCAACGACCGCGTGCTCGGCGCAATGCCAGTGCCACTCCAGGGCATGTGCCAACCGGCAGGTGAATGAATCGATGATCGCGAGCGACCGCTGCTGCTTGTCGTAGACCATCTCGCGGCGGTGTCGCAGCGGGTCCCTCAGGCGTTCGTAGCCGTCGTGCTCCGCCATCAACCGGTCAGTACGCTCATTGCTGTCCCAGGCGAGCAGATGCGTCTCCGCGTGTCGCGTCCAGAGGAAATTCCCGCCCGATTCCGACTGGTCGCACCCGTCGACGCGTACCGTGTTGTGTGCTGCGGTCCCGCGGAAGTAGGCTCGCCAGCGAGGCTGACAGTGGTAGTCGTAAGTGCCGGGATCGATCAACAGCTCCTCGCCGCTGACCCCGAGCGTGAACGACAGAGCGTCCGCGTGGCCGTGCGCGGCCAGGCTCAGGTAGCCCAGGGGCCCGGCATCGGCCGTGATCCGCACTTCGGCCGGGCTGCCCAGATCAGCGCCCAGGACGTAGTAGCCGCCCTCGGGAAAGACCCGGCGCGCGGGCATCGCGAGCACCGCAGAAGTCGAAGCGGCCGCGACTCGGGCCGGCTTCAGCCGCTCGAATTCGGTCGCGGCGCCATCGCCGAGCAGCCAGCGCGCACCCGCCGGGAAACGCGTGACGCGGGCGGCAAAATCGACGCGACCGAACAGCACGGCACCGCACGCCAGCAGCACCTGCAACGGGTCCTCCGTGTCGCGCGTAAAGCCGATCCAGACCGCATCGTCCGCATCTCCGATCATCGGCAAGCGGCCGCTGACGTCCATCAGCGCGACGACGAACTCCAACATGACCTCGAGGCGGCGCGGCAGTGCGGGACTGAAATCGTCGCGGCAGGCGTGGGCAAAACGGCTGGCGACCAGCAGAATCCAGGCCACCGTGTGGTGATAGAAGATGGCCTGTTCCCGATTGACGCCATCGGCGTATGTCTGCCGCAGCGCCTCGTGCTCGATCCGCCGCTTGGCCAGCGCCCGCCACCGCCGCGTACGTGGCCACAGCGGCCAGGTCACCGCGGCGACGTACAAGCCGAACATCTCGCCGATCAAGTGATTGTTTGCCGACGAGTGAAGGGAGTGTTTGTCGGCAATGAAGTGCTGGTGGCGGTAGATGTTTTGCAGCCATGCGCTGCGGAACGCCCGACCGGACAGGCCCGTGAACAGGTCGCTTTCGTCGCCGCCGATCAGATGCCAGGCGACCGCCCAGTTCACCAGTCGAACCGCCACTTCGAGCGCACTGGTCCATTGCACCCCGCGGGGGTATGCAGATTGCTCGAACCACGACTCCAGAAGAACACGCAGCGCCTGGGCGAACTGCCCGTTGCCCGTCACCCTGTACGCTTGAGCGAGCGTCACCAGCTCCTGGTGGCGGTTGAGTTCCCACAGGTACTTGATGTGCCCGACCTGCGCTGCGTCGCGATAATCGATCCAATGGCCGAAGCTCCTCGGCGCCACGACGCCCGTGCGCGGATCGCGATTCCAGGGCGGCGGAAAACCGAGCGTCACATCCCGCATGGTGAAGATCGACCACTTTCCCTGCAACAGCCGCTCCGCCCTGGCTACCGTTTCGGTCGCGTCGGACGGTCCGATCGCCGGCAGCGGAGAAACCCATGGTCGGCCGCTGTCGCCGCGCGCCGGCGGAACGCGGCGCGCCAGGCCGAAGCCGGTTTGCTGGGCAAACGAGTTCAGCGCCTGACCCATGCGCCATGCGATCTCGGCGCCGTCCATTGAGCGCAGTCGCCGCAGGCGCCATGCGAGCGAGCCGTTCATGGGACACCGAAGTGCCGGCACCACAGCTCGAAATTGAGCAGCGACCAGAGCAGCTTTTCGTGATTGATGCGCCCGCCGAGATGTTCGTCGAGCACCCGCTGTAGCTCCGCCGGCTGGTAATACCGCGCGGTGCGCGACTGGGTGCCGGCCAGGTGATCCAGGAGGAACGCCCGCATCGGTCCGCGCAGCCATTGATCGATCGGCACCCGGAAGCCGATCTTCTTGCGCTCCAGGATCTGCCGCGGCAACAGGCCGCGCGCGGCCTCGCGCAGCAGCCATTTGCCGGTCGAGCCCCGTACCCGGTAGCGATCGGGCAGCCGCGCCACCCAGGCGGCCAGCTCGTGGTCCATGAAAGGCATTCGCGCTTCGAGCCCGACGGCCATCGTCATCCGATCGCCGCGCTCGAGCAGGTTGTCCGGCAGCCAGCTCGTCTGGTCGAAGTACAGCATTCGGCGCAGCGGACTGGCGTCCGGCGCCGAATCGAACTGCAACGCTGGCGCCGAGTGGCCGGCGCTGCGATTGACCGCGGAGCGCACGCCGCCCGCCGGCGCGTGCCGCAATTGCAGGTTCAAGGCCTGACCGCTCGGCGCGAAAGCCACGAGGTGTTCGCGCTCGCTGGCGCTCAAGGCGCCGAACCAGCGCGCCATGCGCTCGTCGAACTGCTCCAGACCGAGCGCCGCGATCGCGGTGCGGGCGCGGCGGAATGCGAACGGCAGCTGGTCCAACAGCGGCTCGAGCAGGCGATGGCGCAGCGCCCCTGGCAGCACGCGATAGTAACGGCCGAGCGGCTCGAATCGGTGTTTCGGGTAGCCGCCAAGGATCTCATCGGCGCCCTCTCCGGTCAGCACCATCTTGACGTGCTGGCGCGCCTCCCGGGCCATCAGATAGAGGGGCACGTCGGAGGGCTCCGACACCGGTGCATCCCGAAAACCGATCAGGGCCGGCAGCTCGTCCATCACCTGGTGAGGCGCGATCTGCAATTCATGGTGATCGGTCGCAAGGTGCTCGGCCACCTGGCGGGCATAGGTCAGCTCGTTGTTTTCCGGATCGTCGAAGCCGACCGAGAAGGTCTTGATCGGCTGCTCCGAGTGGCGGCTCATCAGCCCGACCACCGTCGACGAATCGATACCTCCCGAAAGAAACGCGCCGAACGGCACGTCGGCGACCATGCGCATCGCTACGGCTTCATCCAGGCGCTTCAGGAATTCGCGCTCGGGGAACCGTGGCACCGGCTCTTCGACCCGCGGCCGGCCATCGGGCGCGGTGAAGTAGCGTGTCTCCTGCAGATGGCCGTTGCGCCACACTGCGTAAAAGCCCGGCGGCAGCTTTCGGATGCCCGCGAACAGCGTCGCCGGCCCCGGCACGTAGCGGTAGCCGAGATAATCCCAGACCGCGTTCAAGTCGATCTGAACGCGCACCCCGGGCCAGGTCAACAGAGACTTGATTTCCGAGGCGAACAGCAGCACCCCGTCCTGGTCGCGCAAGAACAACGGCTTCTTACCGAAGCGATCTCGCGCCAACATCAGTCGTTCGCGCCGCGCGTCCCAGATCGCGAAGGCGAACATGCCGCGCAGCCGCGCGACGCAGTCCTCGCCCCATTGCTCGTAGGCGTGGACGATCACCTCGGTGTCGGAGGCCGTGCGGAACACGTGACCGCGGGCCTGCAGATCGCGACGCAGTTCCTGGAAGTTGTAGATCTCGCCGTTGAAGACGATCTGGACCCGGCCGTCCTCGTTGCCAAGCGGCTGCTGCCCGGTTTTCAAATCGATGATCGACAGTCGACGATGGGCCAGTCCGACCTGCAGCCGCCCGTTCGCTACGCTTGCGTACAGCAGACCCTCGTCGTCCGGGCCGCGGTGAGCGATCGCCCGCGCCATCCGCTGCAGGTCACTGTAGGGCTCGACCCAGTGGGGAGTTGCGCCAATGAAGCCCGCAATGCCACACATGGCTCAGACTCGTGGGTCGGACGCGGTCGGTCCGATCGCTGGTTTGTCGCCCCCGCGCCTGGAAGGACGGCCCGCGTGGTGATACACGCGCGCGAACGAACGACTGAATTGCTCCAGGCCGAATCGCTCTTCGATGCACGCCCTGGCAGCCGCGCCGAGACGCGCAAGGAGCTCCCGGTCGTCGTGCAGCCGGGCCAACGCATCAACCAGTTGGCTGATGCTCTTTGGAGCCACCAGCAGTCCGTGTTCGCCGTCGCCGACGACGTCGGGTACTGCGCCGACCGCGGACACCACGGGCGCCATGCCCGCGGCCATCGCCTCGAGCAACGCGTATGGCAGCCCCTCGCGGAAGCTGGGCAGGACGAACACGTGCGCCTGGCTCAATAGCGCCTGCTTGTCGGCCCCGAAGCGCGCTCCGGCCAGCTCGACCCAAGGCTGCAACTTCAGATCGGCGATCCGCGAGCGCAGTCTTGCCTCCTCGGGTCCGTCGCCGGCGATCAACAGCCGCATCTGGCGCCCGGCACGGACCAGCAGGTCGACCGCATCGAGAAGCACGTAAAGACCCTTGGCGGCGTCCAGGCGACCTAGAAACAGAAGCTGCAACTGCGGAGCTGCCGCGGATCGCGCCGCCAGAGCTTCGGCTGGCACGCCAACCACCGCGTGGGGGATCCGCTCGACGCGAGCTTGGGGTGCAAAGTCCCGCAGCGCCTGCCATTCCTCCTTGCCCAGCGCTACGACCGTGTCGGCAGCGCGCAGCACGCGGCGCAACAGCGCGGCCGACCACGGCCGCCCGGCAAACAGTTCATGCGCCAAGCTGCCGCCGTGAATCTGCAGTATGACCCGGCGACCCAGCAGGCGCGCAACGCCGAGGTAAGCAGCGTCGCGCCAGTAGGGCTTCGGATCGAACGAGGTGTTCAGATGGAGGATGTCGATCCGGCGGGCCACCAGCCGGGCCGCCAGTTGCCAGGGGCTCAGCAAAAGGCGCGCGATGCGTGCTGCTGGCCCCTCGTTTCGTCCCTCGCTGCCGACCTGGAAATGGGTCAGCGTGAGCGCATCGTCGCTGACGTCCGACCAGGGCGCAACGAGCAGCAGATTCACGTGCGTACTGACGCCGCTGATCGCGTGCAACGACGGTCCGGCGACGAGAACCCGCATCCGCAGCACCTCAGCGGTTGAACACCAGCCCGAGGAGCTGCGCTTGCGCCTCGCGCAGCGCGGCGACCAGTTCCTGGGCACTGGCTGCCATGGTCTGGTCCGCGCGCACCACCAGCGCCACGGCGCGGGTGCGACGACAGATGCTTTCCGCGTCCAACCCCTCGCTCCAGGCCGGGGTATCAACCAGAACGACGTCAAACTGCTCCTCGGCGTTGAACAGCAGCCAGCGAAGCTCCGGACGGGCCAGCAGATCGTGTGGATTGGGAGGGATCGGGCCGGCCGGCATCACATACAGGTCGGGCATCGGTTCGATGCGAGCGACCGACTCGGTCCCGCTGCGGCCGGCCAGCAGCGTCGACAGTCCAATGCGGTCGTCGACCTGGAAGAGGTGGTGCTGGCGCGGCCGGCGCAGGTCGGCGTCGATCAGCAGGGTCCGCCGGCCGCTCTGGGCAAAGGTGATCGCCAGGTTGGCGGCGATGAAACTGCGGCCGTCGCCGCGCTGCGCACTGACGATCGCTACCGCATGGCCGCCGGACTGGGGTTCGGAGCCTGATGCCGCGTCCGTGGCGCGTGCATTGAGCCAGGTTCGGGCGATGCGCTCGCGCACCCCGCGCAGGACCTCCACCCCGGGATGACTCGTTTCACGGGCCGCGACCAGCTCCGGGGTCAATGTGCGATCGAATGGCGGCACCGACGGCAGGTCGAATTGCCTCGCCAGGGCCAGGTCGACCCGGCTGCCTTCGACGAAGCCAAGCTCGCGCGCGATCTCGCCGAAACGCTTGCGGGGCCCCCAGCTCTGGGATGAGGCCTGCACTCGGAGAATCTCGTCGAGTTGCGCGCGCTTGAGCAAGCCCGAGTCGATCAACAATTCGCCGATCGGCTTCGTTAATCCATCCGGGTCGCGGCGACGCTTGGTGAACCGGGACCGGTTCGCCACGGACGACGCAACGCCCAGGCGCGGTGGCATGGGCGCCGTGAGGCTGGTTTCGGAGTTGGATCTGTTCATCTCGAGTCCCGGCCGCTGGTCGCGATCCTGGCCCTTTGGGTCCGTCTCGGTCGCGATCACGTCAGGTCAACCGCAACGCCATCCGCAACGAGGCGATCAACGGCGGCTTGTTCTGGGGCATGCTCCCCAGGATGAGCAGGTCGAGCACCTGCGCCGCCTGGTTCGGGGAACGCAGGCGAGGCTCGAAGTGCTCCCACACGACGGCACTCGTGAAGCCCAGAAGCAGCCCGAGGAAGGCGCCGATCATCGTGTTCAGCCCGATCCTGGGTTTGGCGTGCCTCGATGGAGGGCGCGCCTCGGCCAGCAGCGTGACGTTTGTATGATTGATCTGGCTGGCCAGGCTGTTCATCGACAGGCGCTGTTTGGCCGTGTCATAGGCGCGCTGCGCGCTCTCGACGTCTTTTTGCAGCACATTGAGCTCGTCGCGCTGCGAGGTCATCGCCAGCACCTTGGCTTTCTGGGCATCGAACGCGGCGTGCAGTTCCTTCTCCCGCTCCAGGTTGACCTGGTTGGCGGCGTCGACGTTCTGCGCCACCTGCCGGGTCTCGGCCTTGATCTGCCTCTTCAAGCTGCGCACTTCGGCAACCGCACGCTGATGTTCCGGGTGATTGGCTCCCACGCGAGTCGAAACTTCGCGCAGGTTCGCTTCAGCGCGCGCCAGTTCGGTCCGCAGCCGTTGGATGACCGGGCTTTGCACGACGTCCGGCGCCGCGCTCTGCAGGGTGGGCGATTGCTGGGCGCGCGCGCTGGTGTCGACCCGCTGCGCCTGAACCACGGTCAGCTGGTTGGCGAGCTCATTCAGGCGGGTCAGCTCGGAATCGTATCTTTCACCGGTACTGAGTATCCCGTTCTCCAGCTGGTAGCGCGACAGTCTCGCCTCGGCTTTTTCGAGGTTCTCGCGCAGCTTCTGTGTGCTCGCGTCGAAGAATGCGACGTTGCTCCTCGCGTCCTCCGAACGCAACTCGACTTGGGTGGCGAGGAACGCCTGCACGAAGCTGTTGGCTGCTTGGGTGGCAAACTGAGGCGAACGGCCGGTGTAGCGCACCGCCGCCACGCTGCTCTCGCGGGTCGGCTTGATCTCCAGATGCTTGCGCAGCCCCAGCGCGAAATATTCCTTCGCGGTTATTCTGCCGCCCGTGTCCTTACGCCACCGGTCCAGAGCGTCCTTGTCCTCGGCGAGCTTCAGTTCCGCGATCACCTTGTCGACCACTCGATCGCTGAGGATCACGTCGGACAGGGTCGCCATGAACATTTGCACCTGCTGCGGATAAGTAGGGCCAAACGAACCGGAGATCGGTTCGGGCGCATCGATGTCGACCAGGATCTCCGCGGTCGACACGTACTCCCGCGGCATCAGCAAGCTGCCGATCAGCGCGGCTGCCGTGGTGGTGGCGAAGACGCCCAGGACGACTCGCCATCGGGCGCGCAGGGTAAGAAGCAGTTCTTCGATCGGCATTCGTCCTTCCTCCGAGTCCTGGCCAACCGTCTCTAGTACGCTCGCTGGTCGCGCAGCACCACACCGATCGTTTGCAGGATGATCCACAGGTCGAGGCCTGGCGACCATCGACGCAGGTACTCGATGTCGCAGGCGATGCGCTTGCTCATCTGTTCGAGATTGCTGCCACCGCGATAGCCGCGAACCTGGGCAAGACCGGTGATGCCGGGCTTTACTTTGTGGCGCAGCATGTAACTCGGGATCAGCCTGCGGTATTCCTCGTTCATCGCAACAGCGTGCGGCCGGGGTCCCACGACGCTCATTTGCCCCTGCAGCACGTTCAGGAACTGCGGCAGCTCGTCGAGCGAAGTGCGTCGGATGAACGCGCCGAAGCGGGTGATGCGCGGGTCGTCGCGGTCGGCGGCGCGGAACACGCGGTCGCCGTCCTCGGTGACGCTCATCGACCGGAACTTGTAGACCCACACGTCCCGGCCATCGAGGCCGTAGCGCCGTTGACGGAACAGTATCGGCCCGGGGCCGCTGAGCCGCACCCCGATCGCCACCGCCAGCAGCAGCGGCGATGTCAGCACCAGCACGAGCAATGCGACGACGATGTCCTCGAGGCGCTTGAGCAGCCGATTGATTCCCCGGAATGGCGTATCGCAGACGGAGATGACCGGCAGGCCGGACAGCGTCTCCACGTGGCCGTTGATCAGCGGCGTGATGAAGATGTCAGGAACGAAGTAGATCGATGCCGTCGTGTCCCGCAGGCCATCGATCAGTTTCAGGACCCGCGGCTGGCTTGCCATCGGCAGCGTGACGAACACCTGCTGGACCTTGTAGCGCTTGACGAAGTCGGCCAGATGCCTCAGCTTGCCCAGCACAGGCAGGCTGCCCATCGCGCCCAACCGCACGGGGTCGCGATCGTCGAAGAAACCGACAAAGCGCCCGCCGATGTCGCGACGCTGGAAGAAATGATTTGCCAGCCGCAGTCCGACCGCATTGGCACCGCAGATCACGACGCTGGTTTCCGACTGCAGCGCGCGCTGCGCCTGGGGCAGCATCCGGCGCGCGACGTACTGGCACCCGGTCAGAGCGAGCGGCAATCCGGTCGCCCAGGCAAGCACCACTTTGCTCGGAAACAGGTCCATGTAACCGGTCGCGTAACCGATAAACGCCAGTCCGCCCACCACCCGCAGGGCCGTGCGCAATGCCTTGGCGAAAGCGATCCGGGGCGGATCGCGGAGCCTCATCGCACCGGGAAACGCGAATGAAAACGCGATCGTGGCGACGATGAGGTAACGCGAATCGAAGGAATCGCCCCCCAGGCGCACGCACACGAACAGCCACGCCAAGGCCGCGCCCGGCTCCAGCAAAGCCTCGAACAACCCGAAGCCTGTCGGCGTTCGGCGCACTACAACCGGGCGCGTCAATTGGCCTGTGGTCGGCGTGACCCTGACGGTACTGTGTTGCGAAGTCCGATGGCCGCCGGCGTCCTGCGGCAACAACCCGGCTTTGAGCATCGGCCAAGCTCCCGTGGAAGTGGTTTCTCCTTTAGGAGGATCAGGTTTTGTCGGTGCGCTGCGCGTACGACTCCCATTTGCCTGGCAGTGTGCATGCGCGACAGGGTCTGAACCATCCGGGAAAACATCTAACGGGAAACTGGGGAATCACTGCCAGATCAACCCCCGTTTTCGGGTATCAGACTGGGTTGACTAGCGCGTCTTCAGGAAATCAGTTCAGGTGTTGACCTGAATCGGAACCAAGAGTTGACCTGAGCCGGAACCATGAGAATCCCGCCTGTTGCCCTGAGCGAATGTCCTCCAAAATGTCGCCGATGATTCATATTCGTTCGCTGCTGGCTCGACTGAGCCTTGCGCTGCTGGCCAGCGCCGCCGCACTGCTGCCTGCCTCAAGTTGGGGAGCGGACTATCTGATCGGGCCCGGTGACGTGCTGCGGGTCAGCGTATTCCAGAATGCCGACTTGACACTCGAAACCAGGGTCGGCGAGGACGGCACGATCACCTATCCTCTGATCGGCAACGTGAAAGTCGGCGGCAGCACGATCCCCGCGGCCGAACGCCGCATCGCCCAGTTGCTTAAGGAAGGGGGTTTCGTCCTGAAGCCGCAGGTTTCGATCCTGCTGATGACGGTGCGAGGCAGCCAGGTCTCGGTGCTTGGTCAGGTGAACCGTCCTGGGCGCTATCCGATCGAAACCGCGAATATGCGGATGGCCGATGCCTTGGCCACGGCCGGGGGGATCGCCCAGACCGGGGCGGACACGGTGATCTTCGTCGGTACGCGCGAGGGCAAGCCCACGCGGCAAGTGATCGATGTGGAGAACCTGTTCAACCCGGACGCCGGGCGGGACTTCTTGATGCACAGCGGCGACATCCTGTACGTTCAGCGGGCGCCGGTCTTCTACATTTACGGCGAAGTACAGCGACCTGGCTCGTATCGACTTGAGCGCGACATGACCGTGATGCAGGGGCTCGCCGCAGGTGGCGGCCTGACCCCGAAAGGTACTCAGAAGGGATTGAGGATTCATCGCCGGAGCAACAACGGCAAGATCCAGACGCTCGAACTGGGGCTCGATGATCCGCTGCAGGCCAACGACGTGGTATACGTCAAGGAGAGTCTCTTCTAGTCGGCTGCTGTCGGTGCCGCTGTCTCAGCGCAGGGTTTGCAGGTACGCTGCGTCGCTATCGAGCATTTGAAAGCGCACGTTCGTGGGGAATGACGCACTGCCGGCCTTTGGAAGAATATGAACAGGCTCCGTCCATTTCGCACGGAACCCCGATTGCAGCGCGCATTGTGAAAGCATCGGGTCGCTCGCCAGCGTAACGAGCTCGGCGATTCCCGGCGTCTGAAGAGCTACCTGAACGGCGCAGTTCACCATCGCTCGCCAGTCGCCCGGGTCTTCCGAATCCACCCAGCAATCGACCAGTCGAGCTTGTTCAGCCGCAAAGGCGAGCAGGAAGTAGCCTCGACGTTCACCATTTTTTTCGAAACCGTGCAGGACCATGGGCGCGATGGGACAGTCCAGGAAATAAGTCAGCGAAGCGATGCTGCGCTCCAGCACCGTCGTGTTGGCCCGGGCGCCGGGCAGCACCGATGCAATGCTCTGCACCTGCTCCCGTGCTATGCGCGGGGCGTGCCACGCACCGCAACGGACGGCTGGCGCCGCGAGGGCCCATAGCAGGTTGCGACCGAATTCGGGCAACGTCTTCCAATTCCAGCGCGTGCGGTCCTTGATGCCGAGCAGAGGATGAAGCGCTCGCACATACAAGGTCGTGGCGCCACACGGTTGTAGCCGGAAGGCCCGGAAGGCTTGTCGTGTGTATTGGCTGCCGCCGACTCCGATCAGGGCGTCGGCAAGCCCGCGCATGTGCTTCAATAAGGCGACGCCGGCTCCGACCATGCCTCGAGACGCTGCCCAGTCGATCATGTGGATGACGGTCGTGCGATGGTTGTTCCATAGGCACACACCTGGGACGATCCCGGAGTGGGCAAAGATCTGGCTCTCGTTCGCGAGGACCAGGGACCGCGCGCCAGGCCAATCAGAACGCTGCTGCCAGTACTTCCATCTGAGCCATCCTTCTACCGCGTCCGGATTGAGTCCTGCATTGCGCATCAATGCGACGATTGCCGGCTCGTCATCCGGCGTCGACGGACGGATGCGGACTTCCATCGAGCAAGTCCTTCTCTCATGCGTGGGCACACGCAAGGCACGCAAGCCTTACCCCTGCGCTACGACGAAAACTCATCGTCGCGCAGGGCAAAATACCTTCTCGGCAAGCGCCTGTGTTTCGGGTGAATCCCTCAAGAGTAACCGCCTGGATTCCCCTGCTGCCACCGCCATCCGTCGGCGCACATTTCCTTTACGTCTCGCGTCGCGCGCCACCGCAACAGGCGCAGCGCAAGCCCCGCGTCGGCATAGCATTCGGCCAGGTCTCCGGATCGGCGCCCGACGATCCGGTACGGCACGGGTCGGCCGGTGACTTCCTCGAAGGCCTTGACCAGTTCCAGCACGCTGGTGCCGCGGCCGGTCCCCAGGTTGATCGGGGTGAAACCAGTCGATCGAGCGCAGTAGCGCAGCGCGCTCACGTGCCCCAGCGCGAGATCGACCACGTGGATGTAGTCGCGCACGCCGGTGCCGTCGCGCGTGGCCCAGTCGGATCCGAACACCGACAGGCGCTCGCGCCGGCCGATCGCAACCTGCGTGATGAACGGAAACAGGTTGTTCGGGATGTCGCGCGGGTCCTCGCCGATCAGGCCGCTCGCATGCGCGCCGATCGGGTTGAAGTAACGCAGCGACACCACGCTCATCGCGGGGTCGGCCGCGCACAGGTCGCGCAGCAGCTGCTCGTTCACCAGCTTGGTCGCGCCGTACGGGTTGACGGCCGAAAGCGGCATGTCCTCCGTCAGAGGCAGTTTCTGCGGGATCCCGTAGACGGTGGCCGAGGAGCTGAACACGAAGCGCTTTACGCCGGCGCGGCGGCAGGCACGCAGCAGGCAAATCGTGCCGCCCACGTTATTGTCGTAGTAGTCGAGCGGACGCGAGACCGATTCGCTCACCGCTTTCAGCGCCGCGAAGTGGACCACCGCTTCGATCGGCGCGGCGGCAAATGCGCGCTCCAGGACCGGCTCCTGGCGAATGTCGCCGTCGACGCGCAGGACCGGGCGGCCCGCGATGTGCTCGACCCGGCCCAACGCCTCGGGGCTGCTGTTGGAGAAATTCTCGACGCATACAACGTCGTAATCGGCCGCGAGCAGCTCGACGAGCGTGTGGCTGCCGACGTATCCGGCGCCTCCCGTGACGAGGATCGTTGCGCGCCTGGAAGTCACGATTGGAGCAGATCCTGGAGCCCGGCCGCAGCTTCGTCAGGATGTCAGGGTTGCAGCGCCTCGTTCGGATCGACGTACTTGTGTCCGAGCGCCGCGGCCACGGCGCGATTGGTCACTCGGCCGTGGTGCACGTTCAGCCCGTTTCTCAAGTGCCGGTCCTCCAGCAGCGCCCTGCGGTATCCCTTGTCGGCGAGCGCGATCACGAACGGCAGCGTTGCGTTGTTCAGCGCGAAGGTCGAGGTGCGCGGCACCGCGCCCGGCATGTTGGTCACGCAGTAATGGATCACGCCATCGACCACGTAGGTGGGGTCGTCGTGCGTGGTCGGGCGCGACGTTTCGCTGCATCCGCCCTGGTCGATGGCGACATCGACGATCACCGAGCCGGGTTTCATCCGGCGCACGATTTCGGCCGTGATCAGCTTGGGCGCGGCCGCGCCGGGCACCAGCACGCCGCCGATCACCAGGTCGGCCGACACGCAGTGCTGCTCGATCGCCGCGCGGGTGGAAAACACCGTATTGAGCGGGCGGCCGAACTGACGCCACAGAGCGCGCAGCGCGTCGACGTTGCGGTCGATCACCCACACGTCGGCGGCCATCCCGATCGCGATGTGCACCGCGTGCGTGCCGACCACGCCGCCTCCGAGCACGACCACCTTGGCCGGATCGACGCCCGGAACGCCGCCCAGCAGCACACCCAGTCCCCCGTGTGCCTTCTCCAGGAAATACGCGCCGGCCTGGATCGACATGCGGCCGGCGACCTCGGACATCGGTGCCAGCAGCGGCAGCCCGCCGGATTCGGACGTGACCGTTTCATAGGCGATGCAGACGGCGCCGCTCTCGATCAGGTCGCTGGCCTGATCCGGGTCGGGCGCCAGGTGCAGGTAGGTGAACAGCACCTGATCGGGGCGCAGCAGCTTGCGTTCGTCCGGTTGCGGCTCCTTGACCTTCACGATCATCTGCGCCTGCGCGTACACCTGCTTGCCGCTGCCGACCACGCTGGCGCCGGCCGCCTCGTAGTTCGCATCGGGCAGACCGACGCCCTGGCCGCAGCCGGCCTGGACGATGACCTGGTGACCGCGGTCGGTCAGCTCCCGCACATTGGCCGGCGTCAGGCCGACTCGATACTCGCGAACCTTGATCTCGGTGGGCACTCCGATCAGCATGGTCATCCCCTTCAAGCCGGTGTTCAGTCGAGCCGTATCCAGGTCGTTTTCAGCTCGGTGTACTTGTC
This sequence comes from Burkholderiaceae bacterium, assembly GCA_035511515.1. Lineage (GTDB taxonomy): Bacteria > Pseudomonadota > Gammaproteobacteria > Burkholderiales > Burkholderiaceae_F > VBCK01. The sequence continues at coordinate 10,828 of DATKFG010000095.1, read as the reverse complement.
GAACGCGTGCAGCGACTTGTCGCGCCCGTTTCCGCTCTGCTTGTAGCCACCGAACGGAACCGTGATGTCGTCCTCATCGTACTGGTTCACGTGCACCGTGCCGGCCCGCAGCTGCCGGGCCACCCGGTGGGCGCGGCCCAGGTCGCTGCTCCAGACCCCGGCTTGCAGGCCGTACGAGGTGTCGTTGGCGATGGCGACCGCCTCCTGCTCGGTCTGGAAGCGGATCACCGACAGCACCGGACCGAAAATCTCCTCGCGGGCGATTTTCATCGAGCGGTCGACCTGGTCGAACACCGTGGGGGCCACATAAAAGCCGCCGGTCTCCGCGCGAACGCGTGTGCCGCCGGCCAGGCACCGTGCCCCCTCGCGCTCGCCGGACTCGATGTAACCGAGCACGGTGGCCAGCTGGGCCTGATCGACCAGAGCTCCCATGACCGTATCGGGCGCCAGAGGATCGGCCGGGGCATAGTCCGGCGCGCGGGCCACCACGCGGGCGACGAAATCGTCGGCGACCGATGCCTGCACCAGCAGCCGGGACGGAGCGTTGCACGATTCACCCTGGTTGAAGAACATGCACGCGGCGGCAGTCGCGGCGGCCCGGTCCAGGTCCCGGAAATCGGCGAACACGATGTTGGCCGATTTGCCGCCCAGCTCGTTGAAGACCCGCTTCAGATTCGAGCGTCCCGCGTATTCCAGCATGCGCCGGCCCACCCGGGTGGAGCCGGTGAACGAGATCGCATCGACGTCCGGGTGCAGCGCCAGAGCCTCGCCGGCCTCGTTGCCGAAGCCCGGCACCACATTCAGGACGGATTCGGGCAGTCCGGCCTGCAGCGCCAGCTCGGCCATTCGGAGCGCGGTCAGCGGAGATTTTTCCGAAGGCTTCAGCACCACGCTGTTGCCGGCCGCCAGCGCCGGGGCGAGCTTCCAGGCGGCCATGATCATCGGGTAGTTCCAGGGAACGATGGCCCCGACCACGCCCATCGGTTCGCGCCGGATCAGGGCCAGGGCCTCGTCGCGAGTCGGCGCGATTTCGTCGTAGATCTTGTCGATTGCTTCGGCGTACCAGCCGATGCAACGCGCCGCCGCCGGTACGTCCACCTTCAGGCTGAACTGCACGGGCTTGCCCATGTCCAGCGTCTCCAGCAGCGCGAGCTCATCGCGCGCCGCCAGCAGCAGTTCGGCGAACTTCAAAAGGACTTTCTTGCGCGCCGCGGGGGACTGGCCGCTCCAGCGCCGGTCCTCGAACGCACGGCGCGCCCCCGCCACCGCGCGGTCGAGGTCGGCGGGGCCGCAGCGTGCCACCTGAGCCAACGTGCGCCCGTCGATCGGAGAGACGCTCGAAAAGACCTGCCCGTTGTCGGCCCAAGCCCGCTGTCCGTCGATCAACGCCCGTCCGTCCGGCTGCAGGGCGGCTGCGCGCACATGCCAATCAATAGGTGCATTCACGACCGAATCTCCTCAGGCGGGGGTGAGGGCCTCACGATAGGCCGCCGCCCGCTCCTCGGCTCGCCGGCGCTCGTTGCGCGCCATCCACAGCGAGCCCGCCAGCACGCCGATCGCAACGACCGCAACCGACAGCGTGGCCACGGCGTTGACCGTCGGGTTCAGGCCGAGCCGGGCGCGCGCGAAGATCACGATCGGCAGCGTGCTGACGCCCGGACCGTTCAGGAAGGAGCTGGTAACCACGTCGTCCAGCGAGATCGTGAACGTCAGCAGCCAGGCCGCCACCAGCGACTGTGCGATCAGCGGAAGCGTCACCAGCAGGAACACCTGGAACGGCCGGCAGCCCAGATCCATGGCCGCCTCCTCGAGCGATTTGTCCATGGACAGAAGTCGGGATTGAATCACCACGGCCGCGTAGCACGTACAGATCGAAGTATGGCCGATCCAGATCGTCACGATGCCGCGCTCGCTGAAGATGCCGAACGCCTTTTCGCAGGCAACGAAGAACAGCAGCAGCGAAAGCCCGGTGATCACTTCGGGCACCACCAGCGGGGCGTTGATGTGCGCGATGAAGGCGGCCCGTCCGAAGAAGCTGCGGTAGCGCACCAGCGCGAAGGCCGCCATCGTCCCCAGCACGACCGATGCGGTTGCCGTCATCAGTGCGATTTTCAGCGAAGTGACGAAGGCATCGATCAACTCGGTGTCGTGCACGATCTCGTGGTACCAGCGCGTCGAAAAGCCGCCCCACAGCGTCACCATCCTGGATTCGTTGAACGAAAACACGATCAGCGTCGCGATCGGGATGTACAGGAACGCGTAGCCGAACGCGAGCCAGGCGCGACCGAAGCGGCTGTTCATGCTCCGCTTCCCCGGCCGACCCCGCGGGTCTGGTAGTGGTTGAACACGGCCAGCGGAATCAGGATCAGCACCACCATCGAGACGGCAACCGCCGAAGCCATCGACCAGTCGACGTTCCTGAAGAACTCGTCCCACAGCACGCGGCCGATCATCAGCGTGGATGGGCCGCCCAGCAGTTCCGGAATCACGTACTCGCCGACACTGGGGATCAGCACCAGCATCGAGCCGGCGATGATCCCGGGCGTCGACAGCGGCACCGTCACCCGCCAGAACGTGGCAAGGGGTGTGGAGCCCAGGTCCGCTGCCGCTTCCAGCAGGCGCAGGTCCATCTTCACCAGGTTCGCGTACACCGGCAGGATCATGAACGGCAGGTAGGTGTACACCATGCCGACCATCATCGAAAAGGGCGTGTGCATCATCCGGATCGGCGCATCGATCAGGTGCAGCCACAGCAGCAGGTTGTTCACGATGCCGTCGTCGTCCAGCAGACCTTTCCAGGCGTACACGCGCAGCAGGTACGAAGTCCAGAACGGCAGCGACACCAGCATCAGCAGCGCCGGTCGCCACGCGGCCGGCGAGCGCGCCATGAAGTACGCGAACGGGTAGCCGATCACGAGGCAGATGACCGTGTTCAGGCTCGCGAACCCGATCGAGGACAGGTACGTCAGGACATAGACCGGATCGGAAGCCAGGAACAGGTAGTTGGAGAATTTCAGCCGCAGCGTGAGTGCTCCGTCGGCCCAGGTCAGCAGCTCCTGAAAGCGCACCCCGACCGACTCCGAGACGCTGATCCTGAAAACGACCAGAAATGGCACCGAGAAAAACAGCACCAGGAACAGGAACGGCACGCCGATCACGATGCGGCGTCCCCAGCCGTGAAGAACACGCGGTGCGTTCACCCTCACCCCCTCCCCTCTCCCGCTGCGCGGGCGAGGGGCGATCGGGCGTCGCGAGTACGTGAGGTGCTCGCAGGGGCAGGCGGTGTCGCCCCTCGCCCGCGCAGCGGGAGAGGGGAGGGGGTGAGGGCGCCAGCGCCCGTCATCACTGCGTCAGCACCACCATCGAATCGGGCGCGCAGGTCGCGTACACCTCGGATCCGACCGCCATCAGACCGCTGTGTCTCTCGGTGTTCGGAACCGATACCTGCAGCCGCATGCCGCTGTCGAGCTGCACCCGGTACAGCGAGGAGGCGCCGAAATAGGCCCGTTCGGCCACTCGACCATGCATGCAGTTGAAGCGCGTATCGGCGGGTGCTTGCGGCTGCAGCTCGATCTTTTCGGGGCGCAGCGCAACGCTGAGCGACTGGCCGAGCACGCCGGTGATGCCGTGGCCGATGTAGAAGCGCCCGTGCGGCGTGGCGACAATGCAATGGTCGGTCTCGTCCTCTTCGAGCGTTCCGTCGAACAGGTTCACGTTTCCGATGAAGTCGGCCACGAAGCGGCAGTTCGGGGTCTCGTAGATTTCGATGGGGCGACCGATCTGGAGCAGTTGCCCGCTGCTCATCACCGCCATCCGGTCGGCCATCGTCATGGCCTCTTCCTGGTCGTGCGTGACCATCACGCAGGTGACGCCCACCTTCTTGATGATGTTGGACAGCTCGAACTGGGTCTGCTCGCGCAGTTTGCGGTCCAGCGCCGCCAGCGGCTCGTCCAGCAGCAGCAGCTTGGGTTCCAGCGCGAGGCTGCGCGCCAGCGCGACGCGCTGCTGCTGGCCACCCGAGAGCTGGTGCGGCTTGCGCCGCGCGCAGGGCTTCAGCTGCACCAGCGTGAGCATGCGCTCGACCTGTTCGTCGACCCGCGCGCGCGGCATCCCGTGGCGCTTGAGCCCGAAGGCGATGTTCTCCGTCACCGTCAGATGCGGAAACAGCGCGTACGACTGGAACATCATGTTGATCGGGCGGTCGTAGGGGCGCAACTTCGAAATTTCGGCGCCTTGCAGGAAGATGCTGCCGGAGTCGGGTGCCTCGAAGCCGGCGAGCAGGCGAAGCAGCGTGGACTTGCCGCTGCCCGAGGAGCCGAGCAGCGCGAATATCTCGCCGCGCGCGATAGAAAGCGTCACGTCGTCCACTGCGGTGACTTCGTCGAAGCGCTTGGTCAGGCGTTCGACCCGCAGGAAACTCGCGTCGCCCGCCGCGTTGTGCTGCATGCGTGCATCTCCCCCCGGCCAGGCGCGGTCGACGTCCGCGTTCACCGGCCTACAGCCCCGTCTTGAATGTCGTGTAAAGGCGCGTCCGCAGCCGCCGGATCTCGTTGCTGACCGCGTCCGGCGGCACCAGCTTATCCAGGTCCTCGCCCCGGATCTGCAGAGCCCGGTTTGCCAGCACGTCGGGGCGCACGTACTTGATGGCGGCCGGAACCGCGCTGGCGGCGAACACCTTGTTGACGATGCCGGCCTGCACCTGGGGCCGGTAGACGTAGCTGAACCACTTGTAGGCGTTGTCCACGTGCGGCGCATCGACCGGCATGGCCATCGTGTCGAAGAACAGCACCGCGCCGGACTTCGGAAACAGCACCTGGATGTTCTGTCCGTTCTTGGCTTCCCGGGCGCGCGCGGCGGCAATTGCGATGTCGCCATTCCAGCCCAGCGCGACGCACACCGCCCCGGAGGCCAGCTCGTTGATGTAACCCGACGAGGAAAACAGCGTCACGTGCGGCCGGATCTGGCTCAGCATCCGGGCCGCCTCCTGGTAATCGGCGGAGTTGTTGCTGTAGGGCAGCTTGCCGATGTAGCGCAGCGCCGCCGGAAACACTTCATCGGCCGAGTCCAGGAACGACACCCCGCAGGATTTCAAGCGACTCGCGTATTCGGGCTTGAACACCAGGTCCCAGGCGTCCTGCGGCATCGGCAGAGAGCCCAGTGCAGACTTGACCTTGCCCACATTGATTCCGACCGTGGTAAATCCCCACAGCCACGGTAGCAGGTACTTGTTGCCAGGGTCCACCTTGGCGAGCTGCTTCAGCACCCACGGATCGATGTTCGAATACGTGCTGATCCGGCTCTGGTCCAGTGGCTTGAGCAGCCCGCCCTCCAGCTGCAGCTTGGCCCAGTGCGACGAAGGCACCACGACGTCGTAGCCGGTGTGGCCGGCCACCAGCTTCGCGTACAGCGTCTCGTTGGCATCGAAGGTGTCGTAGCGCACCTTGATGCCGGTTTCCTTTTCGAAATCCGCAACCGTGGTGTCGCCGATGTAATCGGACCAGTTGTAGATGTTCAGGAACTTTTCGTCCTCGGCCCGTGCCGGCGCTGCCGCTGTCCACAGCGCGGCCGCCAGCGCAAAGGGCATCGCAGCGGCCCGCAACAGCGTGCGGGCGCGCATCGAAACGGATTGACTCATCGAGCGCTGGCCCTCGGAGTGGTCAGACGTGCAGCAGCAGATGTTCGCGCTCCCACGAGCTGATCACTTGCATGAACTCGTCGTACTCCAGTTCCTTGACCAGCCGGTAGATCGTGGCGAAGCGCTCGCCCAGCACGCCGGCCAGCTCCGGCGTGCCGGCGAGAAGATTCAGGGCCTCCGACATCGCGCGCGGCAGCTCGTAGGGCGCGCCGTACGCGTTGCCCGTGGCCTCCTCGCTCGGTTCGAGCCGCTCTTTCATGCCCAGGTAGCCGCACGCGAGCGTCACGGCCATGGCTACGTAGGGATTGGCATCGGCGCCGATCACGCGGTTTTCGATGCGGCGCGCTTCCGGCGTCGAGCGCGGCACGCGGATGCCGACCGTGCGGTTGTCCCGACCCCAGCGGATGTTGATCGGCGCAGCCGCGTGCCGCACCAGGCGCCGGTAGGAGTTCACGTACGGGGCCAGGAACGCCATCGCCGCCGGCAGGTACTTTTGCAGCCCGCCGATGTAGTGCCGGAACTTGTCGGACGGGGAGCCGTCGACGTTGGAGAAGATGTTGCGGCCGGTGCGGCGGTCGACGATGCTCTGGTGGATATGCATGGCACTGCCCGGCTCATTGGCCATCGGCTTGGCCATGAAGGTCGCGTACATCTTGTGCCGCAGCGCCGCCTCGCGCAGCGTGCGCTTGAAGTAGAACACGCGGTCGGCCAGGTCGAGCGGATCGCCGTGCAGGAAATTGACTTCCATCTGGCCGGCGCCGATCTCGTGGATCAGCGTGTCCAGCTCCAGACCCATCTCCTCGCACCACTTGTAGATGTCCTCGAACAGCGGGTCGAATTCGTTGACCGCGTCGATGCTGTAGTGCTGCCGGCTGGTCTCGGAGCGGCCGCTGCGGCCCAGCGGCGGCGACAGCGGGAAGTCGGGATCGGTGTTCTGCGCGATCAGGTAGAACTCCACCTCGGGCGCCACCACCGGCTGCAGGCCCTCCTGCGCATACAGCTCGCGCACCCGGCGCAGCACCGAACGCGGCGCGAAGTCGACCAGGCGGCCGTCGGAGAAGTAGCAGTCGTGGATGATCTGCGCGGTGCGGCTCGGCGCCGGCACCCACGGCACCACGCACACGGTGGTCGGGTCGGCCAGCAATTCCATGTCGAAATCGCTGGGCGAGATGATGGCGTCGTACTCGTCGCTGTCCGGCGCCTCGCCCGTCACCGTCATCGCCAGCACCGATTCGGCCAGGCGCATGCCGCGGTCCTGCGTGAACTTGGCGCGCGGCAGGATCTTGCCGCGCGCCACGCCGGTCAGGTCCGGCACCAGGCATTCGACTTCGTCGACCTGGTTTTCGTCGAAGAAGCGCTCCAGGTCCGACTGGGTGAAATCCGAGCGCAGCCCCATGATGCGATTCAGGCAGCGCGCGAAAGACCGGTCGTGGAAGCGGCGCCCAGGCGGCGCGCCCGCGCGGCACGGCAGGCCTCTCCGAACGCGCGGAACAGCGCCGTCGAGGCCGGGTCCTGCAGCACCTTCCACTCGGGATGCCACTGCACCGCCAGCGCGAAGCCGGGATGGGCGCTGATATGAACGGCCTCGATCGTGCCGTCGCGCGCGCGCGCTTCGACCCGCAAGCCCGGGGCCAGCTGGTCGATCGCCTGTCCGTGCAGCGAATTCACCTGCAGCTGGCGCACGCCCAGGATCCGGTCCAGCTCGCCGCCGGCAACGATGTCGACCGGGTGCGACGGCCGGTATTGCGCATCGGCGTCGGATTGGGGATCGGCCCGATGGTCGAATCGGCCCGGCTCTTCGTGCACCGCCTGCAGCAACGTGCCGCCGAGCGCGACGTTGGTTTCCTGCAGCCCGCGGCAGATCGCCAACAGCGGCAGCGCCCGCTCGATCGCGAGCCGCACCAGCGGCAGTGTCACGTCGTCGCGTTCCTGATCGAGTGGCAATTCGGTGTCGCGGATGCTCTGGCCGAAGTGCATCGGATGCACATTCGCGGGTGAACCGGTCAGCAGGATGCCATCGGCCAGGTCCAGGAAAGCGGCCAGATCGGGATCCCCGCCGGTCGGCAGCAGCAGCGGATGGCACCCGGCCGCATCGTGCACCGCATCGGAGTATTTGCGTCCCAGTACGTGAAAAGCGTGGCCGCCCAGCATCCGGTTGTCGCACGGAATGAGCACAAAGGGCGCGCGTGCCGAGTCTGAATTCATACCTGATGAATGTTCGTCGATTGACATGAACCTAGTATTCTAGGCTTGGCAACGCCAGTCTATCGAATCCCGCGCCGGGCCGGATACAGACCGAATCGGGTAAAGCTTAGCTTCCAAGAACGATCCCCAGCCAATGTCCAAGTGAAGAGCGAGCGAGGTTTCCTGCTCGGTTGCGACGATCCGCTTGCGCGTCATTCGTATTACGAGGCGACAGTGGATCGGGGCGATCCCTTCCCGCCGCTGCAGGACGACGTCGCGTGCGATGTGTGCGTGGTCGGCGGCGGCCTGGCCGGGCTGTCGGCCGCGATCGATCTGGCCGACGCCGGCTGCACGGTCGCGGTGCTGGAGGCCAGGCAGGTCGGCTGGGGAGCGTCGGGACGCAACGGCGGGCAGGCGCTGGTCGGACTGTCGTCGGATATGCAGGTAATCGAGCGCCAGCTGGGCCGCGAGGCCGCGCGCCGGGTCTGGGACACCACGGTCGAGGCGGTCGGGTTGATCCAGGAGCGCTGCCGGCGCTTCGGCATCGATTGCGAATGGCGGGATGGATTCATCGCGGCTGCGGTGACGCAGCGCAGGGCGGCCGAGCTGGCGGGTTGGGTCGAAACGCTGGCTCGCGATTACGGCTACGACCGGATCCGGCGCATCGATCGGGCCGAATTGCCGCAGTGGATCGCGAGCGGCCGCTACCGGGGTGCGGCGTTCGACGCCGGCAGCGGACACCTGCATCCTCTGAAGTACACGCTGGGGCTGGCGCGCGCCGCCGCCGGCCTGGGCGTGAAGATCTTCGAACAAACGCAGGCGATCGAGGTCCGGCCGGGCCGATTGACGCAGGTGCGCACGCCGCGCGCGAGCGTGCACTGCTCGCACGTGCTGCTGGCGGGTAACGTCTACCTGGGAGACCTGGCGCCGCGGCTCGCGGCCCGCATCATGCCGGTCGGGACCTTCATCGCGGCCAGCCGGCCGCTCGGCGCCGAGCGCGCCGCGCAGCTGATTCCGAGCGGGGCGGCCGTAGCCGACACGCAGTGGGTGCTCGACTATTTCCGCCTGTCGCGCGATCACCGGATGCTCTTCGGCGGACGCGTCAGCTACAGCAGGATCCTGCCGCGGCGGTTGCCACAGGCGATGCGGCGCCGGATGGTGGATGTGTTTCCGCAGCTCGCCGACGTTGCGATCGAATTCGCTTGGGGCGGGTACGTCGACATCACGATGAACCGCGCCCCCGACTTCGGGCGCGTTGCCCCCAACGTCTATTATTTGCAAGGCTTTTCCGGGCACGGGCTGGCGCTGACCGGACTGGCCGGGCGCCTCGTCGCCGAGGCCATCGGCGGCACGGCCAGCCGTTTCGATCTGTTCGCCGCGATCAAGCACCGCGAATTTCCCGGCGGGCCCTGGCTTCGCACGCCGTTGCTGGTTGCCGCGATGGCGTGGTACCGGATCCGAGACTTGCTGGGGTGAGCTCGATGGCCGCGGCGAGGGGACGTTCAGCCCTCTTTTGCGAGCGCCTGAACACTTGCGCGGCTCGATCGCCCCTCGCCCGCGTCAGCGGGAGAGGGGAGGGGGTGAGGGTGCCGAAGAGCAGGACCTTTCACCGAACGCCAGAACACCGCAGCTACTCCATGTCACTTACGACGCAAAAACCGGAAGGACCCGTCACGGTGTCATCGACCCAGATCGTCAGCGGCTTGCCCGACGTCTCCGAGGCGAGAGCGAGCGCGAACATGCGCTGCCCTTCCTTGCCATTGGGCAAAAGAAATAAGACGTTGCCCGCATCGGCAATCTTGCAGGTTCCCAACGAGTCGACCTTGGCGAGCGAAAACCAATCCGGGTCCGCGCCGCGTGACGGATCGTGTGCGCGCAATGCGTCGACCATGCCCGTTGCGGAGTAGACCTCCGCGTGAGCGGTCGATGCGAGAAAGAAGACTGCACTGCAGCAACCAGCGAGCGGTCTCATTCGCTCATCTCCGATGCTTCATCGCTTGCCTCAATCGGCATTGTAGGAAGAAAGCAGGAACTCGAGTATTTGGCTTTTTGTCAACAGTTTGTATGAGCTAGAACCTTCTCTTCTCCAAGGTGTCTCAGCCTCAAAAGCTGGCCTGCCTGGTCAGAGCTTGAGCAAAGGGGACGTGATGAAGAACCGGCGAGGGCACAACCTTCTGCGACCAGCCGTATTCATGCTGACTCTGCTGCAAGCCGGGGCCGCGCTGGCATCGGAGACCTGGTACCAGTGGGTGGATTCGCAAGGCGCGGCCCACCTGGACAATCAGTTGCCCGGGCCTGGGATCTCGTACCAAATGATGCTAGTGCCCGAATCGATTCATTGGGCGGCTCGCCCCGATATCCCTGCGCCAGTCACCGACGCGTCGAGCCGTCTTGTAGCGAACGTATTCGCGCAAGCGCCTGACTCGGTCTACCCGGTCGTGCTTGGAGCCTCCGGCTTGCCTGAAGCCCCCGCGACCATCTCCGGATCGGCCGTAGCCATTTCAGAAGACACGTTACTGACCAATTGTCTCGTGACCGAGTCGGCAGGACGAGACTTGCTGATCGGTGTCGGCGGAATTGACAAGCTCGTCAGGGCAGAGCTCGTTGGTCGGGACTACCCGATGGGTCAGTGTGTCCTCAGTGTCCGCGGTGCGCGGTTACACCCCGCGGCGGGTGTGCGCCGATTCGATACGTTGGAACTTGGTGAACCGGTCTATGCCATCGGTAATCCTGCGACACGATCGGTATTTCGAGCGGAGCTATCGGGCTTGCAGGTCTTTGACCGCGCCCGTTACCTGCTGACGACGGCTCCAATTTCCTCAACCTCGTCCGGTAGTGGGCTGTTCGACGGCCACGGCAATCTGATCGGAATCATCTCCTGGATTGTGTGGGACTCTCAATCGGTCCAAGTCGTCATTCCGGCCGAGGACTTCTGGAGGTGACGCACTTGTTCGGACCACGCGGCCCTCACCCCCTCCCCTCTCCCGCTGCGCGGGCGAGGGGCGATCA
>DATKFG010000094.1:0-33991 GCA_035511515.1 Burkholderiaceae bacterium | reverse complement strand
GCAACTACGACGGGTCTGGTCGAAACGCTTCCGACAACAACACGCTGTATCTGCTGGGTTGGTTCAACTTCTAGCGCGCAACGCCACCAAGTCACCGCTCGATACGAAAATCACTTCCATCAGCTTAGTGAGGATGACCGTGAAAAGCGCCGCTCTGCAATTCCTGACATTGAGTGTGCTGGCCTGCTCGATCGGACCGGTACTGGCCGAGGTCTCGGAGTCCGACAAGAAGGACGCCGCCAAGATGGCCAGCGAGGTGTGCGCCAGCTGCCACGGGCCCGGCGGCCGCAGCACCGCCCCGACCTTTCCGAGGTTGGCCGCGCAGACGCCCGCGTACATCGAAGCGCAGCTGAAAGCCTTTCACGACCAGACTCGCGGCGATCCGGATGCGATCGCCTACATGTGGGGTATGGCATCGCAGCTGAACGACAACATGATCGCCGCGCTGGCCGACTACTTCTCCCAGCAACGCCCGGCACCGGGCACCCAGGCCAGCACCGCCGCCATCGTGACGGGCCGGCAGATCTATGAGCAGGGTGTTCCGTCCGCGCAGATTCCCGCCTGTGAAACCTGCCACGGCAAGGGCGCCGCTGGAGCCGGGCCATTTCCGCGCCTGGCCGGCCAGCACGCGCCATATCTTTTCAAACAGATGTTGGTGATCCAGAACGCTCTTCGCTCGGCACCCGTGATGCACGGCATCGTCAAGGATTTGACGCCCCAGCAGATGCAGCAGGTGGCCGCTTACCTTGGGTCGCTTTGAGTGCCGGGTCAGCCCAGCCAACGGCCGAAGAAGCGAAAGGATCGATCCCACGCTCGCTGCGACCAGACCGGGTCGTACTGGGTGGCCGGGATGCGGCCCGGCCCGACGGCGGTCTCGTTGGCGAACGCATGGTGTGCGAGGTAGCGGTGAAATTCGAAGTTGGCGCCGGCCTCGCGCAGCTTGTCCTGCAACTGATCGACCGTGGCGATCGGGAAGAACTGGTCCTGCGTAGCCCAATGCGCCAGCAGCGGCGTCTTTATCTTGGCTGCGTCGATGTATTCCAGCGGCGGGCAACCGTACCAGACGACGGCCGCATCGACCTCGGGGGCCGCGCCCAGGGCCAGGAGCGTCAAGGCCCCACCCATGCAGAAGCCGGTGACGCCGACCTTGCCGCTGCGGGTCTTCAGGAACTGCACGGCACCGCGGATATCCTGCGAGGCGGCATCGCCGAAGTTCAGTGCCGTCATCAGGTGATGCGCTTCCTCCGCGTCGAGCGTCGACTTGCCGCGGAAAAGGTCCGGTACGAGAGCGATGTACCCCGCGTTCGCCAGACGGTCGGCGACGCCGCGGATCTGATCGTTGATCCCCCACCACTCCTGGATCACCACGATGGCCGAAGCGCCGGCAGCTTGCTTCGGCTCGGCCAGGTAGCCGTGGACGACTTGCCCATCAGGGCGCTTGAATGCGACTGTTGTTCCCATCTGCAGATTCCTTCCCTTCAGGGTCTCACACACGGATGCTAACCTGGCTGCAGCCGCTTTTCTTTTTGCGAAGGCTGTCTTTTCCACTCGCCAATTACAAACGTAACTGCGCCCGCATTCCCGATGACAATCCGGCCGCCGCTGCGATCGAAAAAGGGCAGGAGCCGGACCCGGCCTCACTGCGGATGCTGGCGCAGGAGCGGGACTATGATTCAGTCCCTTTCAACCGCCATGCGGGGTCCTCGTGATCGACGTCGTCCATATCCATCCGATGCTGGTCCATTTTCCGATCGTTCTGTTCCTGGTCGCGATCGCGGCGCAGGTGCTGACGCTTGTTGGTGGAGGCGATCTGAGCGAACGTGCCTGCCTGCCATCGATCGGGTTGGGCGCGCTGGGCCTTGGTGCGCTGGGGGCCGTGGCAGCCGCCGTGTTCGGGGACATTGCCCTGGACCATGCGGTCGAGCTCGGTTTCCCCCGGGGCCCGCTGGAAACTCACCAGGATCTGGGACTGACCACCACCTGGCTGTTCGTCGCGCTGGCGGTGCTGCAAGGGCTTGCCTGGTGGCGCAGGATCCCGTTGAAGGCTCCTCGGGGCTGGACGTTCGCCCTGGTGGGTGTGCTTGGCTGCGCGATCCTGCTGCTGACCGCTTACCACGGCGGCAACCTTGTCTACCGGATCGGCGTCAATGTGGACGCGGTCAAGCCGCCGGCCCGGACCGCCCTTCAACCGCCGGTCAAGCCGTAACGGCGCTGCGCGTCAGGCGGCCCGGTGCCGCTGTACGCGGGCCTCGATGCGCTGGCGCTGGCGCAATCGGCCCGCATCGGTCAGCATGCGCCCAGCCCATCGAAACACGTTGGACTCGCGCACCGTCATGCGCAAACTGGCCATGCGCTCGCGCTGCTCGGCCTCCGGCATGGTGAGCGCGCGCTGCAGCGCTGCCGCGCACTCCTCGATGTGATACGGATTGACGATCAGGGCCTCGCTCATCTCGCGCGCCGCACCCGCGAAACAGCTCAGGATCAGAACGCCTCGCTCGTCGTCGCGCGCGGCGACGAATTCCTTGCACACGAGGTTCATGCCGTCATGCAGGCTGGTCACCAGGCCGACGTCGGCGGCGCGATACAGCTCGGTGACCGCATCGTGATCGTGGTGCTCGGCCAGTAAATGAATCGGCCGATAGTTCGCACGGCCGAAGCGCTGGTTGATTCGCTCGGTCGCCTGGTGGATGCGGTCCTGGAATGAACGGTATTCCTCGAGCGAACTGCGCGTGGGCGCGGCGACCTGCACGAGTACGAAGCGCCCGATCCACTCCGGGTGCCCTTCGAGCAGCCGCTCGACGGCGTGCATCCGCTCCAGGATTCCCTTGGTGTAGTCGAATCGATCGACGCCGACGGCGAGCACCTGATCGGGCGCGAGCCCCAGTCGCTCGATCACTTGACGCCGGCACTGTGCGACCGGCGGCCAGGCCGAAGTGCTCACGGCGGCGGGCCATTCGATCGAAATCGGGTAGTTCTGGATCAGCGTGTCCTGGTTGTGGAAGCAGATCGTCGAATGCTCGTGCTCGATGCGCGCCTCCAGGTAGCGATCGACGGTCTCGATGAAGTTCTTGCAGTGAAACCGCGTATGAAAGCCCAGGATCGTGCTGCCGAGCATGCCTTGCACGATTTCGCGCCGCCAGGGACAGATGCCGAACGATTCGGGATTCGGCCAGGGAATGTGCCAGAAGCTCAAAATCGTCGCGCGCGGCAGGCGGGCTCGAATCATCGCGGGAAGCAGTGCAAAGTGATAGTCCTGCACCAGCACCACCGGGTCTTCGCTGCGTGCCTCCGCGACCACCGCGTCGGCGAAGCGCTGGTTGACCTCGCGGTAGGCCTGCCAGTCCTGCTCGCGGAACACCGGCCTGACGTGCGCGACGTGGCACAGCGGCCATAGCCCCTCGTTGGCGAAGCCATAGTAGTAGCCCTGCTCTTCCTCCTGGCTCAGCCAGATGCGCCGCAGCGTGTATTCGCCGCGTCCGGGCGGCGCCGGCACGCGGTCGTGGGCGTCGACGGTCTGAGCGTCCGCGCTGCCGCTGCCGTGCGCGATCCAGGTGCCCGAGCAGGCGCGCATGACCGGCTCGACCGCGGTCACGAGGCCGCTGGCGGGGCGCTTGACGATGATGCCGTCCGGTGTGCTCTCGTGAATGTAGGGTTCGCGATTGGACACCACGATGATCTCGTCGCCGCGCAAATGGGTGCGCAGCAGCGAGCGCAGTCGGTCCGGACTCCATTCCGCCTGCGGGCCCTGGGCGCGCCGGTACTCGTCGTCCAGATCCTGCAGCCGCGTGCGCAGATCCGCGGCGACCGGGGCCAGCTCGGGCGTCGGCGACAGCAGCGGGCGCGACAGTGCTTCGCCGCGCAGCAGCGCGCGAACGCCCGAGACCCAGCCACGCCAGCTCAGCTGCGCGACCACCACCGTGACGATCGCAATGGCTGCGCCGAGCGCCGCGATCAGGATGATCAGGTACTGGCGTGTTTCCAGGCTGCGGCGCTCGATAAAGCTCATGTCGTGCAGCAGCACCAGATCGCCGACCGGGCCGGCTGCACCGTTGACCCGGTACATTCGGACGTGCATGGAGCCGCCTTCGATGTGCAGCATCGGATCGGCCCGCGCCGCAACCCGCCGGGCCTGGCTGCAGCTCAGTGAGGCGGGAAACCGGGCGCTGCGCCGCAGCAGTCGACCGTCGGGCGCGCACAGGCCGACCGCCCGCAGCCGCTCGTCGCGCGCCGTGTTGTCCAACAGCGCTTGCAGGCGAGCGTCCTTCGGGTCTGCCAGCGCCTTGGCGATCGCCTCCGCCAGCGCATCGGCGACCACTTCACCACGCAGGTCCAGGTCGCGCCCGAACTGGCCCAGCGTCACCCGGTCCAGCAGCGGCAGGGCGAGATAGACGGCTGCCACCAGCGTGAGTACGAGCGGAACGAGAAATCGCAGCTGAAGGCGGAACGTACTCATGGGCCTGGGGAGCTGACAAGAGGCCGATCATCGAACGACAACCTGACACCGGTGACCATTAGGCGCCAGCTGCGTTTGCACCGCGTTTCCTGCCCGGCGCATCAGGTTGCAGCTGTAACGTGGTGACTTCGCCGGGCTAGTGCTGATGAAGATGGGGCTGCAGCTCCACTGGAGCGCCCACGCCGAGCAGGCCATTTTTCTTGAGCCACAGCCGAGTGGCCGCTTCGGCGCGATGAATCAATTCGGGGGTGTGTGAAAAGTCGTACGCGTTCGTCGTCAGCGGGCACAGAGGCGGAAGCACGACCAGCTCGAGTCGGCTGGCGAATCGTTCGATGTCCTTCAACAGCTGACGCATCACCAGCAGGTTCAGCGCGTGCAGCGCGAGGGCCACCGCGCCACGCGGCGGCCCGGTCAGAGCACACGACATGCCGGTGGGCAGAACCACCACACGGGTCGCGCCCAGATCGACCGCGGTGGATATCGGCGTGTTGTTGGACACGCCGCCGTCCATCAGGTGGTGGCCGTTGATCGAGACCACCGGAAAGACGGCCGGTATGGCGGCACTGGCCAGCAACGCCGTGACGGCGGACCCGGAAGCGAGCGCGACTTCTGCGCCCGTCAGCACGTCGGTGGCCACGACGTAGCACGGGATTCGTGCGTCTTCCAGCCTCTGACGAGGCAGCTCGGACTCGATCAGCGCCCGCAGCAGTGCCGGGGTGACGAGATGGTCGCGCCTGCCGAAAATGGCGAGGATTCCACTGGCTGCCGAGACCGGAAAAACGCTGGACCTGCGCAGCCGCAGCCAGACTCGCTCCAGGCGCGCCACGCCCTGTGCGTCCGGTTCCATCGCGAAGTAAGCGCCATTGATGGCGCCGACCGAGGCGCCGACCACGAAATCAGGCACGACGCCCAGCCGGGTAAGTGCCTTGAGCATGCCGACCTGAACGGCCCCGAGACTGCCGCCGCCGGCCAGCACGAACGCCGTCCGTTGATTGCCGATCTGTGGCATCGGGCGATTATGCTCTGCTCGGAGAAGCTCAATAACGCGTTGGCGTCCATCGGCGTGAAGCCCCGGGCGCTGCGATTCAACAACGCGGTCAGGCTGAAACGGCGACCTGGATCGTGCCGTGCAGCGAGTCGATCAGCACCGAGCCGGCCATCGCGAGGACGACGAGCAGAATCAGGGTGGTCGCAACGCAGGTCGCGGTCCAGCACGGGGACCGGCGGCGGGGGTTGATCATGGCATCTTTCCGGGTTGAACTCGGATCTGGGTCCGGCATATCGGGTTCGACCGCCTCACTTTTAAGAACGCATCGACCAGGCCTTTTCCGACATTGCGCCCGCGCTCGGGCCGGCTGATCTGGCGGCGGTTGCCAATCCAGCGTGAGCGGCGTCAAATACACCCTGCGAGGGGATGACGGGTCAGGGTTGGAGGCAGGCTTGGGGCAGATCACGCAGCTTCTGGCCAGAATGCATCAGGGCGACAAGACCGCCCGGGATGCGCTATTTGAAGCCACCTACCACGAGCTGCGCCGCATGGCCCGCTCACGGTTGCGCGAGGGCGGCCGCAACACCCTGCTGGATACGACCTCGCTGGTGCACGAGTCGTATCTGAAGTTCGTCAAGGTCGGCCAGCTGCGGATCGAAGACCGGCGGGCATTTTTCGGCTATGCCTCGCGGGTGATGCGCTCGGTCATCGTCGACAGCGCCCGGGAGCGGCTGGCCGAGCGACGCGGCAGCGGCGTCTCGCCCCTGACGCTCAGCACCGAGCTGGTCGAGAGCCTGTCCGATGGTGAGGAATCGATCCTGAGGATCCATGAAGCGCTGGAGGACCTGGCGCGGGCCGACGCCCGCCTTGCCCTGGTCGTGGAGATGCGCTACTTCGGCGGCTACAGCGAGCAGGAGATTGCCGAGACGCTGGGGGTGACCGAGCGCACCGTGCAGCGCGACTGGGAGAAGGCGCGCCTGATCTTGCGCGCGACCCTCAAGTAATGTCGGGTTGGCCCACCTGAACGCCCCGCTTGCCTCGAAAGGAGTCGATATGAGCGATACCGTGCGCAAGGTCGATTACTTCTACGTCGTGGTTCCCGACAAGCCGGGTGAAGGCGCGAAGGTTCTGTCTGCGCTCGCGGCGGCCGGCATCAACCTGCTGGCGTTTTCAGGTTTTCCGAGCGCTCGCAAGGGTCAGCTCGACCTCGTCCCGGCAGATCCGGCTGCCTTCAAGCTGGCGGCCAAGACGCTGAAGCTCAAATTGAGTCCGCGCAAAAGCGCATTTCTGTTGCAGGGCGATGATCGGGTCGGGGCGATGACCGGGACGCTGGACAAGCTTGCCGGCGCGAAGATCAACGTCATCGCGATGGATGCGGTCGGCAGCGGCGACGGACGCTACGGCGCGATTTTCTGGGTCAAGCCGGAGGCCGTGTCGCGCGCCGCGAAACTGCTGGGCGCGGCCTGATGGGGACTCACCTGGGTCCGCCGGGACGGCCTGGCACTGGTGGACGGGCATGAAGCTCGATGTGGCGGTCATCGCCGGCATCGCGGTCCTGTCCCTTGGCCTGGCCTGCCCGGCTGCTGCCGCGGCTGACGAAGACACGATCGTGCTGGGCGCGGCGGTGTCACTGACCGGGAAATATTCGATCGATGGCCAGAACACCAGGAATGGGTACGACCTGGCGGTCCGGCGCGTCAACGAGCAGGGTGGCGTCAAGGTCGGGGGCAAGTCGCGCAAACTGAAGATCGTCTATTACGACGACGAGTCGACCTCGGCCCGCAGTGCGCAATTGGTCGAACGCCTGATCAATCAGGACAGCGTGCAATTCGTGCTCGGCCCGTACAGCTCGGGCATCACCAAGGCGATCGCGCCGGTCACCGAAAAGTACAGGATTCCCATGATCGAGGCGAACGGCGCTGACCGCGCGCTGTTCGCCAACGGCTACAGGTACCTTTTTGCAGTGCTGAATACGTCGGACTCTTATTTGCGCCCGGCGATCAACCTTGCGGCGGAGGCCACGCACACGGCAGGCGGGGACCCCAAGTCCCTCAAAGTCGGCACCGTGATCGAGAACGATGATTTTTGCCACGACGTGCGCGACGGCGTGGTCGAAGAAGCCCGCAAATGGGGCATGCACCTCGTGGTCGACGACAAGCTGCCGCCGGAGCTGAACGACATGTCATCCGCGCTGACCAAGGTGAAGGCGCTCAAGCCCGATGTTCTGGTCGTGTGCGGACACGCCAAGGGCGCGGTGCTGGCAGTGCGGCAGGTCTCCGAAAAGCGTGTGGACGTGCCGGCGCTGGCGCTGACGCAGTGTGACTCGGCGCAGATCATCGAAAAGTTCGCCAAGGCGGCCGAGTTTGCGCTGTGCGCCTCTCAATGGGATCGCACCCTGTCCTACAGCGACCGGTGGTTCGAATCGGCGGAAAACTACGCCCGGATTTTCGAGAAGGAATTCCATAACCCGATCAACTATGTCTCTGCCGAGTCTTCCGCTGCCGTGCTGGTCTTCGTGGACGCCATCGAACGGGCGCGCTCGCTCGATCGGGACAAAGTCCGGGACGCGATCGCCCGTACCGACCTGATGACCTTCTTCGGTCCGATCCAATTCGACGCGACCGGCAAGAATGTGGCCAAATCGATGGTGCTGTACCAGGTGCAGAACGGCAAGTACAAGGTGGTTGCTCCAGACAAGTGGGCCAATTCCACGGTCATCTACCCGGCTCCCACCTGGGACCAGCGGCCGTAGCCACGGGTCTGCCAGTGCCGGCAGCGCGCGGGAAAAAGACGGCCACGCGATGGGCAACCTGACGCTGCTGTCCGACGCGCCCGTCCTTAACCTGCAGTTGCTGCTTGATGGAATCCTGGTCGGGGCGGTTTTCGCGCTCGTGGCCTACGGCATGGCGCTGGTCTGGGGCGTGATGAAGCTGATCAACGTGGCCCAGGGCGAATTCGTGCTGCTGGGCGGCTACGTCGTGTTCTTCCTGGTCAGAGCCGGCATGCCGCCGCTGCCGGCCGTTCCGATTGCTGCGGCCGTGATGGCAATCGTCTGCTGGGCGCTGTACCGGGTGGTGATCTTCAGGATCGTCGAAAAAGATCTGTTCACCTCCATCCTGGCCACGTTCGGACTCAGCATTCTGATTCAGCAGCTGATCAATCAGCTGTTCGGATCCGACGTGCGAACGGTGGAATCCGGGCTGGGCAGCCTGTTTTTCGCGCACGGCATGGTGACGGTCGCCGAGGTCAAGTTGGTCGCTTTCGTGGGCGCTGGTCTGCTCGGCGCCCTGCTGGTCTGGTTCCTGCGCCAGCACCGTCTCGGACAGGCGATTCGCGCAACCGCGCAGAACACCCGCGCCGCCCGTATTCTCGGTGTCGATACCGATCGCGTCTACGCCGCCACCTTTGCCATCAACGGCGCCATCTGTGGGGCGGCCGGCGGACTGGTTGCCATGACCTGGACCATTCATCCGTATTCGGGACTGAGCTACACGGTCCGTTCGTTCATGATCGTCGTCGTGGCCGGCCTGGGAAATCTGGCGGGCGTTATCGCTTCGGGTGCCGGCCTGGGAGTTGCGGAAAACTACGCCGGCTTTCTGCTCGGTGCGGAATATCAGACCGCCTTTGTGTTCTCGCTGCTCGTTGTGATCCTGGTCGGGCGAAACCTGTGGCTGATGCGACAACGCAAATACCTGAAATGAGCCGTCCCTCGACCCGGGCGGCCCGGTACGCGGCAGTTGCCCTGGTCGCGCTGGCTGCGCCGTGGCTGCTGCCGTCTTATACAACCCAGATGACATTTCTCTGGTTGATGGTCGTGTTCGCGCTGACGTGGGACATCGTCGGTGGCCAGATGGGCTACAACTCCTTCGGCAACGTCCTGTTCTTCGGCATCGGCGCCTATGCGTGCGCGGTGGTGCAGAGGGACTGCGGCCTGGGCTATTTTGGATCGCTTGCGCTTGGGACAGCGCTTGCCGCCCTGGCCGGCACGCTCGCCGCTGCGATCCTGGGACCAGGCATCCTGGCGCTGCGTGGGCAGTATTTTGCAATTGGCACGCTCGGGCTGGGAATCGCGGCAGCGGACATCGCCGCAGGATGGCGCTACATCGGCGGCGGCTCCGGCATGGTCACGCCCCTGTTTCCAGGCGCTGTCGGGGCCCGGGAAAGGTTTTTCTACTACCTGCTGCTGGTCGTGGCCGTT
The DNA here is from genome assembly GCA_035511515.1 of Burkholderiaceae bacterium. Classification (GTDB taxonomy): domain Bacteria; phylum Pseudomonadota; class Gammaproteobacteria; order Burkholderiales; family Burkholderiaceae_F; genus VBCK01. Next base: position 24,352 of record DATKFG010000094.1, on the reverse strand, counting down.
CTGACGTTCGCCACTCTGAGATGGCTGTATGCCGGACGCTTCGGTCTGACGATCAATGCGATACGCGACGATGAGGAAAAAGCCGAGGCCATGGGGATCCGCACGACCCGTCACAAGACCGTGGCCTGGTGCATCAGCGCACTGTTCCTGGGGCTGGCGGGTGCAGTGGCTGGCAACATGCTCGGATTCATAGAACCCCGCGAATTCGCCTTCGCGGGATCCACCTATGGCGTCTGGATGGTGCTGATGGCGATGCTGGGTGGAAGAGGCACCCTGTGGGGTCCGGTGATCGGTGCCTGCGTGTTCCACATCACGCAAGAAGTATTCTGGACCTACCTGCTGGGGTGGCAGCGCGTTGCCATGGGACTCTTCATCCTCGTGGTGGCGGTCTATTTCCCCAGGGGCATCGTCGGATGGTTTCGGCAGGCCAGATGAGCGACCTGCTGCAAGTTCGCAACCTCACGAAGTCCTTTGGCGGTGTCGTCGCCAACAAGGAAGTTTCGCTTTCCGTTCCTTCAGGCGCCATCGTCGGCCTGATCGGCCCGAACGGCTCGGGCAAAACGACGCTGTTCAACTGCATCGTCGGCTACCAACCGGTCGATCGCGGGTCGATCACGTTTGCCGGGCGGGAAGTCTCTCGCCTGCGGGTACCCGAGATCGCCCGGCTCGGGCTCATTCGCACCTTCCAGCAAACACGCATCTATCGCAACATGAGCTGCATGCAGAACATGCAGATCAGCGTGCGGCACGAGTCTGAAGGGCTGCGCACCATGTTCTCGAAATTCGTGTCCGAGGTGAACGCACAGGCCGATGCCCTGCTGGAATTCGTCGGCCTGTACGACAGGAGCTTGCTGCCGGCCGGCGAGCTGTCTTTTGGTCAGCAGAAACTGCTGGAACTCGCGATGGCGCTGATGAACCGGCCCAAGATGCTGCTGCTCGATGAGCCCACTGCGGGCGTCAACCCGACCCTGATCAACGGCCTGATCGATCGGCTGCAACGAGCCAATTCGGAGTTCGGCATCACGCTGCTGGTCATAGAGCACAACATGCGGGCCATCATGCACCTTGCGCAGCACATCTACTGCCTGGCCCACGGCGAGTTGCTGGCCAGCGGGTCGCCGCAAGCAATTCAGAACGACCGGCGCGTCGTCGACGCTTACCTGGCGGTTCAGTGAGAACGACCGGCGACCGCCGTTCCGGGATGGATGAGGTCGGCCGCGAAGCCGACCAGCTCGCGGTCGCGGCACCGAGCCTGGCCGAGCTCGCCGCCCTGGCACGCGGCCAGATCAAGGTGGCCGTGGATGATCTGGTTGCCGGGTACGGCACGATGGAGGTTCTGCACGGCGTGAATCTGCGGGTCGGCTCCGGTCAGTCGCTATGCCTGATCGGTCCCAACGGCGCCGGCAAATCGACCGTGTTGCACTCGATCTACGGCTTTGCCCGCATCCTGACTGGAAGGGTCGTCGTTTCCGGCAGGGATGTGACGCGGCTGCCGCCCGACGAGAAACTGCGAGACGCCCGCATCGCTTACATCCTGCAGGACAACTCGGTGTTCGCGGACATGACCGTGGAGGAAAACCTGCTGATGGGCGGTTTCCTGCTGCCCCATCCGCGACAGGCCAGGGAATCGGCCGAGAAGGTCTTTTGCAAGTACCCGCGGCTGGCCGCGCGTCGTACCCACCGCGCGTCCGTGCTGTCGGGCGGCGAAAGGCGCTTGCTGGAGATCGCTCGATCCCTGATCATGGATCCCGACGTCCTGCTGGTCGACGAGCCATCGATCGGCCTTGAGCCGCGATTCATCGACATGGTGTTCGAAATACTGAAGGAGCTTCAGCAAAGCGATGGGAAGACCATCGTCCTGGTTGAGCAGAATGCCAGCAAAGGGCTCCGGTTCGCCGATATCGGTTACGTTCTTACCGCAGGCAGGGTCGCCATGGCCGGCACCGGAGACGAACTGGCGCGCAACCCCGACGTTGGGCGCCTGTTTCTCGGCGGATAGAGCTTCGACCCGACAGTCTTGAGGGCGGCCATGACCAGCGCACGTGCGACCGACCATGGCTTTGCGGCGACACACGATGTGGCGATCCCGTACCTGCAGCGGATCCGGGACTACTACCAGGCGCTGGGCTACGGGGCGCCGTACGAATGGGCTCACTACGCCGAAGTGCCGTTTCATCGGCTCGGTGTGCCGTTGTCCAAGGCCCGGATCGCCCTCATCACGACGGCGGCTCCCTATCAGCCGGACAAGGGCGATCAGGGTCCGGGTGCACCCTACAACGCGAAGGCGAAGTTCTACGCGGTCTATTCCGGCGACACCCAGCAGGACCACGACCTGCGCATTTCACACATCGCCATCGACCGCAAGCACACGACGGCCGAGGACCCCGCCGTCTACTTTCCGTTGGGCGAGCTGCGAAAGAGGGCGGCCGCGGGCACCATTGGCTCGCTGGCCCGGCGTTTTCATGGAGCCCCGACCAATCGCAGCCATCGGGTGACGCTCGAGATCGATGGTCCCGAGATCGTCGCGCGCTGCAAGGCCGACCGGGTCGATGCGGCGATCCTGGTTCCCAATTGCCCCGTTTGCCATCAGACCGTCAGCCTGGCCGCGCGAATGCTGGAGCGGAACGGGATCTGCACGATCATCATGGGTTGTGCGAAGGATATCGTCGAGCATGTCGGCGTTCCGCGCTTTCTGTTCTCGGATTTCCCGCTGGGCAACGCGACGGGCCGGCCGAAGGACCCGGTGTCGCAGGCGTTCACCCTGGACCTTGCGCTGCGTGTTCTCGAGATGGCGCCGGGCGCGCGCACGACGGTGCAGTCGCCGCTCATCTGGAGCGCCAGCCCGGACTGGAAGCTCGACTACTGCAACATCGCACGTCTGACGCCCGACGAGATCACACACCGACGCGTCGAGTTCGAGGAAGGAAAGGCGCTGGCCAGGGGTGTTCGCGAGGAGACGAGCCGCTCCGGCGCGGACGATGAAATCGCCTGAGACGCTTCTAGCCTGGCTCAGCCGCTTGCCAGCTGATCGCGGATCGGCAGCTGACGGATGCGCTTTCCCGTGGCGGCGAAGATCGCATTGCACAGCGCCGGTGCGATCGGCGGAAGACCTGGTTCGCCAACGCCGCCCAACGGCACCGACCAGTCGGCGGTCGGCAGCAGGTGAACCCTGGTCTCGCGTGGCGCTGCGTCGATGCGCGTGACCTGATACTGGTGGAAGTTGTCCTGCTCGGCCCGTCCGTTCTTGAACGTGATCTCGCCCAGGGTCGCCAGACTCACGCCCATCACAACGGCACCTTCCAGCTGCGAGCGGATGCGGTCGGGGTTGACTTGCGGCCCGCAGTCGAAGGCGACATCGACACGCGGGATGGTCAGCTCGCCCTTGTTGCCGACCGCCACTTCGACCACAGCGGCGGCATAGCTGACAAAGCTGTAATGGGCGGCCAAACCGAGTGCGCGCCCCTTGGGTAGCTTGCGGCCCCAGCCGGCTTCGCGCGTTGCGGTCTCGATCACGCGGCGCAGGCGTCCTGTGTCGACCGGGTACCGCTGCGGCGATTCCGTGTAATTCCAGCTGTCGTTCAGAGTGGTCGGATCGATCAGCCGAGGCGGTCCAACCAGCTCCAGCAGATAGTCGCGGTGGTCGCGGCCGGCCGCGGCCGCCAGTTCGGCCACGAACGACTGCACGGCAAAAGCGTGCGGCACGTTGGACACCGAGCGGAACCAGCCGATACGGGTATGTGCGACCGCTTCCGGATTCTCGATGCGCAGGTTGGGAATGTCGAACGGCACGTTGATCAGGCCCATGCCCTGCTCGAACGGCGCCTCGTGCTTCGGATCGGGCCCGAACAGGGAGGCGATGCTCGGTGCGACGCTGCGGTGCAGCCAGGCCACCGGCTTGCCCCGAGCGTCCAGGCCCGCCTGCAGGTGCTCGACCGACACCGTGTGGAAATAGTCGTTGTGGATGTCGTCCTCGCGCGTCCAGGTGACCTTGACCGGCTTGCCACCGAGCTGCTGCGACAGCAGCGCGGCTTCGATCGCGAAGTCCGGTTTGGACTTGCGTCCGAAACCGCCCCCTAGCAGGGTCACGTGGACCGTCACGTTCTCGAACGGCAAGCCGAGGTGCTTGGCTACGTCTTCGCGCGTGACCTGCGGCGCCTGTACGGCGGCCCATACCTCGCAGCGGCCGTCGACGACGCGCGCCGTCGCAGCCGGCGGTTCCATGCTGGCATGCGCGAGGTGCGGCAGGTAGTACTCGGCTTCGACCTTGCGGGCGGCCTTGCTCATGGCGGCGTCGACGTCGCCGACATTGCGCAGCACCTGGCCGGGCTTGCGCGCCGCCTGCTCCAGCTCGGCGCGGTACGCCTTGGAGTCGTAACCGCCGTGCACGCCGTCGTCCCATTGCACCTTCAACGCATTGCGCGCCTTGATCGCTGTCCACGTATCCGTGGCGACGGCCGCCACTCCGCTGAGCGGATGGAATCTGGCGGCCGGCACGCTCACCTGGATTTGCAGCACCTTCACGACACCAGGAATCTTCAGTGCTTCGGCGTCGTCGTAGCGCACGACCTTGCCGCCCAGTACCGGCGATCGCGCGACCACGGCGTACAGCATGCCTTCCAGCCGCGTGTCGATGCCGTAGTGGGCGTTGCCGGCGACAATGTCCCGTCCGTCGGCCAGGTGGGTCGTGCCCTTGCCGATATAGCGAAACTGGGTCGGGTCCTTCAGCCGCAGGGTTTCGCGCGGCGGCACGGGCCGTTGCGCCGCCGCGCGCGCCAGGGCGCCGTAGCCGAGCTTGCGGCCGCTGTTGCGATGGAGCACTTCGTGATTGATCGCCTGCACTTCGCCGACCGGTACGCCCCAGCTGGCCGCCGCGGCCTGCTCCAGCATCGCCCGGGCAGCCGCGCCGCAGCGGCGCATCGGCTCGAAAAAGTGGCGAGTGCTGCGCGAACCGTCGGTGTCCTGGTTGCCGAATCTCTGCTCGTCCGCCGGCGCCTGTGTCACGCGCACCTTGCTCCAGTCGGCCTCCAACTCGTCGGCGACGATGAGCGGCATTCCGGTGCGTACCCCCTGGCCCATCTCGGAGCGGTGCACGACGATGGTGACGATGCCGTCTTCGCCGATGGCGATGAAGGCCAACGGGTTGTCGGTCCAGCCATGCGGCATGCTGTCGGCGCCGTACTTCCTGGCTTCCTCGGCCTTGACCACGTCTGCCACGCCAGCGATCAGCACCAGGCCACCCAGCGCACCCGCGCGGGCAAGGAATTCACGCCGACTCAAGCCGGCGCACGGGTCCGGCGACTTCATGACAGCGCTCATTTCGTGGCGTCCAGCTTGCCGGCAGCCAGCTTGATGGCCGCGCGGATGCGCGAATAGGTACCGCAGCGACAGATATTGCCGGTCATGGCGGCATCGATTTCGGCGTCGCTGGGCTTCCGATTGCCTTTGAGCAGCGCGGCGGCCGACATGATCTGCCCGGATTGACAGTAACCACACTGCGGGACGTCCAGCGCCAGCCAGGCATCCTGCGCCGCTTTACCGGCCGGGGTGGCGCCAATGCCTTCGATCGTGGTGATCTTTTTGCCGGCAACTGACGATATGGGCATCATGCACGAGCGAGTCGGCTGACCGTCCAGGTGCACCGTGCAGGCTCCGCACAGCGCCATCCCGCAGCCGAACTTGGTGCCGGTCATTCCCAGATGGTCGCGCAGCACCCACAGCAGCGGCGTATCGTCCGCGGCCGTCACCTGGATCTTCGTTCCATTGATCGAGAGTTCCATTGGACCAAATCCCTCGGTTGAACCGTCACGACCCGTACGGATACCTGGCACGTGGCGCCGAGGGCAACTGGTTGCCCTTGGCGTACATGCACTGCTCGTAGGCGATGTCGTAGCGCTGCTGCACGCTATGGCGCGCTTCAGCGCCCTGGTTCGCCCCGACCGCGGTGCCTGCAAGCAAGCCGACGCCGGCGCCCGCTCCGGCGTTCCCGCCGATCACGGCACCGGCTACGGCACCGAGCGCGGTTCCGACCACCGCCGACTCGGCCACGCTCTTCGCGGCCGCATCGTTCGGGTCGGCGCCGGCCGACTGCGCGCTGTAAGCGCGGCAGGCCTGGTCCTCGGCTGTGAACACTTCGATCGGTTTGCCGGGAGCGGGCATCACGGCGACCGAAGGGCCGGTCGGTATTTGCGCGCAGGCCCACAGAAGCATCAGCGGTGAGATGCCGGCGGCAATGTGGCCCGCGCGTTTGAAAAGTCGCATGTTCATCTGGATTCCTTGGCTGGTCCTTGGATTCGCTTTGAGGTCTTGACGCCCGGCAGGCTATTGCGGGGGCGGTGCAGAGTTCGCGGGCACCGGCTTCCATCCACCCGGGCAGGTCGCTACGTACGGGTAGTAGCCCTTCGCGCCTTGGCAGTAGTACCAGGTCCTCGGGACCGGGGCGGCCGGTGGCGCGGCCGCAGGCGCTTCGGCGACCATGTTCGGCGGCTGGTACGGATCCGGGTATGGGTAGATGGGGGCCGGGTACCAGTACCAGGAGTCACCGGCGATCCACCACCAGCCGAGCCGCCCGTCGTGCTCTTCGTGGGCCCAGCGCCCGCCGCGCCACAGGCCCCAGTCGTGTTCGTGAAAACGCGCGATGTCGCCGTGCCAATGGTGGTCCTCGTGGCCCCACTCGTGGCCGCCCTCGTGTTCGTGGAAAGCGGAGATGTGCCCTCCGTCCTCATGGTGCTGCGCCAGCGCGGGCAACGAAGGCAGTATCGCGGCGAGCGCCAATGCGACCTTCGCGATCGGCGATTCGATGCCGCGTCGAATCAAGGCATGAGCAACGCTGGGTGTTCTGTTCATGATGCTTCTCCGCTCATAATTGGTCTGCGTTCATTAGGCGCGGTAGGAATTTCCGGCGGGTTTCGAGACTGCGGCCGCCTTGTTACGGTTGACATCGCAGGGGTGATCAAATGGCGGCTAGACTCGTGGGCCGATTCTTTCCAACCGTGCCGGTCGTCGTTCGAAGGAGCCGCATGATTTCCTTGACCACCGCGGCACCCGCAGTGGGCGCTGCCTTCCTCGCCTCGCTGGTCGAATTCGTCGAGGCCTTCACCATCGTGCTCGCTGCCGGGACGCTGCGCGGCTGGCGCGCGGCGCTGGCCGGCTCCGCAACCGCCCTGGCGCTGCTCGCACTGATCGTCGCCGCGCTGGGACCGCTGCTCGACCGGATCCCCATCCAGTGGCTCAAGCTCGTCATCGGCACCTTGCTCTTGTTGTTCGGCATGGGCTGGCTGCGCAAGGCGGTGTTGCGGAGCGCGGGAATCGTTCCGCGCAGCGACCAGAACGCCTCGTTTGCGGCCGAGGCGGCCAGCTTGGGCGATGCGGTCACGCCGCGTCGGGCCGGCTTCGACTGGCTAGGTGGCGCCATTGCTTTCAAGGCGGTGCTGCTGGAGGGCCTCGAGGTGGTGTTCATCGTGATGGCGGTCGGCGCAGGTCACGGCCTGCTCCTTCCGGCGTCGCTCGGCGCCCTGGCCGCTGGCATCGTGGTTCTGGCGATCGGGGCGATCGTGCATCGCCCACTGGCGCGCGTGCCCGAGAACACGCTCAAGTTCGCGGTGGGCGTGATCCTGAGCGCGTTTGGCGTGTTCTGGACCGGCGAGGGTCTGGGAATCGACTGGCCGGGTGAGGACCTGACGATCCTGTTTTTCGGCGCGGCGTTCCTGCTCGCCGGGCTGTACGCAACGCAGATGGTCCGGCCGCCGACAGAGGCGATCGCGCCATGAACATCCTGCGCGAGGTCGTTGGCACGTTGTACAAGATGTTCATCGGCGATGCCTGGTCGACAGCGGCAATCCTGGTCATCGTGTCATTGGCCGCTGTGCTGAAGGGCCACCAGGTCGTGCCGCCGCTGGTCATTGGCGCCATCCTGTTTCTCGGCTGTATCGCCGTTCTGGTCGCGAGCGTCGTGCTGGCTGCCCGGCGACACCGCGTTCGCTGACGAGACTTGACTGTCTGCCTCGGTCCAACCGCCGCCGAGCGCGCGAATCAACTGCACGCTGGCGCGCAGCTCCCGCGTGTCCAGATTGAGGGAGTCCAGCTGGGTCTGCAGCGTGATCGTTTGCGATGTGACCACCTCGAGATAACTCACCTCGCCCTCGCGGTAGCGGGTCAGCGCGAAGTCCAGCGAACGCTCGGCCGCCGTCACGGCCGAATGCTCCTCGACCGCCGCGTCGCGATAGTTGTGTACCAGCGACAGGCTGTCCTCGACCTGCTGAAACGCGGTCAGCACGATGCCGCGGTACAGACTTCCGGATTCGTCGAGTGCAGCCTCGGCCTGGGCGACCTGGGCTTCGCGCTTGCCGGCGTCGAACAGGGTGAACAGCAGCGACGGCCCGATCGACCAGAACATGTTCGGCGCGTTGAGCCAGTTGCCGGCTGTGGTCGATTGAAAGCCCGCCGTTGCGCTGAGCGTCACATCGGGAAAGAACGCGGCCCGCGCAACCCCGACGCTGGCATTGCTTGCGACGATGCGTCGCTGGGCCGCGGCGATATCGGGGCGGCGCTGCACCAGGGTTGCCGGCACACCCACCGGCACCTGCGGCAGCTCGATCGGCGCCAGTTTCGGCGGGAGCGAGAATTCGGAAGCCGACTCGCCGATCAGGGCGGCGATCCCGTGTTCGGCCACCGCGCGCAGGGCAAGCGTTTGCGCCGCCAGCGAGCGGGAAGTGCCGAGCTGGGTCTGCGCGCGTGCCACATCGAGGCCCGAGGCGATGCCGCCGTCGTGGCGCGTTTGTGTCAGTTCCAGTGCGCTTTCGTAGGCCTTGACCGTCTCATTGAGCGTCGCCACCTGGCGATCCAGTCCGCGCAGCACCAGGTAGTCGTCGGCGAGCTGGGCCTGCAGGCTCAAGCGGGCCGACTCCAGGTCTGCCGCGTACGCCTGCGCCTGGGCTCGACCGGCGCTGACTTCGTTACGAACTCGGCCCCACAGATCGAACTCATAATCGATTTCGACCCCGGCCGTGAACGAGTTGTAGTCGTTCGGCTGAACCAGTCCGCGCAGCGGTCTCATGGCCGACTGCCGATCGCGCTGCGCGTTGGCGCCCAGGACCAGCGACGGAAAAAGACCCGAGCGCAGCTGATCGCTGAAAGCCTTGGCCTGGTTGTAGCGCGCCAGCGCCGCGGCCAGGTCCGGGCTGTGCTGCAGCAGGCGCGTCTGCAGATCGTTCAGATCGGCGTCGCCGAACATCGTCCACCAATTGCCGCGCGGCAGGCCGTCGGCCGGCTGCGCGGGCGTCCAGGGGCCCGCTTCCTTGTAGGCGGCGGCGATCGGAACGTCCGGCATCGTCAGCTTCGGCGCCGTCGAGCAGCCGCCCAGCAGGATGGCCGCGGCAGCAGCGACGGTTGCCAACCGGCACAGCGGATTCATGGCGCCTTGCCCTGCTTGGAGGACCCGGTGGACGCAACCGCGACCGCAGCGCCGTTCACCGCAGCGGCGGCGATCCGGACCTGGTCGCCCTTGCCGATCCCGTCCGGCGGGCTGTCGACGATGCGGTCGTTGGCGGTCAGTCCCGAGGAGATCTGGACCACATCGCCCAGGTCGCGAGCGATGCGGATCGGCTTGAACTCGATCCGGTTGTCCGGCCCGACCGTTGCGACGCGCACGCCGCGGTGGTCGAAGATCAGCGCGCTGGCGGGCACGCTCAGGTCGGCCGCGGCCACCGGCAGGTCGAAATGCACATTGGCGAACGCGCCCGGCAGCAGCAGCCCTGCCTGGTTGTCCACCCCGAGCTGCACCAGCGTGGCACCCGACGAGGGATCGACCGACTGCGACGTGGTTTCCACGGTGGCCGTGAACGTCTGGCCCGGCCGTTCAGGCACCGTCACCTGCGCCTTCGTTCCGGGCGTGACCTGGGCCACGTAGTTCTGCGGGACATTCACGTACAGGCGCAGCGTGTGGACGTCGGAAACGACGAACAGCTCCAGTCCCTTGCCGCTGCCCGCGTTGATGAGTGCACCCACGTCCGTGTCGCGCGCGGTGACAATGCCGTCGAACGGAGCCACCACTCGCTTGAAGCCCTCAAGGACCTGGAGGCGCTCGACGTTCGCACTGGCCGCCTTCACGATGGCGTCCTTGGCGGCGAAGTCGCCCACCTTCATGTCGACTTCCTGGACGGACACCGAGTCGGTCTTGAGCAGCCGCTGCCAGCGCTCGGCGGTCGTCTTCGCGAGGGCCTCGTTCGCTTGCGCGGTCATCAAGTCGGCCTTGGCCTGCGACAGCTGCTGGTCCAGATCGGGCGCTTCGATTTCGCCGAGCATCTGCCCGGCCCGCACCCGACCGCCGATATCGACCTTCCAGTCTTTCAGGTAGCCGCTGACGCGTGCGTAGATCGGCGCACGCGAGTAAGCCTCGAGGCGCCCAGGCAGTTCCAGCGCGTAAGAACTGTCACCGGGCTGCGGCTGCGTGACGCTGACGACGGGCTCGGCATTGGCGCCGGTCCACTGGCGCAAGTGCCTGCTGGTGGCGGCGCGCGCAGCGATGCCGCTGCCCACCACCACCAGGGCGATGGCGCCGGCCACCAGGGCGGCAATGCGCAAAGCGCGGCCGGATACGACGCGAACGGACGGTTCAGGCGACATGAGGTTCTCCGATGGCAGCAGATGGCGTCGCAGCAGCGCGCTTGTAATTGCGGTGCACGATGCTGAAGACGACGGGTACGAAAATGAGAGTGGCCACGGTTGCGAAACTCAGGCCGCCGATAACCGCGCGACCCAGCGGCGCGTTCTGCTCGCCGCCCTCGCCGAGGCCCAGTGCCATCGGCGCCATGCCGATGATCATGGCGAGCGCGGTCATCAGGACGGGACGGCACCGTACAAAGCCGGCCTCGAGCGCGGCGGCGATCGGATCGCCCAGCTCGTCGAGGCGCTCGCGCGCGAAGCTGATCACGAGCACGCTGTTGGCGGTGGCAACCCCCATGCACATGATCGCTCCGGTCAGGGCCGGCACCGACATCGGGGTCGAACTGGCGAACAACATCCATACGATGCCCGCCAGGGCCGCCGGCAGGGCGGTGATGATCACGAACGGATCGCTCCAGGATTGGAAATTGACCACGATCAGCAGGTAAATCAGCACGATCGCACCGAGCAGACCGAACAGAAGTCCGGCAAAGGCACTGTTCATGGTCTGCACCTGGCCGAGCAGCGCGACCCGGCTTCCCTTCGGCGCGTCTTTGGCCGTTTCCTGCACGATCTTGTTGACGTCGGCTGCCACCGCGCCGAGGTCGCGGCCCTGCGTGGCTGCGAAGATCTGGACCATCGGTGCAATGTCGTACTGCGAAATGACCGCATTCGAGCTGGCGCGGCTGATGTCCGCCAGGCCTCCCAGCACCTGCGGCACGGACGAGGCGCTCGTGGTCGCCGTCGCGGTGACCGGCAGGTTCTGCAGTTCACCGAGCGAATCGACCTGGTACTGCGGGGTCTGCATGACGATCGGATACTGCACGCCGTTGGCCGGGTCCAGCCAGAACGTGGGTGCCACCTGGCTGCTGCCGGCCAGCATGACCAGCAGGCTGTTCGTCACGTCGCGCTCGGTCAGGCCGACGTATTGCGCGCGGGCGCGATCGACGTCGATGTTGAAGCCGGGGTTGGTATGGGACTCCTGGATGCGCGCATCGACGACCCCCGGCACCAGGCGAACGCGGCTCAACAGCTCGTCCGCGTAGGCGTAATCCGCCCGCAGCTTGGGTCCGCGCACCTGCAGATCGATCGGGGCGGGGGCGCCGAAGTTCAGGATCTGGCTGACGATGTCGGCGGGCAGGAAGGAGAACGTGACTCCCGGGAAGCGCAGGGGCAGCTGCTCCCGCAGCCGCCGCACGTATTCGGCGGTCGGACCGTGAACCGGTTTGAGCGCGATCTGGATATCACCGTCCTGCTCGCCGATGGTGCCGGTGTTGTTGTAGGAGAGGTTGATGCCGCTCACGGGCATGCCGATGTTGTCGACCAGCGTGCCCAGCTCGGCTGGCGGGATGACCTGGCGGATGACGTTCTCGATCCGGCCGAACTCGTTGGCACTGTCCTCCACGCGCGTTCCGACCTGCAGGCGCGCATGCATCAGGATCTGCCCCGAATCGACCGCGGGGAAGAAATTGCGGCCCAGCATCGGCACGAGCAGGAACGAGGCCAGCACGAAGCCCAGGAACCCGATCACGAAGCCGCGGCGGTGATGCAGCGCCAGTTGCAGCACCGCGCGATACCAGGCGCGCAGCCGCTCGAAGCGCTCTTCGAAGCCGCGCTGAAAGCGCACCAGCGGGTTGCGGGAAGCTCGCGGCCCGCCGCCGGCGGCCGTGTCCGACGCATGCCGGCGCAGCAGGTACTTGGCCATGGTCGGCACCAGCGTGCGCGACAGGATGAACGAGCTGACCATCGCGAAGACCACCGCCTCTGCCATCGGCACGAACAGATAGCGTGCGACGCCCTGCAGGAAGAACATCGGCACGAACACGATGCAGATGCACAGCAGCGACACGAAGGCGGGCGTCACGATCTGCTGGGCCCCGTCGAGGATGGCCGGTTCGACGTCCTTGCCCTGTTCCAGGTGCCAGTTGATGTTCTCGATCGTGACGGTGGCCTCGTCGACCAGTATGCCGACCGCCAGCGCCAGGCCGCCCAGGGTCATGATGTTCAGCGTCTCGCCCAGGAACGACAGCGTCGTGACCGAGCCCAGGATCGAAAGCGGGATCGAGGTGGCGATGATCAGGGTCGAGCGCCAGCTGCCCAGGAACAGCAGGATCATCAGGCTGGTCAGCGCGGCGGCGATCACCCCTTCGCGCACGACGCTGCTGATCGCCCCGGTCACGAAGACCCCCTGGTCGCCGATCGGCGTAGCGACCAGTGCATCGGGCAGGCTCGCCTTGATCTGCGCCATCTTCGCCTTGATGCCCTGGATGATCGCCAGCGTGGAGGCGCCGCCGCTCTTTTCCACGGTCAGCAGCACCGAGCGCGCGCCGTCGACGTGCACGATATTGGTCTGGGGCGGATAGCCATCGCGCACGTTCGCCACGTCGTGCAGGTAGATCGTTGCACCGTTGACGGCCTTGATCGGCAGGTCGGCCAGTCCGCTGATCTGTGCTGGCGAGTTGTTCAGCTGCATCGTGTACTCGAACCGGCCGATCTTCTGCGTGCCCGCCGGCAGGATCAGATTCTGGGTCGCCAGCGCCAGCGCCACGTCCTGGCCCGACAGGCCGCGCGCCTGCAGGGCGGCGGGCTCCAGGTCGATCTGGACCTCGCGCGTCTTGCCGCCGAAGGGCAGCGGCAACGAAGCGCCCGCAACCGTGACGAGCTGGGTGCGGATCATGTTGGTGCCCAGATCCGACAGCTGCTGCTCGGACATCCCCTTGCCGGAAAGGGCCAGCTGGATGATCGGCACCGTGGAGGCGCTGTAATTCAGGACCAGCGGCGGCGTAATGCCGGGCGGCATCAGCTTGAGCTGGGTCTGCGATACGGAGGTGACCTGTGCGTTGGCGGTGCTGATTTCGACGTTCGGCTGGAAGTAGATCTTGACGACGCCAAAGCCCGCATACGAGACGGCCTCGATGTGTTCGATGTTGTTGACGGTCGTGGTCAGCGCGCGCTCGAACGGCGTCATGATGCGGCCGGCCATCTCGTCCGGAGGCAGTCCGGTGAACTGCCACACGACACTGATCACCGGGATGTCGATGTTCGGAAAGATGTCGGTCGGCGTGCGCAGCCATGACAGCGTGCCGGCGATCAGAATCAGCAGCGCCAGCACCACGAAGGTGTAAGGGCGCCGCAGCGCGATTCGAACAAGGGCCAGCATGGCGTGATCTCTCCTTTGCATCCGGCGATACAGGTGCCGCCGGTGTCAGGACAGAGGATGCCGGGCTAGCGTCTTCGGTTAATTTCGTAACCCTGGGCGGGCGTTTCAGCCGTAACTGGCTCGTCAGATCCGGCGGGCGACGGGCTCGAACGCACGATGCGTCCGAGGCATTCGGCAAGGTCCCTGGTCTGCAGCGGCTTGCGCAGAACTTCCCGCGCGCCGACGGCGCGCGCACGCTCGACCAGTTGCGCACCGCTGTAGCCGCTCATCACCACGATGCCGATGTCGGGCCGCAGGCGTCGGATCTCCCGCGCCAGGTCGGTGCCGACCAGCTCCGGCATCGTCTCATCGGTCACGACGATATCGAAGCGCTGCGGCGCTTCGCGAAAGGCCCGCAGTGCCTGCACGCTGGAGCTGAAACCGATCGGCTCATAACCGAGCTCGGCCAGCGTTTCCTCGGCCAGCGCAACCAGCAGTTTCTCGTCGTCGACGACCATGACCGTCTGGCCATTGCCGCGCGGCAGCTCCGCGGCAACAGCAGCCGAAGGCACGGGCGCCTCACCGGCAATCGGCAGCCAGATTGAGAAGGTGGTGCCGCCGCCGACGGTGGTGCGGACATCGATCGCGCCGCCCAGGTCCGCCACGATCCCGTGCACCAGCGACAGGCCCAGCCCGGTTCCTTCGCCGACGCCCTTGGTGGTGAAAAATGGATCGAATATCCGATCGAGCACCTGCGGCGGAATTCCGCTTCCGGTGTCGCTCACCGTCAGGCGAACGTAGGCTGCAGGCGCCAGATTGCCGTGCGACAGCTCGCGCGCCTGGGCCACGTCGGCGCGCTCGAGAGCCACCTCGAGCACGCCGCCGTCCTTCATCGCCTGCAGGGCATTGGTGCAAAGATTCATCGCGACCTGATGCAGCTGGGTGGCGTCGCCCACGATGGCCGCGTCACCGGCCTCCAGGCGGCTGTGCAGCCGTACGCCCGGCGTCAGCGAAGCGGCGAGCAGCTCGAGGGTTTCCTCGATCACGGCCTGCACATTGATCGGGCCGCGCTCGCCAACGCCGCTGCGGCTGAACGCGAGAATGCGTTCGACCAGCGCCTTGGCCCGCCCGCCGGCGTGCATCACGTTGTCCAGATAGCGGCGCACGACCCCGCCCTCGGGCGCGGCCTTCTGTGCCAGCTCGCCGTAGCCGAGGATCGCACCCAGGATATTGTTGAAATCGTGCGCGATTCCACCAGCGAGCGTTCCCATCGCTTCCAGTTTCTGCGATTGTCGAAGCTGGATCTCGAGGTGCTCCTTCTCGGCTTCCGCGTTCTTGCGCTCGGTGATGTCGATGGCCGATCCGACGAAGCGAAGCACCTTGCCGGACGAATCGCGAACGCAGCGCCCGCGCGCCTGCAGCCAGTGCCATTGGCCGTCGGGATGACGAACGCGGTACTCGGCCTCGTAATGATCGGTCCGTCCCTCGAGATGATCGCGCGCCGCGGCGTGCATCCCGGCCTCGTCGTCGGGATGAATATCCAGGGTCGCGACCCATGCGTCGCGGGTGGTCACCGGAGCGTCCGCGCTGCGTCCGTGCAGCAGCTTCATGTGCGGCGACAGGAACGAGGGACCCTGCTCGAAATCCCAATCGAAATGGCCCTCGTTCGCGCCTTCCATGGCCAGTGCGTAGCGCCTCTCGCTCTGGCGCAGCGCCCGTTCGCCCAGCTCGATGCGCCGCAGCTGGTACACCACCGCGCCGATCACCGAGGTCCACAGCAGCATGAAGATCACGGTGCGCGCCGCGACGCGGTAGGCGTCGGCGCGCCAGCCCTCGAACGCGACGCTCTTCTCGCGGGTGACCGCGACCATCAACGGGAACTGCTCGACCCGCGCCAGCCCTGCAAAGCGCGGCTTTCGATCGACCGAGTTCACCACGAGGCCGTCCGGAGGGGACTCCGCCGCGACGAGCTCCGGAAATTTGCTGCCCATGGCCCGCTGCTGCGGTGGCTCAGGTTGGCGCACCACCAGCGTGCCGTCCTCGCGCAGCAGGTTGATCGCGCTGCCCTGGCCCAGGTCGATCACCCGGTACAGCCGCTTGAACTCCTCCAGGTCGATGCTCACCTGCACGATGCCGTCGAAGCTGCCGTCCCGCTTGCCGAGGCGGCGCGACATCACGATGGCAGCGCGATGCTCGATTTGGGTGATCAGGGGATCGCTCAGAACGGCGCCAAGGTGCGGATGGTCCCGCTGAGCGATGAAATACGCGCGATCGGAAAGGGAGGCAGTATCCCCAGGCGCCGGCCGCGATTGAAAGCGGGGTATCCCGTGCTCGTCGATGATCCTTAGCTCGCGCACCTGCGACAGGCCGGCCACTCGGGCGGCCAGCTTTTCATTCGCGGCAGGCCCCGGTTCCCGGTGCCCGGACTCGTACCATCCCACCGTATTGCGCAGCAGCAGGTCGGACGTCTGCAGGGTGTCCTCGGCCTGCTCGGCCAGCGTCTTGGCCAGATTGCCCAGTTCGCGATTGGTGGACGAGATGACCTGCCCGTACGAGCGCCAGGAATCGTACGCGGACGAGGCCGCGAACGCGGCCACTACCAGCACGCCGACGATCACGATCCAGAACCGCAGACGGGCGGCGCCCGTTGCATCCGCGAGCAGTGAAGGAGCGCCAGACGGCTGCGACATCGGCGGGCCGCGCGCGGTCAGCGCGCCGGGCCGATCACGCGATGAACTGCCGCCAGCAGGTCGCTTCGCGAAAAGGGCTTGGCGATCATCTGCCGAACGCCCAGTGCGTCGGCTGCGGCGCGGTATCCGCCAAGTCCCGGCCGAAATTGACCGGATATGGCGATCAAGGCTGCACCCGGATGCGCGGCCCTGACCTCGCGCAGCCTCTGCGTTCCTTCCTGCCGCGGCCGCACCACATCGACGATCACCAGGGCCGCCTCACCGGGCTCGCGTGGCTCGCCCCGTGCGCATGCGCGCACCGGATATCCCTCCGCGCTCAGCCATTCCACGAGGAGTCCTCGCATGAGCGCGTCTTCCTCGATGATGACAATATCCGACATGATCCGATCCGGAACGCACGCGTTCGCTGGTGATGGTTTCGTACGCTCATTGGATCGCTCCTGCGCTGCAATTTCGTTTCCGATTCTTGCGCGCGCGTTACAGATCTAGCGCAACGTTCCGGTCCCGGCGGCTCCTCAGTGCAGCACTTGCACCGGTGCCGCGAAGATGTAGCCGGCGCCGCGTTCCGTCTTGATGTAGGCGGGGTGCGACGGATCGGCCTCGATCTTTCGGCGCAGCCTCAGGATCTGCACATCGATCGAGCGATCGTACACTTCGGCGTTGTGCAGGCGCGAAAGACCCAGCAGCTGGTCGCGCGAAAGCACGCGCTGCGGTGCCGCGCAAAACGCCTCCAGCAGGTTGAACTCGCCGTTGCTCAGCTCCACGCGCTTGCCGCCCGGTTCGGTCAGCCGGCGGGTGCGCAGATTCAATTCCCATCCGGCGAAGCGATACGCGCGCCGCTTTTCATTGCGCGCGGGCAGCACCTCGCTGGAGCTCCTGTAGCGGCGCAAGACCGCGCGCACGCGCGCCAGCAGCTCGCGTGGGCTGAATGGCTTGGTCAGGTAGTCGTCGGCGCCCAGCTCGAGTCCCATGATGCGGTCGGCCTCATCAAGACGGCCGCTGACGATGATGATCGGGATCTCGGAGGTCTCGCGCAGCTTTTTCGCATGCTGCATCCCGTCTTCGCCCGCCAGTCGCAAGTCGAGCACGATCACGTCGACCGCCTGCTGGGCCAGTACCTTCTGCATGTCGGCCCCGGTCGCGACCGTGGTCACGCGCAGATCGTTTTCACCGAGGTAGTCGGAGATGAGCTGGCGCATGTCCGCGTCGTCGTCGATCGCCAACACGTGCGCCGGAGAAGTCGTAGCGGCCGTCATAAGGTCCCGTCGTAAGTTGGTTGGGGGCATCAAGGTTGAACGCAACCGTATTGCGCGCCTCGCCGATGCCCCGGACATTTCGCCGCTGCCGGGATCGTGTTACGGCTGTAATCGCCCCGTTTAAAGATAACCACGCGAGGCAAGCGGTCTTGGCGCCCTAGGCTGCCAGCGACGTGGTCGCTGCCGCCTCGTTGCGCGACGGCGGCGCCATGAATTCGGGGCCAATCGGATCCTTTACGGTCTGCAGCAGAATCTGCTCGATGCGCCGCTTGGCCTCCTCGTCGAGCGTCCAGCCGCTCAGGTCCTTGACCGGATCGAGCTGGCCCGGGTGACGCGCTCCCCACAAGGCGATGGTCTTGCCCTGGTCGAGTACCCATCGGACCGCGAGCGCGAGAACCGACCGGCCATAGCGCTCCTGCGCGTAGCGGTTCAGCGCGGTCACCGCGGCCAGGTACTGCGAGAAGCGCGGCTCCTGGAACTTGGGATCCCTCTGCCGCAGGTCGTCACCCTTGAACTCGGTCGCGGCGGTGATCGCCCCCGTCAGCAGCCCGCGACACAACGCGCCATAGCACAGCACCGCAATGTCGTGCTGCGCCGCGTGCGGAAGCACGTCGACTTCGGCCTGGCGCTCGAACAGGTTGTAAGGAGGCTGAACCGAGTGGATGGGAGCGGCCTGCTGGAATCGCGCCATCTGCGCGGCCGAAAAATTGGATACGCCGATCGCGCGGATCTTGCCTTCCTTGAGCAAGCCCCCGAGGGCTGCGGCGGTGTCTTCAATGGGGACCAGCGGATCGGGCCAATGCACCTGGTAAAGGTCGATGTAGTCCGTGTTCAGGCGCCGCAGGGATTGCTCGACCTCCTTTCGAATGCGCGCCGGCGAGGAGTCGCGCCACACTTTGCCGTCTTGCCATTCGAGCCCGGCCTTGGTCGCAATGACTGCGCGCTGGCGCAGGCCTCCGGCGAGCGCCAGGCCGACGACTGCTTCGGAGCGCCCGAATCCGTAGACCGGCGCGGTATCGATCAGTGTGATTCCGCGCGCGATCGCCGAACGGATGGTATTGATAGATTCGCCGATGTCGGTGTTTCCACCCCACATCCAGCCGCCAATGGCCCAGGTTCCCAGCGCGATGCGCGAGGCAAAAATCCCGGATTTACCGATCTCAATGGTTTCCACGGTGCTCGTCCTCTGAGTTGATCCATGCCGTTCAACGGGTAGGCTCGAGGATGAGGCCGCTACATGTACAAAACGTTTCGATCGGCCCGGATCGGGTTTCGATTGAAACGCCTCGACGCGCCACCGTGGCGGTGGCGGCGTCGCGGATCAGCGCGGTAGCGCCGGATCATCCATCACGGAGCCTTGGCGGCAAGAATTTCCACCTTCTCGATCACGGGCGGCTTGCTGAAGAGCTCGCCCGCCTTCGCCATCAGCGCTGCGGCGACCCGGCCCGTCAGATGCGCCTGGCGGCCCGCTTCGTCCGCAAACGTATCGAAGATTCCGTACGTCGATGGCCCGAGTTTCAGCCCGTACCAGGTGACCGTCGCCGGCTCCTGCTGGACCAGCGCGAGTCCGCCGCGCAGGAATTCCTCCACGGCCGACTCCTTGCCGGGTTTCGCGTCCAATCGAACAAACAATGCCAGCTTGACCATTTTTCAGCTCCTGTGCGAGTCGATCGATGTGCGCCTGCATTCGGGCTGCGACAGCACGATGCAGACCGGAACCATAAACGACTCCTGCGTCGTTGCGAACCACGGCATACTTGCGGTCAGGCGCAAAGCCGGTATCAACAACAAGGTCATGGACGGGGAGCGACAAATGCGCAAATTCCTGGTGACAACGGCCAACGCGCTGCTGCAGCGCTTGGACGGCCTGGACTGGCTGGCGCTGCTGGCCATGCGGCTGGTGTTCGGCTACTTCTGGCTGGAGACCGGGATGGGCAAATTGCACAACCTGCAGGGCTTCACCGAGCGCTTCGTCGGCTGGGGCATCCCCTTTCCGCACCTGAGCGCCGCGCTGTCGGCGGGGAGCGATTGCGTCGGCGGAGCGCTGCTGATGGTCGGCCTGTTCACCCGCCTGGTCACGATCCCGATGATCGTGAACATGGTCGTAGCCATTTCGGTGGTCGCCATCAAACAGGTGTCGGATCTGGACGACTTCGTCGAACTGAACGAAGTGCTGTACATCCTGGTCCTGTTCTGGCTGATGATGGCGGGACCGGGGCGCGTGAGCCTGGATGCCCTGCTGGCCCGCGCGCTCGGAATCGGCCCGCACCGGGAGCGATAGCGCCACCGCCGTGACGGATCAGCGGTCCGACCGGTCTACGTGGACCAGCAGGCCGAAATAGCGGCGCCGCATGGCCTGTTCGTCCGCACTCGAAGGCCCATGGGGCGCGTCGTGCCCGCTGCGCCGCACCACGCTTGCGAGAAGACCGGCGCGATGCCGGATTGCCGCGGTCCACTGCGAGAGCCTCTTGGCCATGATGCCACCTCGTTGAGCGCCTGCCGTCTGACGGAACCGATAACGGGTCTTAGGGGCATTCGACCCCGGATCGAACCACCGAGTTCCCCAGGATCGCTGCAGGGATCACAGGCCCGTGTCGAGCCGGCCCTTGGCGCGCGACCTGAGGTCTAATGCAGCCTGCGATGACAAGCGCCATCCAGACCCTGATCCTGTTGCTGATCGTGACCGCGGTGGTCGGGATCGTCGCGAAACGACTGCAGGTTCCCCCGTCCATCCTGCTGGTCCTCACCGGCGTTGCGCTGGCGCTGGTTCCGGGCTTGCCCGCGGTAAGACTTGCCCCGGACCTGGTGCTGCTGCTGATACTGCCGCCGATCGTTTACTCGTCGGCGGTTGCGATGAGCTGGCGGGAGTTTCGCTTCAATCTGCGCGCCATTTCGCTGCTGGCGGTCGGTGGCGTGGCGTTCACGACGATTGCCGCCGCCGCGGCGGCGCACTGGGTCCTTGGCCTGTCCTGGCCGGTGGGCTTCGTTCTGGGTGCGATTGTTTCGCCTCCGGATGCGGTGGCGCCCCTGTCGATCGCCCGCCGATTGCAGCTGCCCCGGCGAATCCTCGTCGTCCTCGAAGGGGAGGGCCTGGCGAATGACGCGACCGCGCTGATTCTGTACCGCTTTGCGGTCGCCGCGGTGAGCGCCGGAGTGTTCTCGGCGGGCAAGGCGGCCGCACTGTTCGCGGCCATCGTCGCCGGAGAAATCGTCTGGGGGATCGGCGTGGGCTGGTTGATGCTGCGCCTGCGCCGCTGGGTGCGCGATCCTCAAATCGAGATCCTGTTTTCGATCCTGACGCCGTTTGTCGCCTTCTGGCCGCCGGAGCACCTGGGCGGCTCCGGAGTCCTCGCCACGGTGGCGGCGGGCCTGTACGTCAGCTGGAACGGCCTGAACATCATCAGCGCGGCCACACGCCTTCAGGGCATCTTCTTCTGGGATGTCCTGGTGTACCTGATCGATGGCCTGGTGTTTCTCATCACCGGCCTTCAGGCACGCACGCTGATGGCGGGAATGACGGGGCATTCCTTATCCGAGCTGGGCGTCGCCGCAGCGGTCGTCGCTGGCGTGGTCATCCTGGCCCGCTTCGTATGGACCTTCCCGGTCACCTATGTCCCGCGTCGGCTGTTCGCCTCGATCGCGCGAAAGGATCCGGCGCCGCCATGGCAGTGGCCGTTTGCGATTGCGTTCACCGGCGTGCGCGGCATCGTCTCGCTGGCGGCGGCGCTGGCGATCCCGCTGGAAACGCAGACGGGACAGCCTTTCCCGGACCGCGACCTGATATTTTTCCTCACCTTTTCGGTGATCCTGGTGACACTGGTCGGGCAGGGCCTGATGCTGCCGGCGGTGATACGTGCGCTCGGCCTGGCCCATGCGGGCAAGCGCGAGCAGCGCGCCGACCGGGGCGAAGAGCTGGCGGCCCGACGAGGCGCCATCGAGTCGGCCCTCGAGCGCCTGGACCAGCTTGCGACGCAGCGCAGCCTGCCGCAGGACCTCGTTCATGCGCTTCGCGCCCAGCATCGCGAACGCCTGAAGCATTTCGACCAGGAGCACGACGGGGCCGGCGGGCATCGCGAGCAGGGCAAGCTTCACGACGAGATCGAGTTCGAGCTGATCGCCGCCGAGCGCGAGCGGGTCAACGAGCTGTATCGGCAAGGTGCGCTGAAGGATGAGGCGCGCCGGCGCATCGAGCGGGAGCTCGACCTGCGGGATGCGAGGCTTGCCAACCATCAGCATGAGGAATGAGCGGACCGGCTTGCTACCATGGCAGGCAGCAGGAGCAATCAGGGCACGTCCATGACGATCAGCGCCACCGCCGCAGCTTCGCAGCGCCCGTTCCGGATTCTCGGCGTTCAGCAGATCGCTCTGGGCAGCACGGACAAGATGCGGCTGCGGCGGCTGTGGATCGACCTGCTGGGACTGAGCCTGGAAGGCAGCTACCGCAGCGAACGGGAAAACGTCGACGAGGACATCGCGGTGGTCGGACGCGGGATGGCCCGCTGCGAGATTGACCTGATGCAGCCGCTGGATGCTGCTGCACGGCCGGCGGTGCACGAGCCGGCGCTGAATCACGTGGGCTTGTGGGTCGATGACTTGCCATCGGCGGTCAAGTGGCTCACTGCGCAAGGGGTTCGCTTCGCCCCAGGCGGCATCCGCCGCGGTGCCGCCGGTCACGACGTCGCCTTCATTCATCCGAAGGCAAGCCAGGAAGCGCCGCTTGGCGGCGAGGGCGTGCTGATCGAGCTGGTCCAGGCTCCGCCGCCGGTGATCGCCGCGTTGGGCTAGGTGCGGTTGCGAAATCCGAACGCGAGGGACGAGGGTGCGCCAGTTTCGCAGGCTTGCGCCGAGGCGGTGGCTGTTCCGCGCCGGTGTGCCGTGGGGCGCCGTAGGAGCGTTCGCGTTGTGGGGCTGCGCGCTTTCCACCTACAGTTATAGCGGCGCAGCCCTGAAGCCGGGTCAGGCCACACTGCAGGACGTTATCGCCTCGATGGGCGAACCGCCAGTGCAATGGACCGAGCCGGATCACTCGGTGCAGCTATCGTATCCGCGCGGTCCGGCCGGATACCATTCGTTCATGGTCTACCTGGGTCCCGATGGGCGGCTGGAGCGTATCGTCAACGTGATGGACGAGGCCCATTTTTACCGGATCTCACGCGGGATGACCGAATCGGAAGTGCTGCGAACGCTCGGCCCGCCGGTGCCGGCCTGGACCAATTACTTCGAGGCACGGCGGGAACTGGTGTGGGAATGGCGCTATTGCAATGAGTTCAGCGAAGCCGCGCGTTTCGATGTCCTGCTCGACGGCGACCGTCGGGACGTGCGCACCTCGATGAGCTGGGTCGAGTACTGCGGCCAGGCTCGCTGCTATTGCGGGCGATGATCATGGTGATGCGCAGACCGCGGTGCTGCGTCGGGCGGGAACCTGTCCAGGGGTGATCGATGAGCCAGATACCGATCGGGGCGCGCGGTACATTCGAACTGGTGGTCGGCGCCGATCACCTGGCCAACCGGTTCAAGGACGCCACGCTGCCCGCGGTGCTGGCCACGCCCGTGATGATCATGGCGATGGAAAACGCCGCGCTGAACGCGATCAAGCCGTACCTGGAGGCGGGGCAGAGCGCGGTCGGCTCGCGGGTCGACATCACGCACCTGGCCGCGACCCCGGTCGGGCGCAAGGTCAGGGGCGAGGCCGAAGTCACCGGCGTGGACGGACGCCGGATCGAATTCGAGGTCCGCGCCTTCGACGGCAGCGAGCAGATCGGCACCGGCACGCATCAGCGCATGCTGATCGACATGAAGCGGTTCAACGAGCGGCTCAAGGCCAAGGCCGGGTCCGACTGAGGTGCAACTTGCCGCCGACCTGGCCTCGCGTCTCGGACGTGCCCGGCGTGTCGTAGTCTTCACCGGCGCCGGCGTATCGGCCGAAAGCGGGATTGCGACCTTCCGCGACCGCCAAACCGGGTTGTGGCGGAACTTCGACGCACAGGCGCTGGCAACGCCCGAGGCATTCGAGCGCGACCCGGCGCTCGTGTGGGCCTGGTACGAATGGCGCCGGACCATCGTGCGCACATCCGAGCCGAACGCGGCGCACCGTGCCATTGCGGCGCTGCAGGGCCGCGTTGCGCACCTGACGGTCGTCACCCAGAACGTCGACGATCTTCATGAACGGGCCGGCAGCGCGCAGGTGCTCCATCTGCACGGGCGCATCTGCAAGCCGTACTGCAGCGTATGCGGCTGGGAGTACCCGCTACCGCCACCTGCGGCGGCCATGCCTGAAGACTGCGCGCGCCTGCCCCCGCCGCGTTGCGGCGCCTGCGGCGGTCGCGTGCGGCCCGGGGTCGTGTGGTTCGGCGAAATGTTGCCCAGAGGTACCTGGCAGGAAGCCCTCGATGCGTCGCGCGCCTGCGATGCTTTCCTGTGCATCGGAACCTCCAGCATCGTCGAGCCGGCCGCGGGCCTGACGCGGGCTGCGATCGCGGCCGGATCGGTCACGATCCAGGTCAATATCGATCAGACGGTTCTTGACGATCGGGTGACACTGAACCTGCGCGGGCCGGCCGCCGCGGTGCTGCCGGAGCTCGTCGCCGCGGTTTGGCCGGACGCGTGAT
>DATKFG010000093.1:0-31190 GCA_035511515.1 Burkholderiaceae bacterium | reverse complement strand
CGAGGGGCGATCGGTCGTACCTTTGGAACAACTTTGAACCTGGGGCAATCGATCGCCCCTCGCCCGCGCAGCGGGAGAGGGGAGGGGGTGAGGGGGTGAGGGCCGGCTCAGAAAAAGGGCGACAGCGTGGGCGGGGCGGGCGCCTCCTGCGAACGCGTGCGGCTGCGATCGCGCGTGTCGGGCGGCTCGAAGGAGGGGCGAACCGCATTGCCCTGGCCGAAGCGGATCCCGGCTTGCCGGGCCAGTTCCAGTTGCCGCTCCGTCTCCAGGCCCGCCACGATCAGCGACTGCGGCGCGATGCCCGCGACCCGCGCCTCGGAGACGAAGTCCTTCCAGAATTCTTCCCGGTTCGAGGTCGGCGCGAGCACCTTGGCGAACTCGGGTTGCACCAGGTCCAGGGACCGGATCTCCATCGTCACGCGCGGCGCCGAAACGCGATAACCGACCGTGATCTGCCCCGACCGCAGGTAGTCGATCAACGCGCGGATCCGGTACTGCGAGCGCACGCGGTCGAGCGCGCCGCGCAGGATCACCACCGCCCGGTGCGCCACCAGTGGATACAGCTGCAGGCGCCGCACGATCGAGTCCAGGTGGCGCTCGGCCGTTCCGAACGACAGCGTGACCGCCACCGAGTCGGCGGACTCGCAATCGAGCATTCGCAACGCATGATCGAGCGCGGCGATCTGGATGCGCGCGCGCTGCGTGGTCGAAGCCTGGAATCCCTCGGTCCAGACGTACAGCTCGTCGAACCAGCGCTCGCGCTCGGCCAGCGTGCGCGTGGGCCACATCGTGGCGCACACTTCGCCCTCGACCGGGTGATTGCGGTCACGCGCAAGCGGACTTGCCGACCAGCGCTTGACCGCGGGTGCCAATGGCGTGACCGGAGGCTGCACAGGTGCTACGGTCGGTGGTCCGTACATGGGCGGCTTTCCAGCCGAGGAACGATTGATTCTCCTGGGAATTGTCCGGCATACCCGTGCGACAGGCAACCGTTGCTCAGTGCGTTGCGCTGACCTCGGGAAACAGGCTCTCGAGCTCGTCCGGGCCCACGATGCCCCGCTCGGTGATCAATCCGGTCACCAGGCGCGCCGGAGTTACGTCGAAGGCCGGGTTGGCCACGGCGGACGTGGGCGGCGCCACCTCGACGCTGGCGCGCCGGCCTTCACGGTCCAGGCCGTGCACGACTCGCAACTCGGAGGCGGCACGCTCCTCGATCGGCACCTCACGGACCGCTTCTGCGAGCTCCCAGTCGATGGTCGGCGAAGGCACCGCAGCGTAGAACGGCACGGCGCTGTCGTGCGCGGCCAGCGCTTTCAGATAAGTGCCGATCTTGTTGCACACGTCGCCACGGCGCCCGACCCGATCGGCACCGACCAGCACGATGTCGACTCGACCGTGTTGCATCAGGTGCCCGCCGGCGTTGTCCGCGATCAGCGTGTGCGGTACGCCGTGCGCGGCCAGCTCCCAGGCCGTGAGCAGCCCCTGGTTGCGGGGCCTGGTCTCGTCGACCCACACGTGCAGCGGCACTCCAGCGTCGAATGCCAGATACACGGGCGACAGGGCGGTCCCGAAATCCACCGTGGCGATCCAGCCGGCGTTGCAATGGGTCAGCACGTTGACGGGTCGGCCGCAGCGCGCGTGCAGCTGCGCCAGCAGCGCCGATCCGTATGCACCGATCGACCGGTTGATCGCGACATCTTCCTGCGCGATGGCATCGGCTTCCTGCCATGCGGCGTCGATCCGGTCGGCGGAGCGCAGCCGTGCCAGACGCTCGCGCACCCGCTTCACCGCCCAGCCCAGGTTCACCGCGGTGGGCCGGCTCTGCAGCAACTCGCGGCAGGCCACCTCGAGCGCGGCATCGGCCGCATCCCGATTCATCGCGAGCGCGATCCCGTAGGCCGCGGCCACCCCGATCAACGGCGCCCCGCGCACCTGCATCGATGCGATGGCCGTGACCATCGAGCGCCATTCAGTGAGCTCCAGCGTGCAGAACTCGTAGGGCAGGCGGGTCTGGTCGATGATGCCGACCGCTTGCTGTCCGATCGGCCAGATCGACCGGTAGGCAACGCCATTGACGTTCATGGGCGGATTCTCGGCCAGGCGCACAGGCGGCGTCGCTCGACGCCGTTCAAGCGCATTTCGTTTCGGCCTCAGGGTACGGTAAAGCGTGGTCCCAGTGCTTGCGAACGGTCAAGTTGCGGGCGCAGAACGGGCAAGGATCGATCAACCGATCGACGGTAAACAAGAGTAATGTTGCACTGCGGAAATGACCCCGGCGCGAGTAGGGCAGACCGATATTAGAACTCTGAATGGTGCGCCGCAAAAAATAGCGATCCTGAAGATATCCCGATGGCTATGGTCGACGTTCACCAACTGCGCTCGGCGCTGGCTCCTGCTTCGGTCGCGGTAATCGGCGCGACCGAGCGGCGGGGGACTTTAGGCTGCGACGTCTTCGCCAACCTGCTGGCCGGCGGCTACCGGGGGCGAATCGATGCGGTCAATCCGAAGTACGACAGCGTGCAAGGACGCCCCTGCGTGGCTTCCCTGCAGGCACTGCCGCACGCGCCCGAGCTGGCGGTTGTCGCAACGCCGGCGCGCACGGTGGCCGCGCTGGTCGCGGAAGCCGGAGCACGCGGCGTGCCCGCCATGCTGGTGCTGTCGGCCGGCTTCGCCGAAATCGGGCCGCAGGGCCGCAAACTGCAGGACGAAATGCTCGAGGCCGCACGCCGCCACGGCGTGCGCCTGATCGGTCCGAACTGCCTTGGCATCGTGCGGCCGTCGATCGGCTTGAATGCGACGTCCGCGCGCACCTCGGCGCGGCCCGGCAGCGTGGCGCTGGTGTCGCAGTCCGGTGCGGTGGCGGCCGCGCTGCTCGATTACGCCTGGGCGGCCGGTTTCGGATTTTCGTCGGTGGTCACGACCGGCGATGGCGCGGACGTCGAGTTCGGCGAGCTGCTCGACTTCCTGGCGATGGACTCGGAAACCCGAAGCATCGCGCTGTACATCGAGGGCGTACACAACCCCCGCCTTTTCCTGTCGGCGGTTCGGGCTGCCGCCGGCATCAAGCCGGTGATCGTGCTCAAGGCCGGGCGTCACACCATCGGGCGCAACGCCGCGCTCAGCCACACCGGCGCCCTGGCCGGCAACGACCGGGCCTGGGACACCGCGCTGCGCCGCAGCGGCGCGATCCGCATCCGCGAGTACGACCAGTTGTTCGTCGCATCCGAAGCGCTGGCCAGCGGGCGGATGCCGAAGGGATCGCGCCTGGCCATCCTGACCAACGGGGGCGGACCGGGCGTTCTGGCCGCCGACGCGGTGGCCGACCAGGGTGCGGTGCTCGCCACCCTGTCGGAGGCGGCGCGCCTGGCGCTGGACGGTGCGCTGCCGCCGACCTGGTCGCACCGCAACCCGGTCGATGTGGTCCGCGACGCGGACCCGCCGCGGCTGGCGCGCGCGTTCGAAATCCTCGCGGCCGATCCCGACAACGATGGCGTGCTGGTGCTGTTCTGTCCGACCGCGCGGGCCGGCGCGCAGGACGCGGCGCGCGCGCTGCTCGATCCGGTCAAGGCCACCGGCAAGCCGGTCGTGCTGGCCTGGCTGGGCGGGGAGGACGCCGCCAAGGGGCGGTCGGTTTTGAAGGAGGCGGGCCTGTCGGCGCTGGCCAGTCCCGAGCACGGCGTGGAGGCATTCAGCTTCCTGGCCCAGTACGTGCGCAACCGCGAGCTCAGGCTGCAGCTTGCGGCGCCGCTCGATCCGGCGCCGCCCGGCGCAACGCCCTTGGACATCGCCGCCGCCCGCCAGATCGTGGAGGCGGCTCGAAAGTCCGGCCGCAACGTGCTCGGCGAAGACGAGGCCAAGGCGATGCTGGCCGCGTGCGGCATCGAGGTGGCGCAGGGACGGCTGGCGACCAGCGCGGCGCAGGCGCGCGAGCTGGCCGAGCAGATCGGATTGCCGGTCGTGCTGAAAGTGCGCGCCGAGGGCGTCACGCACAAGAGCGAAGTGGGCGGCGTGCTGCTTTCATTGAAGACCGCCGAGGAGGTCGCGCTCGGCTTCGAGCTGATCCGTGAGCGGGTCGAAAAGCGCGCTGCGCAGGCGCGCTTCAGCGGCGTGCTGGTGCAGAAGATGATCGCGCGGCCCAACGGTCGCGAGCTGATCGTCGGCATCGCACGCGATCCGTCCTTCGGGCCGGTGCTGACGTTCGGCATGGGCGGCATCGCGGTGCAGGTGGTGTCCGATTCGGCGCTGGCGCTGCCGCCGCTGAATCGGCTGCTCGCGTCCGACCTGATCGATCGGACCCGCGTGTCCCGGATGCTGGGCGCTTTCCGCGGCATGCCGGCCGTTGACCTGGAGCGTCTGGTCGATGTACTGGTCAGGGTATCGGAGCTCGCCTGCGAGCTGCCCTGCCTGCGCGAACTGGACATCAACCCTTTGCTGGCCGACGAGCGCGGCGTGATCGCGCTGGATGCGCGCGTGGTCGTGGACGATCGCGCGATCGGGCCGGACGCCGCCTATTCGCACCTGGCGATCCACCCGTACCCAAAATCGCTCGAGCGCGCGCTGCGGCTGCCCGACGGAACGCGCCTGTTGCTGCGGCCGATCCGGCCGGAGGACGCCGAGGCCGAGCGACGCTTCGTGGCACGCCTTTCGCGGCACACCCTGTACCTGCGGATGCATGCGCCGCTTCGCGAACTGTCGGTGGAGCAGCTGATCCGCTTCACGCAAATCGACTACGATCGGGAGATGGCGTTGGTCGCGATCGATCCCGAAGCCGAGCCCGGCGAAATCCGGGCGATCGCCCGTTACGCGCGCCTGGCCGACGGCGAGCGCGCCGAGTTCGGGGTCACGGTGGAAGACTCCTGGCAGCGGCGGGGCCTGGGCCACGCGATGATGGAAGCGCTCGAGAAGTGCGGGCGAGACCGCCACCTGGCTGAGATCTTCGGGTACGTGTTGAAGGAAAACGACGCGATGCGCCGGATGATGCTGGCGCGCGGCTATCTTCCGCACCACGACGAAGACGACTCTCACGTGATTCGCTTCGCGCTGTCGCTGCGGGACGGCGCGGCGGAGCGGACTGTCCGTGTCACATAGCGGCGTGGCGCGTGCTGGCGGCCGTGTGGCCGCCGCCGTATGGCTGCTGCTGGGCCTGTGGACCGCGGCGGCACCGGCCGCAGCGGCCGGCGCGGACCCCGGTGCAACGGCGCCGGCGGCCACCGGCAGCGCCGCCCGCCACGGATTCCTGTGGGAGGCGCGCAAGGCCGGTCGCCATGCGTTGCTGATGGGCACGCTGCATGTGGGGCTGGCCGCCGACTATCCGCCCGATGCGGCCACGCGCCAGCGCCTGTCCGCGGTGGACGTGATCGCGCTGGAAGCCGACGTTTCCCAGCTCGGCGACAACGCCGCGGCGCTGCTGACGCGCGCCCAGTTTGCACCCGGCGAGCCCGGCCTGGACGCGCGCATCGATGCCGGCCTGAAGGCGGACACGCAGCGCGTGCTGGAGCAGTTCGGCATTCCCGCAGAAAGCGCCTGGCAGATGAAGCCGTGGATGCTCGCCAATATGCTGGTGATCCTGCAGGCGACCCAACTGGGGTTCTCGCCGGCCTATGCGACCGAGGCGTACCTGGCGTCGTTGGCTGGCTCCAGCGGCAAGCCGATCGTCGAGCTCGAAGGCATCGAAGCGCAGTTCGAGCTGCTCGATTCACAACCCGCGTCCGAGCAGCTCGATGCCCTGCGCCAGACGGTCGGCTCGATGCTGGACGGCGAAGCCGAGCGTGAGCTGCGCACGCTGGTGACCGCATGGCGCAACTCCGATTCGGCGGCGATGCTCGGTTACCTGCAGCGTGTGCACGATTCGCCGGATCCGGCCGAGCGGCGGCAATTCGAGCGGCTGATCACCGCCCGCAACGCGGCGATGGCGAACCGGATCGATCAGCTGTTGCGGGACGGGCGTTTTTACCTGGTCGCGGTCGGAACGCTGCACTTTTTCGGCCCCGCGGGCCTGGTTCAGGAGTTGCGAGCGCGCGGCTACACCGTCACGCCGCTTCAGCCGGAGTGAGCAGACAGTTCCCCTCTCCCCCTCGAGAGAGAAGAGGGGAGGGGTGAGCAGACAGTTCCCCTCTCCCCCTCAGAGAGAAGAGGGGTAGGGGTGAGCAGACAATTCCCCTCTCCCCCTCGGGGGAGAGGGGTAGGGGTGAGGGGGCGCGCCGGGCACGACCGACACGATCACTTCAGCAGGCCCTCGGCTTTGAGCGCTTCGCGCACCTGCGGACGCTGCGCGATACGCGCCGAATAGGCCGACAGCACCGGCCACCTGGCCAGGTCGATGCCGACGTGCCGGGTCCAGTTCAGTATCGTGTACAGATACGCGTCTGCCACCGTGAAACCGCTGCCCATCAGGTACTCGCGGCTGCCAAGCTGCTTGCAGACCCAGTCGAAGCGCTCGCCGACCTTTTCGATCAGGCGCGCTTTCAGGCTGTCCTCGGCTTTCGGGTCGAACAGCGTCGAAAACTGTTTGTGCACCTCGGTGGCGATGAAGTTCAGCCACTCCTGCAGCCGTACGCGCTCGAACGTTCCGTTGGCCGGCGCCAACCCGCGCGTCGGAACCTGATCGGCGAGGTACTGCACGATGGCCGTGCCCTCGGTCAGTCGCTGCCCGTCCGGCAACTCCAGCGTCGGCACATACCCCTTGCTGTTGATGGTCCTGAAATCGGTTCCATCCTCTGTCTTCCTGGTCTGCGTGTCGACCCTGGCCAGTTGCACCGGAATGCCGGCTTCGCGCATCACGATGTGGGGCGACAGTGAACAGGCGCCAGGCGAGTAATAGAGTTTCATCGGGATGTCCTTCACAGGTCGGGATTGAGACTGTATTCCTCGAAGCCGCCGCAATTAAGTCATGTCGCGAAACGACTTGCACTTGACAACGCGGCAAAAACGTACGAACGTTCGCTTTTTTTTGGCTCCCGACCACCCCGCAACCATGCCGGCGAGCTCCGCCACCGCCTCATTATCGACCCGCGCCGGATCCGGCGCGGCCCCGGTCCGCGCCGCGCGCAAGGGACAGATCACCCGGGCCGCCATTATCGAGCAGGCGCTTGCGATGGCACGCCGCGAGGGGCTGGAAGGACTGACGATCGGAGCCCTGGCCGAGCGGCTGGATATGAGCAAGAGCGGGGTGTTCTCGCACTTCGGCTCGCGCGAGGAACTGCAGCTTGCGGTGCTGAAGCATTACGCGGCCGGCTTCGTCGAGGCCGTGCTGCAGCCGGCGGTGGCCCGTCCGCGCGGGCTGCCGCGCCTGCGGGCGCTGCTGGAGAACTGGCTGGTGCTGCTGGCCGAGGAGATCGAGGCCGGGTGCATCCTGATCGGCGCTGCCTCCGAGTACGACGACCGTCCGGGGCCGCTGCACGACGCGCTGGTGGCGATCGTCGAAGGCTGGAAAGGCGAGGTGTTGCGCGCGGTGCGCCTGGCGCAGAGCGAGGGCCACCTGGACCGGCACGCCGATCCGCACCAGATGGTGTTCGAGATCTACGGCGCGATGCTGATGCTGCACCAGGACGCCCGTCTGCTGCGCTCGACCCAGAGCGTGCTGCGCGCCCGCATCGCGCTGGCGCGGCTGATCGATGCGGCCCGGCCGCGCACCGCACCAGCCCGCACCGACCGGCGCCGGCGCCGCACGCCGCACTGAATTAGGAGTCGAACATGCCCGTCTACAAGGCCCCGCTGCGCGACCAGCAGTTTGTTCTGCACGAGGTTCTGCATGCGGTCGAGCTCGTGCAGGCGATGCCGCCGTTCAAGGAGCTGGACGCCGACACCGTCAACCAGGTGCTCGAGCAGGGCGGACGCTTCTGCGCCGATGTGCTGCTGCCGCTGAACCTGAGCGGCGACGAGCAGGGCTGCCGCTTCGACGCGACGACCCACGAGGTCAAGACGCCGGACGGATTCCGGGCCGCGTTCGACCAGCTGCGGGAAGGCGGCTGGCAGGGGTTGACGGCGGAGGCCGAATACGGCGGGCAGGCGCTGCCCCACGTGCTGCAGATAGCGTTCGACGAGATGCGCTGCGCGACGAACCAGTCCTGGACCATGTATTCGGGGCTGACGCTGGGCGCGTACGAATGCCTGCTGGTCCACGGCACGCCGCCGCAGAAGGCCACCTTCCTGCCCAAGCTGGCTTCGGCCGAATGGACCGGCACGATGTGCCTGACCGAGGCGCACTGCGGCACCGACCTGGGCCTGTTGCGCACGCGCGCCGAGCCGCAGCCCGACGGCAGCTACCAGATCACGGGGCAGAAGATTTTCATTTCGGCCGGCGAGCACGACCTGGCCGGGAACATCGTTCACCTGGTTTTGGCGCGCCTGCCCGGGGCGCCGGCCGGAACCAAGGGCATCTCGCTGTTCGTCGTGCCCAAGTTCCTGCCGCAGGGCGACGGGGCGGCGGCGCGCATCGGCGCCCGCAACGCGCTGTACTGCGGCGGCATCGAGCACAAGATGGGCATCCACGCCAACTCGACCTGCCAGATCGTGTTCGAGGGCGCCACCGGCTGGCTGGTTGGCGAGCCGAACCGCGGCCTGAACGCGATGTTCGTGATGATGAACGGCGCGCGCCTGGCGGTCGGCGTGCAGGGCCTGGGGCTGACCGAGGCCGCGTATCAGAATGCGGCCGCGTATGCGAAGGAACGGGTGCAGGGTCGCAGCCTCGCGCCCGGCACCAAGTCCGACAAGGCGGCCGATCCGATCATCGTGCATGGAGATGTGCGCCGCTCGCTGCTGACCGCGCGTGCGTGGGCCGAGGGTGGTCGCGCGTTCTCCTATTGGCTGGCGCTGATGGCCGACCAGCAGCACCACCATCCGGAGGCGTCGGAGCGCCAGTTCGCCGCCGACATGATGGCCCTGATGACGCCCGTTGCCAAAGCGTTCCTGACCGACAATGCATTCGACGGCGTCTCGCAATGCCTGCAGGTGTTCGGCGGACACGGATACATCCACGAGTCGGGCATGGAGCAACTGCTGCGCGATGCCCGGATCAACATGATCTACGAGGGCACCAACGCAGTCCAGGCGCTCGACCTGCTTTACCGCAAGGTACTGATGGACAACGGCGCCAAGCTGCGCGCGTTCGGCAAGCTGGTGCAGGATTTCATCTCCGAGCACGGCAGCTCGGTCGAGATGAACGAGTTCGTCACGCCGCTGGCCGATCTCGGCGACAAGGTGCAGAAGTTGACGATGGAAATCGGGATGAAGGCGATGGGCAACCCGGAGGAGGTGGGCGCCGCGGCCGTGAGCTACCTGCGCGTGATCGGGCACCTGGTGTTTGCCTACTTCTGGGCAAAAATGGCCCGCGTCGCGCTCGATCGGCTCGGCGCGGCCGGTGCGGATCCGTTCTACCGCGCCAAGCTGGCCACGGCCCGCTTTTATGTCCAGCGGCTGCTGCCGGAGACCGCTTACCATATTCGGGCCGCTCGCTCGGGGGCGAAGAACCTGATGGAGCTGGAGGCGGAACTGTTCTGACGGGTTGGCGGGCGACGGACCGGCAGGGGAGAGAAGAACAATGAAACAACTTGCGATCAGGAAGGTCGCGGTCCTGGGCGCCGGCGTGATGGGCGCGCAGATCGCGGCGCACTGCGTGAACGCCCGGGTACCGGCGCTGCTGTTCGACCTGGCGGACGAAAAATCGCCCGACCGCAACGGCATCGCGCTCAAGGCCATCGAGAACCTGGGCCGGCTCAGCCCCGCGCCGCTCGCGCTCAAAGACGAGGCCCAGTACCTGGAGCCGGCCAACTACGAGCAGCACCTGGCGCGCCTTTCCGAGTGCGACCTGGTGATCGAGGCGATCGCCGAGCGGCTGGACTGGAAGCTCGACCTGTACAGGAAGATCGCGCCGCACATCGCACCCCACGCGATCCTGGCGACCAACACCTCCGGGCTGTCGATCAGCAGCCTGTCGGAGCCGCTCGAGCGGGCACTGAAGTCGCGCTTCTGCGGCGTGCACTTCTTCAATCCGCCGCGCTACATGCACCTGGTCGAGCTGGTGCCGACCGCCTCCACCGCGGCCGACGTGCTCGATCAACTGGAAACCTTCCTCACCAGCACGCTGGGCAAGGGCGTGCTGCGCGCGAAGGACACTGCGAATTTCATCGCCAACCGGGTCGGCGTGTTCGGCATGCTGGCGACCATTCACGAGGCGTCCAAGTACGGGCTCGCCTACGACGTGGTCGATGACCTGACCGGCACCCGGCTGGGGCGCGCCAAGAGCGCTACCTTCCGCACCGCCGACGTGGTCGGGCTCGATACGATGGCGCACGTGATCCGCACCATGCAGCAGGCGCTGCCGCCGGCGCGCGATCCGTTCGCTTCCGTGTATGCCATTCCGCCGGTGGTGCAGGCCCTGGTCGAGAAAGGAGCGCTGGGACAGAAGACCGGCGCCGGCTTTTATCGGAAGGAAGGGCGCGTGATCAAGGTGCTCGATCCGGGCCGCTCCGATTACGTGGAAAGCGCCGGCAAGGCCGACGACCTGGTGGTCCGAATCATGAAGACCGCCGATGCGGGCGAGCGCCTGAAGCTGCTGCGCCAGACCGATCATCCGCAGGCGCGCTTCCTGTGGTCGATCTTCCGCGACATGTTCCATTACATCGCGGTGCACCTGGGCGAGATCGCGCAAAGCGCGCGCGACATCGATTTCGCGCTGCGCTGGGGCTTCGGCTGGGAGACGGGTCCCTTCGAGACCTGGCAGGCGGCCGGCTGGCAGCGCGTGGCCGAGTCGGTCGCGCAGGACATCGAGCGCGGCGAGGCGCTGAGCCGGGCGCCGTTGCCGCCGTGGGTGTTGAAGGGTCCGGTTGCCGACGCCGGCGGGGTGCACACGCCGCAGGGGTCCTGGAATCCGGCGCGCAGCCGGTTCGAGCCGCGCACCGATCTTCCGGTGTACGCCAGGCAGCTGTTCCGCGCTGCGCTGATCGGCGAAGGCGCCCGCACCCCCGACGATGCCGGCGTTACGCTCTTTTCGGACGAGTCGTGCCGGCTGTGGCGCTTCGAGCAGACGCACGTGAGCGACGTGCTGATTTTCTCGATCCGCACCAGGATGCGCGTGCTCGGCCCGGGCGTGGTCGCGGGGCTGCAGCGCGCGCTCGACCTGGCCGAGGAGCAGGGGCGCGCGCTGGTGATCTGGTCGAACGGCGAGCCGTTCTCGGCGGGCGCCGACCTGAAGGCGATGCTGCCGGTATTCATGAGCGGGGGGCCCAAAGCGATCGGGGCCGAAGAGGCCAAGCTGCAGCAGACCTTCATGCGCGTCAAATACGCGCAGGTGCCCGTGGTGGCCGCGGTGCAGGGGCTGGCACTGGGCGGCGGCTGCGAGCTGCTGCTGCACTGTGCGCGCCGCGTCGCCTGCCTGGAAAGCTACATCGGGATGGTCGAGATCGGAGTCGGCCTGATTCCGGGTGCCGGAGGTCTGAAGGAGGGCGCGCTGCGGGCCGCCAATGCCGCCCGCGCGGCGGGCAGCTCCGATCTGGTGCCGTTCCTGCGGGCCTGGTTCCAGAACACCGCGATGGCCAATGTTTCCAAGTCAGCGCCGGAAGCGCGCACGATGGGTTATCTGACCGACGGCGACACGATCGTTTTCAACCCCTACGAGCTGCTCTGGACCGCGGTCGGTCAGGCCTTCGCGATGCAGGCGGTCGGCTATCGCCCGCCGCTGCGCGTCAAAGCGTTCCCGGTGGCCGGCCGTACCGGCGCCGCCACGATCAAGGCGCAACTGGTGAACCTGAAGGAAGGGGCAATGATCAGCGAGCACGACTTCCTGATCGCCAGCTCGATCGCCGAGGTGCTGACCGGGGGCGACGTCGAGGCCGGATCGCTGGTGGACGAACAGTGGCTGCTGGATCTGGAGCGGCAGCACTTCGTCAAGCTGCTGGCGCACCCGAAGTCCCAGGAGCGCATGATGGGCATGATGCAGTCCGGCAAGGCGGTACGAAACTGAACGGGAGATGGCGAGCATGTCGAACCAGGACGCTTTTATCGTGGCAGCCACGCGCACTCCGGTGGGCAAGGCGCCCCGGGGAGCTTTGCGCACCGTCCGCCCGGACGACCTGCTGGTGGCGGCCATTCGCGGCGCGGTCGCCAAGGTGCCGTCGCTGGAGCCTGCCGCAATCGAGGACGCGGTGATCGGCTGCGCTTTTCCCGAGGCCGAGCAGGGCATGAACGTGGCGCGCAACGCCGTGCTGCTGGCCGGACTGCCGGATACGGTGGGCGGCATGACGGTGAACCGCTACTGCGCCTCGGGCCTGAGCGCGGTGGCGATCGCGGCCAACCGGATCCAGGTGGGCGAGGCCGATGTGATGCTGGCCGGCGGCGTCGAATCGATGAGCATGGTGCCGATGGCGGGCAACAAGCCCTCGTTCAATCCGCACATCTTCGAGGCCGACCAGAACGTGGGCATCGCGTTCGGCATGGGCATCACGGCGGAGAAGGTCGCGCAGCAATGGAAGGTGTCGCGCGAGGACCAGGACGAATTCGCGCTGATCTCGCACCGGCGCGCCATCGCTGCGCAGAAGGCGGGCGAGTTCGGCGATGAGATCACGCCGTTCGAAGTGGTCGAGAAGATCGCGAACCTGGCCTCGCGCGAGCTGGAGACCAGGAAACGCTCGCTCACGCTGGACGAAGGCCCGCGCCCCGATACCAACGTGGAGGCGCTGGCCAGGCTGAAGCCGGCGTTCGCGGCCCGCGGCAGCGTCACCGCCGGCAACAGCTCGCAGACCTCGGACGGCGCCGCCGCGCTGATCCTGGTCAGCAAGGCCGCGCTGAAGCGCTACAACCTGACGCCGCTGGCGCGCTTCGTGTCCTTCGCGGTGCGCGGCGTTGCCCCCGAGATCATGGGGATCGGCCCGAAGGAAGCGATCCCGGCCGCGCTGCGCATCGCGGGCCTGAAGCTGGACGATATCGATTGGATCGAGCTCAATGAGGCGTTCGCGGCCCAGTCGCTGGCGGTGATCAACGAGCTGGGGCTGAGCCGCTCGAAGGTCAATCCGATGGGCGGCGCGATCGCGCTGGGTCATCCGCTCGGGGCAACCGGCGCGGTGCGCTCGGCCACGGTCGTGCACGGCCTGCGCCGTCAAGGATTGAAGTACGGCATGGTCACGATGTGCGTCGGCACCGGCATGGGCGCCGCTGGCATTTTCGAGCGCGTCTGAGCCATGGGCGTGGCGGGCCCCACGATCCTGACCGAAACGGCCGAGGCGGTCGCGCGCATCCAGCTCGCGCGGCCGCAGCGCAAGAACGCGATCACGGAGGAGATGTACGCGGCGCTGTGCGAGGCCTTCGCTGCCGCGGAGGCGGACGCTTCGGTGCGCGCGATCCTGCTGCACGGGCAGCCCGACGTGTTCACGGCGGGCAACGACGTCGAAGACTTCCTGCGGCGACCCCCGCGGGACGCGGACGCGCCCGTGTTCCGCTTCATGGCGGCGCTGTCCGGCGCCGCCAAGCCGGTCGTGGTGGCCGTCAATGGCGTAGCGGTGGGGATCGGTGCCACGCTGCTGCTGCACGGCGACCTGGTTTACTGCGCGGACGACTCCCAGTTTTCGTTTCCGTTCGTGCACCTGGGGCTGTGCGCCGAGTTCGCATCGAGCTTGCTGCTTCCGCTGACAGCCGGGTATCACCGCGCCGCCGAAAAGCTGATGCTGGGCGACCCGCTGTCGGCCGAGGAGGCGCTCGAAATGGGCCTGGTCAATCGCATCCTGCCGCCCGGCGAGGTGCTCGATTACGCCGGCAAGCAGTGCGCCCGCCTGTGCCGCCTGCCGCCCGAGTCGGTGCGCGAGACCAAGCGTCTGATGAAATCGGTCTGGAGCCAGGCCGTCGCCAGGGCGATCGCCGACGAAAATGCGGCGCTGCAGCGGCTGATCGCGAGGCCCGAGGCGCGCGAGGCGTTTGAAGCTTTCGTTGAACGCCGCAAACCCGATTTTTCGAAGTTCTCGTGAACGCGGCGGCCGTGGCGCTGCGACCGGAAATCACCGTCAAGGTCCTGCAGGAAAGGGCAGGGACCGGGTTGCCGGGGCTGCTGGGGCTTCAGGTCGCCGACCTGGCCGAGGGTGCGCTGCAAATGCAGCTGCGGATCGAGCCACGGCTGCTGGCCCCGAACGGGTACCTGCATGCCGCCACCGTCATCGCGCTGGCCGACACCGCGTGCGGATTCGCGTGTATCGCGCATCTGCCGCAGGGAGCGCACAATTTCACGACGATCGAGCTGAAGGCGAACTTTCTGGGTACCGCCACCGACGGATCGCTGGTGGCGAAGGCGCGCACGCTGCAC
This sequence comes from Burkholderiaceae bacterium, assembly GCA_035511515.1. Lineage (GTDB taxonomy): Bacteria > Pseudomonadota > Gammaproteobacteria > Burkholderiales > Burkholderiaceae_F > VBCK01. Next base: position 16,906 of record DATKFG010000093.1, on the reverse strand, counting down.
CAGGGCCGCACGACCCAGGTATGGGACGCGAGCGTGTCGCATCTGGAATCGGGCCGTCCGATCGCCGAGTTCCGATGCACGCAACTCGTTTTGTGGCCGAAAGCGGACCGGCAGGAGGCAGGCCGATGAGCCTGAAGGGCAAGACCCTGTTCATCAGCGGCGGCTCGCGCGGCATCGGTCTTGCGATTGCGCTGCGGGCGGCTGCCGACGGGGCCAATGTCGTGATCGCGGCCAAGACGGCCGAGCCCCATCCGAGGCTTGCCGGAACGATCCACTCGGCTGCGCACGAGATCGAGCAGGCCGGCGGGGCCTGCCTGCCGGTGCAGGCCGACATCCGCGACGAGGCCCAGGTACTGGATGCGGTGCAGCGCGGGGTCGAACGCTTCGGCGGCATCGACATCCTGGTGAACAATGCGAGCGCGATCAGCCTGACCGGGACCGAATCAACGCCCGTCAAGCGTCTGGACCTGATGCTGGGCGTGAATCTGCGCGGCACCTATCTGTGCACCCAGGCCTGCCTGCCCCACCTGAAGCGCTCGAGCCAGCAGGGGCGCAATCCGCACGTGCTGACCTTGTCGCCGCCGCTGAATCTGAAACCGGAATGGTTCGGCCCGCACGTGGCGTATTCGATCGCCAAGTACGGCATGAGCCTGTGCGTGCTGGGCCACGCCCAGGAGCTGCGCCCGTACGGAATCGGGGTCAACGCGTTGTGGCCCAGGACCGTGATCCTGACCGCGGCGCTGCAGATGATTCCGGGGGTGCGCCCCGAGCAGTGCCGCCGTCCGCAGATCGTCGCTGATGCGGCCCATGCGATCCTGAGCGCTCCGGCCGGCACCACCAGCGGGAACTTCTTCCTGGACGAGGACGTGCTGCGCGCCGCCGGCGTCAGCGACTTCGACTCCTACGCGGTCGTGCCCGGCGCGCGCGATCTACTGCCCGATCTTTTCTTATGAGTGGATTCGCCGTCGGCAGCGCCCGCATCGAGTGACGATGCCGCTGTTCGCGTCCTTGCTCAGACTGTTCAGCGGCACATCAGCGCCAGGGGCGGACGCTGCCGATCCTGTCGGTGCGGCGGCGCGCTCGTCCGAACCGGCGGCGGCCGCGGCGCCGCTCAGGGCGCCATCGGCCATCCGCCGGCACCCCAGGACCGAGGCCGAGCCCGCTCACGCACGCGACGAACTCGACCCGCTCGCCGGCGACCCCGATCGGCGCTTTGCAGCGCTCGTGCTGGGCGTGGGCAAGCTTCGCCGGGGCGAGGCCGGCTCCAGCGAGCGCCGCATCCTCGCACAGATCGAGCAGCTCGCTCAGGGCGCGCGCGATCCGCATCTGGTGCCGCGGCTGCCGGTTGTGCTGCCGCGGTTGATCGGAATGGTCCGGCGCGACGATGTGTCGCCGCGCGAGCTGAGCGAACGCCTGGCGCGCGATCCGGCGCTGGTGGGCGAGGTGGTGCGCCTGGCCAACTCGCCCCGGTACCGGTCCGGCCGCGATGTGGCCAGTCTTCAGGAGGCCGTGATCGCGCTCGGGCAGCGCGGTCTGATCCAGCTCGTGACCAACGCGGTGATGCGGCCGATCTTCGACGCCGGGCAGGGCCGCTTCAGCCGCGGCGCCGGCACCCGGTTATGGGATCTGACCGAACGCTGCTCCTTCGCCTGTGAGGCGATGAGCGACGAGCCCGACCGGTTTCGGGCCTATCTGGCCGGGATGGTGGCGAACATCGGTTTCATCGCCGCCCTTCGCGTGCTGGACAGCCGCTACCAGGAACGACAGCCGCCGGACACCGAGGGCTTCCACGATGCGCTGATCGGTGCGGTGGCCAGACTGTCCGCCCAGATCGCGCGGCAATGGAACTTCCATCCGGACGTGTGCCAGGCCGTTGCCGCACGTGCGATCCGCGACGACGGCACGGCGCAGGACGGCTTGACGCGCACGCTGCGCATCGCGGACCGCATCAGCAAGTGGCATGTACTGGCGCCGCGCCTGGCCGGCTCGGCGCTGGCGGGACTGGACGAGTCGGAACGCCGCTGCTATGTCGAGCTCGAGCGCGCCTTCGGCGGCTGAGGGGTGCGGGGGCGTTACGCCGCCAGCGGGGCGCCGGACCGCGGCTCCTCGCGGATAGGCCGGATGGGCCGCACCTCGACGCTGCCGACTTTGGCGGGCGGTATCTTGGCCGCGATCTGAATCGCCTCGTTCAGGTCGCGCGCCTCGATCAGGTAGAAGCCCGCCAGGGTCTCCTTGGTCTCGGCGAACGGACCATCCGACACGGAGATCCGACCATTGCGGATTCGCACCGTCGTGGCGGTCTCGACCGGCTCGAGGGCTTCGGACGCGATGCAGTGACCGCTGGCGCGCAGGCTCGCATCGCAGGCCAGGCACTCGTGATCGTCCATCGCGGCGATCTTGTCTTCCTCGCCGTACACAAGGCACAGGTATTTCATGTCAGGCTCCTGCGGCGTCCAAGCCGCTTCCGTCCGCATCTTACGAACCCGGCGCGACCCGCTGGCGATGCTGAATCTAGTCGATTGGCGGGCGGCAAAATCGACACTGGCCCCAGCCTCATTTACCATATCCATCATCCGGTTATCGGCTCCCGAACCCGGGCACAGATGCGCCATCGCGGGCCGGCACTGAAACTCCTGGCCGGCCTGGCCATCCTGGTTGCGGCGGCCGGCGCGTTGCTGGGCATCGGCGGCTACGTCGGGTCGAGTTTCGCGATCGGCAGCCACCCGCAATGGCGCACGACGACGGCCAGTCCAAAAGACTACGCGCTCGAATCCGAACGCGTCGATTTGCAATCCGCAGACGGAGTTGCGCTGGCCGCGTGGTGGCTGCCGTCGCACTCGGACGCCGGCGGTTACGGCCAGACCGCGTTCGCTTTGCCGCCGACCAACGTCGTGATGGCGCATGGCAGGGACGAGAATCGCTCAGGCATGTTGTCGCGCGCGGCGTTCCTGGTGCGCCGCGGGTACAACGTCCTGGACCTGGATCTGCGCGCCCATGGCGAAAGCGGGGGCGATTACATGACCCCCGGGTACCTGGAGGCTCTGGACATCCTCGGTGGCGTGGCCTATTTGCGCGGGCGCGGCGAGCGCGGCGCGGTCGTTGCGTTCGGATACTCGTACGGAGCGGTGGCCGCGCTGCACGCGGCCGCACAGTGCGACGATGTGGATGCGGTCGTCGCCGACAGTGCTTTCATCACGCCCGGCGACGTGCTGAGCAACGTCGCGCGGCACGAGGGAATACCGCTGGCCGAGAAGATCGCATTGTGGATCGCCCAGCTGCCGCTGCTCGACCGGTCGACCGACTGGATGTTCCGGCTGCGCACCGGCGTGAAGCTGGATCGCGACCGCATCAGCGCGATGGCAGCGGTCAAACGCATCCGCGCGCAGCCGATCCTGTTTATCGCGGGGCAAAACGACTGGCTTGCGCCACCGGGCAATGCGCGGCGAATGCTCGAGGCAGCGCCGGTTGACCGCAAGTATCTGCTGATCGTACCGGGGGCGGGTCACAGCACGACGTTCCGCGCGGCGCCCGAGCTATACACCTCCGAGGTGCTGCAGTTCCTGGCGCACAACGTCCCCCGCCAGGCGCGACCGCAGCGAGGTTGCACGCCCGAGGCGCGCTGACAGCGAGCCGGTCAGGGCTTGCCCGGTTCAGGCCGCTTGGACGGGTCCGCGGCCGGCGCCGCCGCGGGGCCGGCGGGCTGCTTGAACGGGAACGGGGTCGGCCCTGTGACCGGGCCATTGGGCGACAGCACCTTGGACCAGCGGGCGAACTCGTCGTCCAGCTCCTTCTGGGCCTCCGCATCGGGAAGGCTGAGCAGCGGGCCGTTCTTCATCAGGCTGCGCGCAGCCCGCACCAGGTGCAAGGTCGAGTCGACCCGGTAGACGGAATTGCCCACCGATGGGCCGCTGCGAAACATGAAGTAGCCTGAACCGTCGTTCAGCGCTGCAAATCCGTGCCGGTTGCCGTCCTCGTCCAGGTACGCCGCCTGCTTGACGTCGGGCGCAAGCTGAGCCGGAATCAGCTGCAGCACCGAGGCCACGTCGTGGGGAATCGCAGCGCGGCTGCCCTGCTTGTCGATCACTTTCAGCAGCCGCTGCAGCTGCTCGTAGGTCAAGGTCGGCCCGTCGGACCATGCCGGAGCACACAGCAGCGCGCACATCGACAGCAGCAGGCCGGGCACAACCGTGCGTTGCCACAGGACGCGGGTCTTCCGAATCATCGTTCCTTCCTTTCCGACCGCCACAGCTGGACCGCCCGCATTTTGCCAAAATCCGGATCGTGAGATGGGGCAGCGTTATGCGTCCGCGCCGGGCTGAGGCGATGACGTCGCCGGCGGCCGGATCCACCGGGACACGCCGGCCCAGATCAACCCGGCGGCGCTGAGCGTCGCGAAGGCGAGCGCCCAGCTGAAGGGTCCGCCGCCGGCCGCATCCAGCGTGGTGCCGAACAACACCGGTGCCAGGAAGGCGGCACTGAATCCGAACAGTGAATGCACCGCCAGGGCGGCGCCGCGTTGCCCCGGCGGCGCCGCGGCCGCGACGCCCGCCGTCAGCGCAGCCGAATCGGCCATTGCGCAGACGAAATAGGCCGCCAGCAGCGTGAGCACGATCCACCATGGGGCCCAGACCGACAACCCCGCCAGCCAGCTGAGCGCGCCGGCGCAGGCCATCACCGAGGCGATCCAGCGCACCCGTCCGATGCGCCCGGCCAGCTCGTTGCCCATCACGCTGGCCGGCAGCCCGAGCAGGTTGATCAGCGCGGCAACGTCCGTGGCCTTCAGCCAGGGACAGGTCGAACCCGACACCGATCCGGCGTACGCGACAAAGGCCACCATCCAGGAGCGCAGCCCGAACAGCTCCCAGCAGTGGGCTGCATAGCCCAGCACGTAGCGGCGCACCTCGCTGTGCGCCAGCACGCCGCGCAGCCGCGGCCAGCGGCTCGCGTGGGACGTGCTCGACGCAGGCTGCCGGGCCAGGCGCAGCACGACCAGCGGCAGCGCCAGCAGGGGACCGAGCGCCAGAAGGGCGAACGCGTGGCGCCACGGCAGAGCAGCGGCCAGCCAACCCGCCAGCCCCAGTGACAGGCTGGTGCCGATGCCGAAACTGGACGTGTAAAAGGCGACCGTGCGCGCCTGCAGCGGTCCGGTCACGCGGTCGGTCAGCGCCTTCAGTCCGGGCATGTAGGTGCCGGCCAGTCCCGCACCGGTCAGCGCCTGGAACAGCGCGCCGGTCAGCGCGCCCCGCGCGAACGCCGCAAACCCGGCGATGCCGAGGGCCGCAACAGCGCATGAAGCGGCGAACACCGAGCGGGCGTCGATACGGTCCGTGATGCCCGACAGAAAGGGCACGGCCAGCATGTATCCGAAAAAAAACGCGCCCCCGACGAAGCCGGCCTGGGCCCCGCTCATCTGCCAGGCCTCGCGCAGGCCCGGCAGGTGGGCGGCGTAGGCGGAAAAACCCGTCATGCTGAGCACCTGGGCCGTGCACATCAGCGCGACCAGGCGTGCCGGCCGCTCCATCTCAGCGCGCCAGCAGCGTCGACAGCGCGTACAGTCCGAACGCCACGATGGCGGCACCCGAGGCGCGGTTGATCGATCGCATCCACTCGCCGCTCAGGCGGCCGCGCATCGATGCCACGCCGGCGCTCAGAAACAGCCACCATATCGCCGAGCCGACGAACACGCCCGCGACCAGCGTCGCAGCGGCCGAGTAACTCGGCGTCGAGGTCAGGCCGAAACCGGCGAACACGGCCACGAAGGACACGATCGTCATCGGGTTCGCCAGCGTCAGCGCCAGTGTCGAAAAGTACGCCGACCGCAAGCCGCCGGCCCTGAGCTGCGCTGCCTGCCGCGCCGGAGCGCTCAGGAAGGTGCGCGCACCGAGGTAACACAGCGCCACGCCGCCGCCCATGCGAAGCCACAGCACGTGCGCGAGCAGGAAGCCCGAGATCGCGGTCAGTCCGAATCCGGCAACGCACCCATAGGCGGCGTCCGCGGTGGCTGCGCCCAAGCCGGTGGCCAGGCCGGCGCGGCGGCCCTGCTCCAGGCTGCGGCGGATACACAGCAGCCCGATCGGGCCGACCGGAGCGGCGATCGACACGCCGATCAGCAGTCCCTTGACCAGGAAGGTCAGCATCATTCGGCAAAACCGGAGACATCCCGGCCCAAGGTTGTATATGATGGCCCGCAGGGAGTCTGAATACGAGAATTCGAACAGGCAGGCAGGCCGCACGCGCGACGCCCCCGCGTGTGGCAGGCGCCGAGGCCCAAGAGACGGCGATGGCCCGGAGCAACCCGTACGACGTCGGTCTGGACCGCAACGCGGCCAACTACGTAGCGTTGTCGCCGCTGAGCTTCATCGAACGCACGGCCTGCGTCTATCCCGACCGCCCCGCGCTGATCTACGGCGCCCGCCGCCAGAGCTGGGCCCAGACCTACGAGCGCTGCCGGCGCCTGGGCAGCGCGTTGGCGTTGCGCGGCATCGGCCGCGGCGATACGGTCGCTGCGATGCTGCCGAACGTGCCGGCCATGTTCGAGGCGCATTTTGGCGTCGCGATGAGCGGTGCCGTGCTCAACACGCTGAACACCCGGCTCGACCCCGAAACGATCGCCTTCATGCTGCAGCATGGCGCAGCGCGCGTGCTCCTCACCGACCGCGAGTACTCCCCGGTGGTCGAGCAAGCGCTGGCGCTGCACGCCGGCGAGCGTCCGCTGGTGATCGAGGTGCGTGACCCGCAGGCGCCGGCCGGCAAGGAGCTCGGGCAGATCGACTACGAGGCATTTGTGGCGCAAGGCGATCCGGCCTTTGCCTGGCAGCTGCCGCCCGACGAATGGGACGCGATCACGCTGAACTACACCTCGGGCACGACCGGCAATCCCAAGGGGGTCGTTTATCACCATCGCGGCGCATACCTGAATGCGGCGAGCAACGCGATCTCGTGGGGCATGCCGCAGCACGCCGTGTACCTGTGGACGCTGCCGATGTTCCATTGCAACGGCTGGTGCTTCCCATGGACGCTGGCGCTGATCGCGGGCACCAGCGTGTGCCTGCGGCGGGTCGACCCCGCGCAGGTGTTCGCGCAGATCCGCGAGCACGGCGTCACGCACATGTGCGGCGCGCCGATCGTCTACAGCCTGCTGATCAATGCCCCGGACCAGCTGCGCGAGGGCATCCGGCATACGGTCAAGGGCCTGATCGCCGGCGCCGCTCCTCCGGCGGCTGTGATCGAGGGCTGCGAGCGGGTCGGAATCGATATTACGCACGTCTATGGCCTCACCGAGTCGTACGGTCCGGCGTCCGTATGCGCCAAGCAGCCGTCGTGGTCCGAATTGCCGCTGCACGAGCGTGCACGCCTGAACGGACGGCAGGGTGTCGCATACCATCTGCAGCAGGCCATCGCGGTACTGGATCCGATCACGATGCGGCCGGTGCCGCCGGACGGCGAGACGATGGGTGAGATCTTCTTCCGCGGCAACATCGTGATGAAAGGCTACCTGAACAACCCGGCCGCGACAGCCGAGGCGTTCGCTGACGGCTGGTTCCACACCGGCGACCTGGCCGTGCTGCACCCGGACGGCTACGTCAAGATCAAGGACCGCAGCAAGGACATCATCATTTCGGGCGGCGAGAACATCTCGTCGCTGGAAGTCGAGGACGCGCTGCACCGGCACCCGGCGGTGCTGTCGGCCGCCGTGGTCGCGCAGCCGGATCCGAAATGGGGCGAAGTGGCGTGCGCGTTCGTCGAGCTCAAGCCCGGCGCCAGCCCGCAGGCGCAGGAGCTGATCGATCATTGCCGCAGTCTGCTGGCGCATTTCAAGGTTCCCAAGCGTGTCGTATTCGGTCCGCTGCCGAAGACGTCGACCGGCAAGATCCAGAAGTTCGTGCTGCGGCAGCAGGTCAAGTCGACCAGCGCCATCGAGTAGGCGCTTCCATGGCAGCCGGCGACGTGATACTGGAGACGCAGGGCCTGTCGAAGGAATTCATGGGGTTCGCGGCCGTCCAGGATGTGAACCTGCAGGTCCGGCGCGGCAGCGTGCACGCGTTGATCGGGCCCAACGGTGCCGGCAAGACCACGGTGTTCAACCTGTTGACGGGCTTCCTGCGGCCGACGGCCGGGCGTATCCGGTTCAATGGCGCCGAGATCACGGGCCAATCGCCGGTGCAGGTCGCGCGGCGCGGCATGGTGCGGTCGTTCCAGATTTCCGCGACCTTTCCGCACCTGACGGTGCTGGAGAACGTGCGGGTCGCGCTGCAAAGGAAGATCTCCAATTCGTTTCATTTCTGGGAACACGAGTCGCGGTTGAATGGCCTGAACCAGCGGGCGATGCAGCTGCTCGAGGCGGTCGACCTGCAGGCGTTCGCCCCCCGCGTCACGGTCGAGCTCCCGTACGGGCGCAAGCGCGCCCTCGAGATCGCCACCACGCTGGCGCTGGACCCGCAGCTGATGCTGCTGGACGAGCCGACCCAGGGCATGGGCCACGAGGACGTCAGCCGCGTGGTCGAGCTGATCCGCAAGGTGGCGCGGGACCGCACGATCCTGATGGTCGAGCACAACCTGTCGGTGGTGGAAACGCTGAGCGATGTCATCACGGTGTTGCAGCGTGGCAGTGTACTGGCGCAGGGGCCGTACCCGGTCGTGTCCAGCGACCCGCGGGTCCTGGAAGCCTACGTCGGGGTCGAGGCGTGAGCAGCGCGGCCGCCCCCAACGGGGAGATGCTGCGGCTTGCGGATCTGCACGCGTTCTACGGCGAATCGCACGTGCTGCACGGCATCGACCTGCGCGTGAACCGGGGCGAGCTGGTGACGCTGCTGGGACGCAACGGAGCCGGGCGCACCACCACGCTGAAGGCCATTTTGGGCCTGGTCGGGCGCCGTACCGGCACCATCACCTTCAACGGGGAGCCCATCGCGTCGATGGCGCCGCACCGCATCGCGCGCCTGGGCATCGGCTATTGTCCGGAAGAGCGGGGCATCTTTGCCGGCCTGTCCACGGAGGAAAACCTGTTGCTGCCGCCCCGGCTCAACAGCGGGGGCCTGACGATGGACGAGATCTACGCGATGTTTCCCAACCTGCTCGAGCGGCGCCACAGTCCCGGCACCCGCCTGTCGGGCGGCGAGCAGCAGATGCTGTCGATGGCGCGCATCCTGCGCACCGGGGCGCGCCTGCTGCTGCTGGACGAGATCACCGAGGGCCTGGCGCCGGTGATCGTCAAGAAGCTGGCCGAGGTCCTGAAGACGCTCAAGACGCGCGGCTTCACGATCGTGCTGGTCGAGCAGAACTTCCGTTTCGCTGCGCCGCTGGCCGACCGGCACTACGTGCTCGAGCACGGGCGCATCGTGCAGACGGTGACGCGCGAGGAGCTGCCTTCCTTTACGCAGAGGCTGCATGCCCTGCTCGGCGTTTGAGCGGGATCCATGGCGTGCGTTGTCCTTCCTACCTGACTTTACGCGAGGAGATCCGATGAAACCAAGAATGCTGATCCGGGCCGCGGGCCTGGCAATGTCGCTGGCGGGCGCGGCCCAGGCGCAGGTATCGGATGGCGTTGTACGCATCGGTGTGCTCACCGACATGTCCGGCACGTACTCGGACCTGTCGGGACAGGGCGCGGTGGTGGCCACTCAGATGGCGATCGACGACTTCGTGGCGCAGGAAAAGCCCGCGTTCAAGGTCGAGCTGGTCTACGCCGACCACCAGAACAAGGCCGATATCGCAGCCAACAAAGCGCGCGAATGGTTCGAGCGGGACAACGTCGACATGGTGACGGACCTGGTCACGACCTCGACCGCGCTGGCCGTGATGAAGATCGGCAAGGAAATGAACCGGGTGGTCCTGGTGTCCGGGGCAGGCTCGACGCGCATCACGAACGAGGACTGCAACGACCTCACCGTGCACTGGACCTACGACACCTACGCGCTCGCTCACGGCACCGCCAAAGCCGTGGTGCAGCAGGGCGGCAAGACCTGGTTCTTCCTGACGGCCGACTATGCGTTCGGCCACTCGCTGGAAAAGGACGCCTCGGACGTGGTGGTGGCCAACGGCGGCACCGTGGTGGGGTTCGTGCGCCACCCGTTTCCCGGCACCGATTTTTCCTCGTTCCTGCTGAAGGCGCAGACCTCCGGCGCCCAGGTGATCGGGCTGGCCAACGCGGGCACCGACACCACCAACTCGATCAAGCAGGCGGTCGAGTTCGGCATCACGCCGAAGCAGACGCTGGCGGGGCTGCTGATGTTCATCACCGACGTGCACTCGATCGGTCTGAAAACCGCGCAGGGCATGTACCTGACCGAGGGTTTCTACTGGGACCTGAACGAGGAAACGCGCGCCTGGTCCAGGCGGTTCTTCGACAAGCACAAGCGGATGCCGACCATGGCGCAGGCCGGCGACTATTCCTCGGCGCTGCACTACCTGAGGGCGGTCAAGGCGGTCAACAGCGACGATGCGCAGAAAGTGATGCCGCAGATGAAAAAGACGAAGGTCAACGACTTTTTCGCCAAGAACGGGCGCATCCGCGACGATGGCCGCATGCTGCACGACATGTACCTGTTCCAGGTGAAAAAGCCGTCGGAATCGACCGCCCCGTGGGACTACTACAAGGTGATCGCCACGGTCCCCGGTGAGGAAGCCTTCCAATCGGTGTCGGCTTCCCGTTGCCCGTTGATCAAGAAGTGACATGGACGCCAGGCGAGGTCGAAGGTGACGATCATCGGCGTTGCGCTGCGTGCCCTGTTCGGGCCGCGCCACGGGTTCGGTCTGCTGCTGACGTCCGGCCTGGCAGTGGTGCTGGCAGGCGGGGCTCACGCTCAGATTACGGACGGGGTGGTGAAGATCGGCGTGCTGACCGACATGTCCGGCATCTATTCGGACCTGTCCGGCCGGGGTGCTGTGGTGGCCACGCAGATGGCGATCGACGATTTCCTGGACCAGGAGAAGCCCGGCTTCAAGGTCGAGATGGTCTACGCCGATCACCAGAACAACGCGGACGTTGCCGCCGACCAGGCCCGCGGGTGGTTCGAGCGCGACCATGTCGACGTGGTGTCGGACCTTGTCACGACCACGACTGCGCTGGCTGTGATGAAGATCGGCAAGGCGATGAACCGGGCGGTTCTGGTGTCCGGCGCAGGCTCAACCCGTATCACGAACGAGGACTGCAACGACGTCAGCGTGCAATGGACCTATGACACCTACGCCTTGGCCCACGGCACCGCCAGGACGATGGTGCAGCAGGGCGGCAAGCGCTGGTTCTTCCTGACCGCGGACTACGCATTCGGCCATTCGCTGGAGAAGGACGCCTCGGACGTCGTAGTCGCCAACGGCGGAACCGTGGTGGGCTCGGTTCGTCACCCATTCCCCGGCACCGACTTTACTTCGTTGCTGCTGAAGGCGCAGGCCTCGGGCGCGCAGGTGATCGGGCTCGCCAACGCCGGCGCCGACACGACCAAGTCAATCAGACAGGCCGTCGAGTACGGCATCACGCCCAAGCAGACTCTGGCCGGCCTGCTGATGTTCATCACGGACGTGCATTCGCTGGGCCTGAAGACGGCGCAGGGCATGTACCTGACCGAGGGGTTCTACTGGGACCTGAACGAGGACACGCGCGCCTGGTCCAGGCGTTTCTTCGAGAAACACAGGCGGATGCCAACGATGTCGCAGGCCGGCGACTATTCGTCCGTGATGCATTACCTCAGGGCGGTGAAGGCGGTCAACAGCGTCGACGCGCAGAAAGTGATGGCGCAGATGAAGAAGACGCCGGTCAACGACTTTTTCGCCAAGAACGGCCGCATTCGCGACGATGGCCGCATGGTGCACGACATGTACCTGTTCCAGGTGAAGAAGCCCTCGGAGTCGTTCGGACCATGGGACTACTACAGGCTGATCGCCACGATCCCCGCCGACGAGGCCTTCCAGCCCCTGTCCGCGTCCCGCTGCCCGCTGATCAAGAAGTGAGCCATGCGCCCTCACCCCCCTGCTTCGCCCTGCGAAGCCGGGCTACGCCCGGCGACGCAGGGGGGTGAGGGCGCATGACAATCCGAACTCGTTCCAAGGGCACGCCATATCGCCCCTCGCCCGCGCAGCGGGAGAGGGGAGGGGGTGAGGGCTCATGACAATCCGAACTCGTTCCAGTGGCACGCCATATCGCCCCTCGCCCGCACAGCGGGACAGGGGAGGGCTCGCCCTGCGAAGCCGGGCTACGCCCGGCGAAGCAGGGGGGTGAGGGCTCGTGACAATCTTCGGGCATTCGCTGCATGAGCTGGCCCCGCAGCTGCTGCTGGGTCTGATCAACGGCTCCTTCTACGCCGTGCTCAGCCTCGGGCTGGCGCTGATCTTCGGCATGCTCAACGTCATCAACTTCGCGCATGGCGCGCAATTCATGATCGGCGCCTTCGTGGCCTGGATCGGCTTGACCCAGTTCGGCGTGAACTACTGGGCAGCGCTGGTGCTGGCGCCGCTGGTGGTCGGGGCATTGGCCGTGCTGATCGAGCGGCTGATGCTCAGGCGCCTGTACCAGCTGGACCACCTGTACGGTCTGCTGCTGACGTTCGGGCTGGCGCTGATCGCCGAGGGCGTCTTTCGCAACTACTACGGCGTTTCCGGCGAATCGTATGACGTTCCCGAACAGCTGCAGGGGGGCGTGAACCTGGGGTTCATGTTCCTGCCGCTGTACCGCGCGTGGGTCGTGGTGGCGGCGCTGGGCATGTGCCTGGTGGTCTGGTTCGCGATCGAACGGACCCGGCTGGGCGCGACGCTGCGGGCGGCAACGCAGCGGCCGGACCTGGTGCAGGCACTGGGCATCAACGTGCCGCAGCTGATGACGCTCACCTACGCGACGGGCTCGGCACTGGCCGCCTACGCCGGGGTGCTGGCTGCGCCGATGGTCCAGGTCAATCCGCTGATGGGCTCGAACCTGATCATCGTCGTGTTCGCGGTGGTCGTGATCGGCGGCATGGGGTCGATCCTCGGATCAATCGTCACCGGAATCGGGCTCGGACTGGTGGAGGCGCTCACCAAGGTGTACTACCCCGAGGCCTCGGCGGTGGTGATCTTCCTGATCATGGTGATCGTGCTGCTGGTGCGGCCGGCCGGCCTGTTCGGCCGGACGGCGTGAAGGCAATCCGGATGAAAGCGGACATCAGGGTGGCGCAAGGCTCGAGCTGGCCGATGTTCGTCGCGCTGGCGACGGCCGGCGTGGTCGCCCCCTTCCTGGTGTACCCGACCTTCCTGATGAAGGTGCTGTGCTTTGCCCTGTTCGCTTCGGCCTTCAACCTGCTGCTGGGCTTTGCCGGGCTGTTGTCGTTCGGACACGCGGCGTTCTTCTCGACCAGCGCCTACGTGTGCGGATACCTGTGCAAGGTGCTCGGCGCGACGCCGGAGGTCGGGATCCTGGCCGGCACCGCGTTCGCCGGCGCGCTGGGCGCGCTGTTCGGGCTGCTCGCGATCCGCCGCTCGGGCATCTACTTCGCGATGATCACGCTGGCGCTGGCGCAGCTCGCGTACTTCGTCGAACTCGAGTTGCCGATCACCGGCGGTGAGGACGGATTGCAGGGAATTCCCAGGGGGCGCCTGCTCGGCCTGATCGACCTGTCCAACAACCTGGCGATGTACTTTTTCGTGCTGGCGATCTATCTGGGCGGGTTCTGGCTGATCCACCGGACGATCCACTCGCCGTTCGGGCAGGTCCTGAAGGCGATCCGGGAAAACGAGACCCGCGCGATTTCGCTGGGATACGCGGTCGACCGCTACAAGCTGTTGGCGTTCGTGATCTCGGCAACGCTGGCCGGGCTGGCCGGGGCAACCAAGTCGATCGTGTTCCAGCTCGCCTCGCTGACCGACGCCCATTGGCACATGTCGGGCGAGGTCGTGCTGATGACGCTGCTGGGTGGCCTCGGAACGGTGCTGGGGCCGTCGGCGGGCGCGCTGGTGATCGTCGGCCTGGAGAACGTGCTGGCCGACAAGGTCGGCTCGTGGGTGACCGTGATCCTGGGTGGCATTTTCGTCCTGTGCGTTCTCGTGTTCCGCCGCGGCATCGTCGGCGAGTTGCGCGCACTGAGTATTGCGCGCCGCAACGAGGCATAAGCGCGTGCGCCGCTGCTCCGCCGGAGCATGGCGCCCCGGCCTGGTGCTGGCGGCGCTGCTGATGGCGGTGCCGGTGGCGCGTTGCGAGACCTTGCGGGTCGGATCCAAGCGCTTCACCGAATCGACCATCCTGGGCGAGATCCTGACCCAGACCGCGCAGCGGACGACCAAGGCCGAACACGTCGAGGGGATGGGCAACACCGCCATCCTGTTCGAGGCGCTGCGCAGCGGCGCCATCGACCTGTATCCGGAGTACCTGGGCACGATCGAGCTGGAAATCCTGCACCACGACCGCTCCGGGGCGACGCTGGAGCAGGTCGGCCACGAACTGGCGCCGCTCGGACTCGCGGTGGACATCCCGCTGGGCTTCGAAAATTCCTATGCGATCGGCGTGCGGCGCGATACGGCGCAGGCCCTGCAGCTGCGGACCATCAGCGATCTGGTCACCCGGCCGCAATTGCGGATCGGACTGTCGCACGAATTCCTGGGGCGGGCCGACGGCTGGCCCGCCCTGGCGCGGCGCTACGGACTGACCGTCCGCCCCAGCGGACTGGACCATGGTCTGGCCTACGAGGCGCTGGCCGCGCACCAGGTCGACGCGATCGACCTGTATACGACCGACGCCAAGATCGCCCGCTACGACATCCAGGTGCTGGTCGATGATCGGGGCTTTTTCCCCCGCTACGACGCGGTCGTGCTGTACCGCAGCTCGGTGCCGCAGCGCTTTCCGCAGGCCTGGGCCGACCTCAAGGCGCTTGCCGGCAGCATCGATCAGGGCCGGATGATCCAGCTGAACGGCGCTGCCGAGCTGGATCATCGATCGGCGCGGGACATCGCGCGTTCGTTTCTGGCGCGATCGGGCATCGCGGCGGCGCGACCCGGCTTTCGCGACCTGCTGTTCGGCGAGGATTTCGCCCGCCTGACGCGCCAGCATGTCGTGCTGGTGGTGCTTTCGGTGCTGGCGGCCAGCGCCGTCGGCATTCCACTCGGAGTGCTCGCGGCCGCGCGGCCACGCCTGGGCAGCCTGGTCCTGGGCGTGGTCAGCGCCCTGCAGACGATCCCGGCGCTGGCGCTGCTCGCCGCCCTGATTCCGCTGCTGGGCGCGATCGGCACCCGCCCGGCGCTGCTCGCCTTGTTCGTCTTCGCGCTGCTGCCGATCGTACGCAACACGGCCGTCGGCCTGGCCCAGGTACCCGATGTACTGCGCCAGGCCGCAACGGCGCTGGGCGCAAGGACCCTGGCGCGGCTGTGGCTGGTCGAGCTTCCGCTGGCATTGCCGGTGATCCTGGCCGGTATCCGAACCGCGGCGGTGATCAGTGTCGGCACGGCGACCATCGCCGCATTCGTCGGTGCCGGAGGATTCGGCCAGCGCATTTCGATCGGCCTGGCGTTGAACGATCATAGGATGCTGCTGGCCGGGGCCTTGCCGGCCGCGGCACTGGCGCTCGCGTTCGAGGCCTCGTTCGGCACCCTGGAATGGCTGGCGCGTCGCCCGACCCGGCGCTGAACGGCACGCGCGGTTTCGCCTTAGGATAGCCGTTGATGGAGGCAAACGATGCCCAAGCTCGACCTCGGATCCATTCCTGAGCGCAAAGGTTCGTCGTACCCGGCGCCATTCGACCGGGAGCCGGCCAACCGCATTCGCCAGCGTCTTGGCGATGCGGGCGGCCTCACCCAGTTCGGCGTCAATCTGTTGCAGCTGCCGCCGGGCGCGTGGTCCAGCCAGCGCCACTGGTATACGGCCGAGGACGAGTTCGTCTATGTCCTCTCGGGTCAGGTTGCTCTCGTCACGGACCAGGGCGAGGAGATCCTGCACGCCGGCGATTGCGTGGCCTTTCCGGCCAATACGCCCGACGGCCACCATCTGATCAATCGCAGCGGGACCGTGGCCGTGTGTCTGGAGGTCGGTTCGCGCTTCGAAGACGATGGCGCGTTCTATCCCGACATCGACCTGGTGTTCGATCCCGAAGTGGATGGGTTCAGGCGCCGGGATGGAACGCTCTATCCGAAGTGAGCACGGTTCAAATACGCCGATGGCAGACGTTGCGATCATCGGCGCCGGGGTGATGGGCCTTGCGACCGCGCGAGCGCTTGCGCGCGCCGGCAGGCAGGTTGTCGTGTACGAGCAATTCGAGCTGGGGCATACCCGCGGCTCGAGCCATGGCCGATCGCGGGTATTCCGGCTGGCTTACGGCGAGCCGCACTGGGTGCGGCTGGCGCAGGAAGCGCTCGCGGGTTGGCGGCAGCTGGAAGCCGAGGCGGGCGAGCCGCTGCTGCAGCTGGACGGACTGATCGAGATCGTCACGGACCTGGAAAGGAGTTCGGCAGCGGCGCTGCAAGCCTGCGGGGCTGCCTGGCAACGGCTCGAGCGCGACGAGGTCGAGCGCCGCTTCGCGCTTCGACTGCAGCCGGGAACCTTCGCAGTGCTGCAGCCGGAGGCGGGCATCGTTCTGGCCGATCGTGCGCTCGCGGCCCTGGGGCGCGGCATCGAGGTGCGGTACGGAACGCGGGTGGCCTCGCTGGCCGAGTTGGACGAGGCGTGCGTCGTCGTCACGGCGGGCGCATGGGTCAACGATCTGGTCGAGCCGCCGCTTCCGGTGCGCGTGACGCGCGAGACCGTCTGCTATTTCCGCCGCACCGATGCGCGCCCCATGCCGGCGTTCGTATCGGTCGACCCGCGAACCGGAGGGATTCCCTTCTACGCGCTGGCCGATCCGCTGCACGGCCTGAAGGCTGCGGCGCACCACGCTGGACCGCAGGCAGATCCCGACCAGGCGGGGAGCCCGGACCCGTCGGTGGTCGATGCGCTGGCGGCCTGGATCGGGGAGCACGT
>DATKFG010000092.1:0-120999 GCA_035511515.1 Burkholderiaceae bacterium | reverse complement strand
AGTTCGACGACGCTTGCAGGGGCACGCCGTATCGCCCCTCGCCCGCGCAGCGGGAGAGGGGCGGGCTCGCCCTGCGAAGCCGGGCTACGCCCGGCGAAGCAGGGGGGTGAGGGCTGCGGATAAAGCTCAGTTGCGCCGGAGCTGAACTTCGGCGACGGCCGCTACGCCGAGCAGCTGCAGCAGCGCGCCCACCAGCGCGTTGACATTGCGGAACTCCACCGTGGTGCCGAGCTGCTGGAGCTTGATCACGTGCCCGAGAAGGGCCGAGGCCGCGGAGAAGGCCATCCGGCGCAGGTGGCGGCATTCGACCGCTACCCGCTGCTGCGAGCGCGCACAGGCCATCATCCGGCCGAACATCGGCTCGCCGTCGCCGGCGATCTCTCCGCGCCAGTCCAGCGGATCGACGACGCTGGGCGCGGCGCCGACCGGGGCAAGGGTCTTGATATTGGCCGAGGACGGCTCCCACGACGGCGGCGACACTTCGTACGTGATGCAGTACTGGATTCCGGTTTCCTCGAAATCGTTCTGCCGGTTCAACAGCCGCTGCACGTCAAGCAGCAGCATCCAGCAAGCGTCGGTGCTGTCGCGCCGGCCAGGCTCGATCGCCCCGCGCAGCGGATTGAGCAGCTGTTCGGCGCCCAGCACGATCAGCTCGTGGCTGGCGCGCTTGAACGCGTTGAATACGCGCAGCAGCAATTCGGCGCCGACCGTATCGACGGTGCGCGCGTCCGAGACGTCCAGCGTCAGCGTCGCACTGGTCATCGCCAGCGCCTTGAGCTGCTCCAGCGGCTTCACGATGTTGGAACCGATCGCCGACGGCAGCTTCACGACCGGGCTGTCGGGCTTCGCGCCGGCGCGCGGCCCGGCCGGCTCGTAGTCGCTCCAGCCCGGTGTCGAGTGCTCGAAGCGCAGCGCGTACTGCATCGTCAGGCGCTCGAAGCCCGCCTTGTCGCCGCGTTGCTGCAGAAATTCGAACAGCATCAGCCAGGCACGTTCCGTCACAGCGCCCAGCCGGTCGGCCTCGATCGCCGAACGCAGCACGGTCTCGGCGGCCTGGTCCTGACCGTTTGCGAACAGGATCGCCGTTTCGTCCAGCGCCGAGCTCGAATCGCTCGTGCCCAGTTCAACCGCCTCGATCCCGTAGCTGGTCGCGTCCTCGCCCGGATCGAACGGTTCTTCGGCCTGGGCCGGCGCCATCGGCGCAAGATCCAGCTCCGGCAGCTCCTCCTCCGGCGGGATCGCCGGCCGCCCGCTCGTCACCGGCTCCGCCAGCACCGAATTGGCCGCGATGTTGTCGCGCATCGGAGCTCCGCGCGGCCGCAGGAAGTCCTGCGACATCTCCGATTCGATCGCGTCGATCTTGGCCGCCGTCGCCATCGCCAGACTGCGCGCCAGCTCGCGGTCCGGAATCGCGTTCTCGGTCGTGGCGAAGGTGGGTGCGGCCGGCGTCGAGGTGCGGTTCAGCGAGCGGTTCACGGGTCCGGCCAGCGGCCGGGCCAGCGAGCGCGCATCATGCGGGGCCGGCCGCGCCGGCGAGCGCGCCGCGTGTGCATGGGAAGACGACTGTGCCCCGCGTCCCGCGACTTTCTTCGCCGGTTTCGGGTCTTTTTTAAAAAACGAGAACACCACGTGCCAGGTCCTGACATCCAGTGCGAGTTGCACGACGAGCTTCAGGGCGGTCGCCCTGGAGGCCCTGAGCCGTCGTAGACAAATCGACGGACCGGACCTCCGTCATCGAGCCGTCCGGGCTGAATCGCTGCGTTTCGGCCCAATATATCAATTATTCCCTTTCTTAAGGGTCGAGTCTCCGGCACTTTACCGGCTGCCTTTAGAAATCAGCGGCATAAGCCATGTCCGATGCGGGGGGACACCTTCAGTTAAAATAGGGGCTGCGGGGCAGAAGACGCGCGGAGCTAACAGAATGATCACGACAGCCACGACGGTAGGCGCCTACTTGCGGGATTTGCCGCCTGACCGCCGGGTCGCCATGGCGCGCGTTTGCAGCATGATCCGCCGCTCGGCGCGCGGTGTGCGCGAAAGCATGCGCTACGGGCTGGCATTTTACGAGCTGGATGGACCGTTGTTCGCGCTCGAGTCCGGGCGCCGGCACATGTCGCTGTACGTGGCCGAGCAGGAGGTGGTGCTGCGGCACAAGGATGCCCTGGCGGGCGTGAACGCGGCGCGCAGCTTCATCCGGTTTTCCGATTTCAACCGGCTGCCGCTCGACGTGGTGGAGAAGATTGTGCGCGAGTCGGTGGTGGCGCGCCGGGCGCGCGCTGCCAATGGATCGATTCCGACCCAGGCCGAGCTGCTGAAGCTCTGGGCGATCAAGGAGCAGGCTGCGCAGGCACCGCAGGCGGTGACGCGAGCGGTGGCGGCGCCGGCCGCAAAACCGGCGCTGGCGCGCGGCGGCACAGCCAAGCGGACGGCCGCTCGCAGCGCGGCGTTGCGCCGGACCAGTGCCTCCAAGACTTCCACGCGCAGCACACCCGAACGGCGCCCAGCCCGCAGCTGAGGAGGGTGGATGCTAGTGCTGGCCCTCTGGTGGATCGCTTCGCCCCGGCGGCGGCTGCTCGCGCATCGACCAGGCTGGATTGTCGGCCGGCTTGATCGGCGCGGGCTTGTTCTGCCGGGCGAACCAGAGCCATCCGGCAGCCAGGCACCCGATCTCTAACGCCAGACCGGCAATCTGCAGCGGCCACAGGCGCCAGGCGCCTCCGACCGCAAACAGGACGATGCCGCCGAGAGCGGCCAGCAGGAAAGCAGCGATCCGCCACCACATCATCGCCTCGCCAGTAAGCGGCGTTTCAAGTCCAACCCGACGCCGTGGTTGACGAACTGCAACGTAGCAACCTGAGCCGGATCGATTTCGCCGGCCGAATATAACCCCGCCTGCGCCATGCCCTGGAAGAAATGCCGGATCCGCGCCAGGTTCATCGTGCCGATGCCCAGCGTGATCGCATCGGAGGAATCGACGATGCCTTGCGAGCGCATCAAGGCGACCGACGCTTCCAGCTCAGCTTCGCTGACTTCAGGATTGTCGCGCCGCATCGCCGCGTTGGCGGCC
This sequence comes from Burkholderiaceae bacterium, assembly GCA_035511515.1. GTDB lineage: Bacteria > Pseudomonadota > Gammaproteobacteria > Burkholderiales > Burkholderiaceae_F > VBCK01. The sequence goes on along the minus strand of DATKFG010000092.1, from coordinate 117,932 downwards.
CGGCGGTCTCCGTACAGGTAGCTGGTCCATCCCAGGATCGAGGCGTCGACGAAGCGCTGGACCAGGTCCGGGTGCTCCCGCACCATCTGCACGCGCGTCTCGATCAGCGTCGAATAGGTATCGAAGCCGTGATCGGCCAGCAGATGCACCACCGGCTGGAAGCTGCCCTCGCGCTGTACATAGATCGGCTCGGCGATCGAATAGCCCTGCTGCACCGCGCGCGGGTTGGCCAGGAACGGCCCAAGGTTGAAGTTGTAGGGCCGCAGCTGCTCGTCGCGAAAGCCGTGCGTCACCTTCAGCCACTGCCACCAGGTGAACTGCGCGTCCTTCGCCACCAGCACCACCGGCGCGTCCTTCAGCCGCTCGAACGCCTCATAGCCCTGACCGGGATGCGCGATCAGCGCCTGCGGATCCTTCTGGAAAATCGCTGCCACCTGCACCGTCGGTAACCCGTTTTTCAGGTTGTCGAATGCGTGCAGCAGATTGCCGGTCATCAGGAAATCGATGCGGCCGGCCGGCAGCAGGGGCCGGTTGTTCACCTGCGGCCCGCCTTGACGGATCGTGACGTTCAGCCCGTAGCGCTCGTAAGTGCCGTCGGCCAGCGCCTGATAGAAGCCGCCGTGGGCGGCCTGCGCCTTCCAATTGGTGGCGAATACGATGCGATCGGGCTGTGCGTGCGGCGCCGCCGGCAGCAGCGCGGCCGCGGCGATCAGCAGGCAGGGGCAAAGCTTCTTGAACAACCCGTCAGGCAGCGCGCTCGTTGGCTCTGCCTTGCAGCGTAAAGCAGAACGTGGCGCCCTGCCCGGGTGCCGCTTGTGCCCATATGTCGCCGCCGTGGCGCGCGATGATGCGCTGGACGGTGGCCAGGCCGATCCCGATGCCGGGGAATTCGTCTTCCCGGTGCAGCCGCGTGAATGGCCTGAAGAGGCGGCCCACGTGCTTCATGTCGAAGCCGGTGCCGTTGTCGCGCACGAAAAACGCGCGCTGTGCGCCGCGCTGCATGCCGATCTCGATGCGCGCCTCGGCAGTATCGCGCGTGTATTTCCACGCATTCTCGAGCAGGTTGCGCACCACGACCTGGATCAGCCTGACATCGCCCTCGGCGGCGAGGCCCGCTTCGATGCGAACGTCGATGCGGCGCTCCGGATGAATCCAGCGCAGGTCGCCCAGTGCCTCCTGCGCCAGGCGCGACAGGTCGATCCGCTCGAGCTTCAGCTCCGCGCGGTCAACGCGCGACAGCCCCAGCAGGCCGTCGATCAGCTTCCACATCTGCTCGACCGACTTGACGATCAGCGCCAGGTAGTCGCGGGCCTGCGTATCGAGTGCGTCCCCATGGTCCTGCAGCAGCGCCTCGGAAAAGCCGCCGATCGCCCGCAACGGGGCGCGCAGATCGTGCGAAACCGTGTGACTGAACGTCTCGAGCTCCGCGCACGCCGCTTCGGCGGCTCGCCTGGCCCGGACCAGTTCGTCCTGGCCGCGTTTCAGCGCGACCAGGTTGCGCACCCGGGCGCGCAGCTCCTCGACCGCAAAAGGCTTCACCAGGAGGTCCTGCGCGCCCTCGCGCAGCAACCGGACGCGCTCGGCCTGCTCGGCCATTGCGGTCAGAACGATGAGCGGCAGCCGGTCGAAATCGGGCTCGGCGCGCAGCTGTTGCATCAGGGTGCCGCCGCCGGTGGCGGGCATCATCGCGTCGGTCACGACCAGGTCGGGATGCAAACTGACGGCTCGAGCGTAGCCGTCGCTGCCGCCGAACGCGGGCACCGCCTCGAATTCGGCCGACAGCGCCTCGCAGATGGACCGGTTCAGCTCCCGATCAGCTTCAACCACCAGCACGATCGGCAGTCCGGGCATCAAGCCGACTCCAAAGCTTCTCGATTCGATCATACGCGGTCAGCGTCGAGGCTGACCGTGTTTCGATCAGTTCCGCCCCGAGGGGTGCCAGCGTCCCAGCAACGCCCGCGAAAGCGCGTTGGAGGCCAGGTAGATCGCCACGCCGGTCAAAGCGACCAGCGTCAGCGCCGCGTACATCTTCGGAATCTCGGTGCGAAAGCTCGCTTCCAGGATCCGCGAGGCCAGCCCGGTCTCGCGTCCTGCCGCACCGGCGGCGAATTCGGCCACCACCGCGCCGATCAGCGCGAGCCCGCCGGAGATCTTCAACCCCGCGATCAGGTACGGAAGCGCCGACGGCGCCAGCAACCAGCGCAGCCGCTGCCAGCGGCTCGCGCCGTACAGCGTCAGCAGGTCCTGCAGATTCGGGTCGGCCGAGCGCAGCCCGATCAGCGTATTGGACAGCACCGGGAAGAACGCCACGATGAAAGCGCAGATCAGAAGCGACGCGGTGGTGCTGTCGACGTAGATCAGGATCAGCGGCGCGATCGCGACGATCGGGGTGACCTGCAGCGCGATCGCGAACGGGAAAAGCGCCAGCTCCAGTGTGCGCGACAGCGCGAATGCGCAGGCCAGCAGCACGCCGCCGGCGAGCGCCAACAGCAGCGCCCCGAACGTGATCTTGACCGTGTACAACCAGGACACCAGCAGCGAGTCCAGGTTGCTCCACAGCGTCTGCGCAATCAGGCTGGGTGAGGGCAGGACGTAAGGCGGGATTCCGCGCAGCCGCACCACGGCTTCCCAGGCCAGCAGCGCGGCGATCCCCGCAGCGGAAGGAACGATCCAGCTTGCGCGCTGCGATCCGGTCATGGCTGCACCGACCCGGCGCCCGTTTCCGCGAGCTGCAGCGCTTCGGTCACGCTGCGGCAAACCTGCGTGAACTGCGGCGTCAGGCGAAGCGGTGGCGCGCGCGGATAGCCGAGCGCAACCGGCAGGTCCGCGAACAGCCGGCCGGGCGGTCCGCCCATCACCAGCACGCGCTGGCTCAGGTAGACCGCCTCGAACACGCTGTGGGTGACGAACACCGCGGTCGAGGCCTGCTCACCCCACAGCGCGAGCAGCTCGTCGTTGAGGCGGTGGCGCGTGATCTCGTCCAGCGCGGCGAACGGTTCGTCCAGCAGCAGCACGGCCGGCCTGGTGATCAGCGCACGAGCGAGCGAGGCACGCATTTTCATGCCACCGGACAGCTCCGCCGGATAAGCGGCCGCGCGGTCGGCCAGCCCGACGGCTGCCAACGCTTCGGCGGCCTGGTCGCGCGCCGGCCGGCGCGCCATCCCCTGGATTCGCAGCGGCAGCGCGACGTTGTCAAGCACGCTGGCCCACGGCATCAAGGTGGGCTCCTGGAACACGTACGACATCGCCGCGCCGCTCGCCTGCGCCGGCCGGCCGTCGACCCGTACCTGGCCGGCGGTCGGCTGCTCGAGCCCTGCGATCAGCCGCAGCACCGTGGACTTGCCGCACCCCGACGGGCCCAGCAGCGAGACGAACTGGCCCGGGGCGATCGCAACCGACAGCGCCCGCAACGCCTCCACGCCGTTGTCGAAGCGCTTGTCGACCTGCGCAAATTCGATCGTCGCGGGCATCAAGGCATTCGGTCAGGCATTGTCCGTATGCTAGCCGGTGGTCCATACTTATCGGAAGGGCCGCTAGCCATTCGAGTGCCCGCTGGTGCGGATGCCATGAGCGAAGCGACGAGACGTTGCGTTGTTCCGGCCGGCCGCGCGCCCGTTCGCGCGGTTGTGGACTTCCGGGCCCTGTTCGAGTCGGTGCCCGGTCTGTACCTCGTGCTCGATCCGGAAGTGAACATCGTGGCCGTCAGCGACGCCTACTGCCGGGCCACGACGACCCGCCGCGAGGACATCCTGGGCCGCGCCATCTTCGACGTGTTCCCGGACAACCCGGACGATCCCGCCGCCGACGGCGTGCGCCGCCTGCGCGCTTCGCTGCAGCGGGTGCTGCAGAACGGCGTGGCCGACGCGATGGCGGTCCAGAAGTACGACATCCGCAAGCCGGAGCAAGAAGGCGGCGGCTTCGAGGTGCGTTACTGGAGCTCGTTGAATTCTCCGGTGCGCGGCCAGGACGGCTCGATCGCCTACATCATCCATCGGGTCGAAGACGTCACGGACTTCATCCGCCTGGAGCAGCACGGGCTGGAGCTGGCGCGACTGTACGAAAAGACGCGTGAAATGGACGAGCTGAAGTCGCGCTTCTTCGCCAACGTCAGCCGCGAGCTGCGCACGCCGCTGACCCTGATCCTCGGCCCGGTGGCCAGGCGGCTCGCGGCCGATGGGGTCTCGCGCGAAGAAAAGGACGACCTGGCGGTCGTGGAGCGCAACGCTCGCCTGCTTCTGCGGCAAGCGACGGATTTGCTCGACGTTTCCAAGCTGGCGGCCGGGCGGATGCTGATGAGCTACGCGCGCTTCGACCTGGCGCTTCTGGTCCGGCTGATGGCCGGACACTTCGAGGCGCTGGCAAAGGAGCGCCGCATCCGGTTTGGCGTCGACACGCCGGACACCCTGCCGGCTCATGCCGATTTCGAGAAGGTGCGCCGCATCCTGCTGAACCTGCTTTCCAATGCGTTCAAGTCCACCCCGCACGGCGGAGTCATATCGATCTGGCTGTCGGTCCAGGCCGATCAGGCGATTATTCGTGTGCAGGACAACGGCCCGGGCGCGCCGTCGGCGATGCGGCTGGCCATCTTCGAACCATTCCGTCAGGTCGACAGCGGGGCCGGACGGCTGCACGGCAGCCTGGGCCTGGGGATCGTGCAGGAATTCGCCGAGCTGCACCGCGGGTCGGTTGCCGTCGCGGACGCGCCCGGCGGTGGCGCGCTGTTCACCGTCAGCCTGCCGCTGTCCGCTCCCGCCGGAGCGCAGTTGCAGCCTGCCCCGCCCGCCTTCGACGAGGCCTCGGAGCCGCCGCCGGCCGATGAACTGCGCGTGCAGGAAGCCGCGAGGATGGGCTCCTCGGGCGCAACGGACCAGCCCCTGGTTCTGGTGGTCGAAGACAACACCGACATGAATCGCTTCGTTGCCGCCGTGCTGGGCCAGCACTACCGCGTCGCCACCGCTTTCGACGGCAAGGAAGGCCTGGACATGGCTTTGGCCTTCCACCCCGACCTGATCGTGAGTGACGTGATGATGCCCCGGATGAACGGCGACCGGATGGTGCGCGCCCTGCGCCAGCATCGCGAAATGGCGGACATACCGATTTTCATGCTGACGGCCAAAGCCGACGATGCGTTGCGCGTCGAGCTGTTCAGGGAGGGCGTGCAGGACTACATCAACAAGCCCTTCTCGGCCGAGGAACTGTTGGCGCGCGTCGGCGCGCGCATCAGCGCGCGCCAGCGCCAGGACGCGGTGCTGAAGGCGTTACGGGGGGAAATGGAAGAGCTGGCGAAACAGCATGTCGCCAGCCAGACCGCTGCCGCGATCGCGCACGAGCTGAATCAGCCGCTCAATGCGATCACGTCCTACGCGGAGGCCGCGCTGCGCCTGCTGCGTGCCGGCAACCAGGCGCCGGAGAAGCTGCATCAGGCCCTGGAGGGCGGGGCCGCCCAGGCGCAACGTGCCGGTCAGGTGGTGCGCGAATTGCTGCAGTTCTTCCAGGGGCGCGATGTGCAGGTCGAGGCGGTCGACCTGGGTCAGGCGATTCACCGGGCCCTGGCGGTGGCCGAGGTTGACGGACACGCGGGGTTTGACTGGACGGTCGATCTGGCACCGGATCTGCGCCTGGTAAAGGCGAACCGGCTGCAGGTCGAGAAAGTGCTCGTCAACCTGGTGTGCAATGGCGTGGACGCGATGCGGGCGGCCGGGATCAGCCCGCAGACGATCGCGATCAGTGCCTGCCCGCTCGTCGACGGCAACATGGCGCAGGTGACCGTTCAGGACTGCGGGCCCGGCCTGACCGAGGAGGCGGTCGGGCGGCTGTTCAAGCCTTTTTACACGACCAAGCCTCGAGGGATCGGGATGGGGCTGTCGATCAGCCGGGCGCTGGTCGAAGCGAACGGCGGCCGGCTGTGGTGCGAGCCGGCCCCGGGCCGCGGGGGTCGATTCCACTTCACGTTGCCGTTTGGCCGATGAGCGCCGGTCCGACCGTGTTCGTGGTGGACGACGACGCCGCAGTGCGGGACAGCCTCGCGCTGCTGCTCGACACGGCCGGATTCGTGGTCGAAACCTACGATGGGGCCCGGTCGTTTCTGGCCGCTTGTTCGCCGGACCGGACCGGCTGCGTGATACTGGACGTGCAGATGCCGGAAGTGAGCGGGCCGGAGCTTCAGGCCGAGTTGAACCGACGCGCCGCCGGCCTTCCGATCATTTTCTTGACGGGTCACGGCGACATCCCGACCACGGTGCGGGCGATCAAGAGCGGCGCGATCGATTTCCTGACGAAGCCGGTGGAGGGCGCGGCCTTGCTGGAGCGGGTCCGCAGCGCGCTCGAAAAGAGCGCGCAGCTCGGCGCGCAGGCGGCCGCCGACCGATTGCTGCACGAGCGCCTCGAAGGTCTGACCCGGCGCGAGCGGCAGATCATGGCGCTGGCGGCGGCCGGTCAATCCAACAAGGAGATCGCGCGCCACCTGGGCATCAGCCATCGGACGGTGGAAATACATCGCGCCCGTGTGATGCAGAAGACGGGTGTGGCCAATCTGGTGGAATTGTCCCGCCTTGCCGAGGCCTGCGCCCTGGTCGCCGGGCGGCTCGAAGGGTCGCAATGAGCTGGCGGCATAGGTATTCGTACGGATACTTAAGGCAAAAGCAAGTCAATAAGGTGGCGTTGATTCCCGCTCCCGGGGCCGCCCGCCATGGACATGACGAACTGCCTGGATCCGCAACCGCGCGTGACCTGCACGAACTGCGCGCAGCGTCCGGTGTGTCTGCCTGCCGGGTTGTCGCAGGTCGAGCTCGACAGCGCGGAGCAGCTCGTTTCGACGCGCCTGCGCATCCGGCGCGGCGCTGCGCTGTACCGGGTCGCAGACCCGTTCAAGTCGCTTTACGTGCTATGGAACGGATCTCTGAAGAGCACGTTGTCATCGGACGACGGCCGCGAGCAGGTCGCCGGCTTTCATATGGTCGGCGAGATGGTCGGCTTCGACGGCCTGAGCGTCGGGTCCCATGCCTGTGACGTCGTAGCGCTGGAAGATGCCGAGGTTTGCGTATTCCCGTATGACCGCATCGAGGACGCCGCCGCGCCGTTGGCGCTGCGCCGGCATATCTACCGGCTGATGAGCCGTGAGATCGTCCGCAAGCACGCGCTGATGCTGATGCTCGGGAGCATGCAGGCGCACCAGCGGCTGGCGACCTTTCTGCTCGATCTTGCCGAGCGTTTCGGGGCGCTCGGCTACTCGAGGAAGGAATTCATGCTGCGGATGACGCGTGCCGAGATCGGAAGCTTCCTGGGCATAACGCTCGAAACCGTCAGTCGCGTGCTGTCGCAATTCGTCAGGGACGGCTTGATCGATCTGCAGCACATCACGCAGGTACGCCTGATCGATCCGGAAGGGCTGCGCCGGCTGGCTGCATTCGCCCCGCCGGGACGGTCGGAGCGCGCGCTGGGACAGACGGACGCCTCGCGTGCGCGCGCTGCTCGCAGCCGTCCGGACGCGCAGGCCGCCGGCGAAGTCCGCGAACAGGCCTTTGCCTAGCCGGCGATCGCAAACGACCCGCTATTGGGGAAAGCGCGTCAGGCTGGTGCCATCCTTCGGAAGCGGGTAGCGCGCGACGTTCAGCTGCATCGCCAGCAGCGTGTAATAACCGTCGATCCCCACCAGATCCACAACGCCTTTCTTGCCGAAGCGCCGCTCGGCGCGCTCGAACGTCTTATCCGAGACGCGCTTGTTGCGGCTCAGCTCGGTCAGGAAGTCATATACGATCTGCTCGTCGTCGGACATCGACGACGGCCGCCTCCCGTCGGCGATCGCATCGAGTACTTCCGGTTTGATCCCGGCCTTCAGCGCGATCGGATAGTGAACGTGCCACTCGTAGTCCTGCGTCCACTCGCGGGCCACGATCAGTATGGCCAGCTCGCTCAGCACGGATCCGATCGCCGAGTTGAAGCGCACATAGTCGCCCATCGCGCGCGCCTGGTTCATCAGCTGCGGGCTGTACATCATCGGTTCGAACGGGCCGAACACCGGCGTGTTGCGGGCCGCCTTGAATTCGTCGGCGGCTTTTTTCTGCTCGTCGGTGTAGCTCCCGGGCGGGACCGTCGGCAGCCGATCCTGCGCCAGGGCGCAGGCTGCGCACGCGAGGGCGGACCCCAGCAAGGCGGCAAATCGCGGTTTCATTTTCTTTTCGCTCCCATTGCGTGCAGACCGTTTGCGATAGTAGAGTTGATTGGAACGTCGGCGCCGCCCGGACGGCCGGGGCAGTCGGCGCGAGCGCGATGCCATGAGCCTGACACAATTCGGAGCCTGCTTTGCCTGCCTGGCGGGTCTTTGCGGAACCGCCAGGGCGGAGACCTTGTACCGGTGGATCGACGCGGATGGCGCAACGCGCATCACGCGCGATCAGCCCGGCACGGCAATCCCGTACAGCGCCTTCGACGTGCCCGACACCGTCCCCTGGTCCAACGCGCCCGCGATGCCAGGGGAAATCGCGGTCGGCTCCAGCCCCACTGCGCAGAATCTGTTCAAGGCGGCCTCGCAGTCGGTCTACGGCGTAGTGGGCCGGCTTCCGTCCCGGTCGGACGGCAAGGCGGGGGCCGTCTACGGATCGGCGATCGCGGTCACCGACAAGCTGGCCATCACCAACTGTCATGTGATCGAGGCGGCCGGTGACGAGATCTACATCGGAACAGGCTCGGCCGAAGCAGGCGAGAAAGCCAGGCTCGTGGCCGCGAACTACCTGGCCGATCGCTGCGTCATCGGCGTTCGGAATATGGATCTTCAGCCGGTTGCCGGCGTTCGCAGCTTCGACGCACTCGAGGTGGGAGAGACCGTCTATGCGATCGGCAATCCGTCGCGTCTGGACCGCACGTTGTCCGACGGGCTGCTGTCCGCGAAGCGGGTCATGGGCGAATTGCGTTACTTGCAGACCAGCGCGCCCATCTCGCCCGGTTCCTCGGGCGGGGGCCTGTTCGACGGGCGCGGCAACCTGATCGGCGTGACCGCGTTCACGCTGAAAGGCGCACAAAACATCAATTTCGCGATTCCGGCCGAAGATTTCTGGAAGTGACGGGAAAAATCCCCTCCGTTGCCTGTTGACGGGGGCTGCGGTCCAACGTTCTCGGGCGGCACGGAAGTGGCGGTTGGCCACCGGGGCGCAGGCGTTTCCGGCCACCGGCCGGGTGCGCGGGGAGACAGAGCGTTGATAGTGCTGTCGGCGGAACAGATGGCGCGAATGAGCCGGCTGCTCGATGAGGCGCTGCCGCTGAGTCGGGACAAACGCCAGGGCTGGCTGAATGCGCTGCCGCCGGAGCACCGCGATCTGGCGACCGCGTTGCGGCAGGCGCTGTTGCCCGCGCGAGAGCGTGTCCGCGGCGCCGGCGCGCTGGACACCTTGCCCAAGCTGGACGCCGATCCGCTGCCGGAAGCCATCAGCCCCATTGCTCCGGGCGAGCACGTCGGTCCCTATCAGCTGGTGCGGCCGCTCGGCATCGGGGGCATGGCCGAAGTGTGGCTCGCGCACCGTGCCGACGGTGCCTTCAAGCGCGACGTCGCGTTGAAGCTGCCGCTGCTGGCCCGCCTGCGCACCGATCTGGTCCAGCGCTTTACGCGGGAACGCGACATCCTGGCCGCCCTGGAACATCCGAACATCGCGCGCCTGTACGACGCCGGAGTCAGCCCCGACGGGCTTCCCTATCTGGCGATGGAGTACGTCCCGGGCCAGCCCCTGACGGACTGGTGCGACGCGCGCCGCCTGGGCGTGCCGGAGCGCCTGAAGCTTTTCCTGCAGGTGCTCGATGCCGTGCAATACGCTCACGCGCGCCACGTACTGCATCGGGACATCAAGCCATCCAATATCCTGGTCATCGAATCCGGACAGGTGCGGTTGCTCGATTTCGGCGTGGCGAAGCTCCTGGCCGAGGAGGAGCCGGACGCGCAGCTCACGCGGATGTATGGCCGGGCGCTGACGCCGGAGTACGCCAGTCCCGAATGTCTGCGCGGCGACCCGGTGGATGCCGGCACCGATATCTATTCGCTGGGGGTTGTGCTGTACGAGCTTCTCGCGGGCAGCCGGCCGTACCAGCGCACGGCCGGCGCCTCGACCGCCCTGGTGGAGCAGGCGATCCTGGAGGCACGCCCGCGCAAGCCGAGCACCCGCGTGACCGAGCAGGCCGCCGCTGCGCGCGCCACGTCGGCCGAGCGGCTCGCGCGCCGCCTGCGCGGCGACCTGGATTCGATCGTGCGCAAGGCCCTGTCCAAGTACCCCGCCGAGCGCTATCCGAGCGCGGTCGCGCTGGCCGACGATGTGCAGCGCTACCTGCACGGCAAGCCGGTACTGGCCAGGCAGGGACCGCTCGGTTACCGCGCCACCAAATTCGCGCTGCGCCACCGCGCGACGCTGGTGGCGGCGGTCCCCGCCGTCGCGCTGGTGGCCGCCGCGATCGGGTATGCGCTGACGCGCTCCGGGGGGGCTCCGGCTGTGGTGGGCCAGGCCGTGCCGGCCGCATTGGCGCCGGCTGCCGAGCGCGGCGCTGCCGCTTCCGCTGCCGGCGGCAAGTCCATCGCGGTGCTGCCGTTCCTGGACATGAGCGAGAAAAAGGACCAGGAGTACTTTTCCGATGGCTTGTCCGAGGAGTTGATCGAGCGGCTGTGGCGCAGCCAGGAACTGCGCGTGATTGCGCGCACCTCCTCGTTCCAGTTCAAGGGCCGCAACGAGGATGTGCGCACCATCGCCCGCAAGCTCGGTGTTTCGCACCTGCTGGAGGGCAGCGTGCGCAAGTCCGGCAACACGCTGCGCGTAACCGCCCAGCTGATCCGCGCCTCCGACGGATCACAGCTGTGGTCGCGGACCTACGAGCGCGACTTGAACGACATCTTCAAGGTGCAGGACGACATCGCGGAAACCGTGGCGCGCGAGCTGAAGGTCGCCTTGAACGCCGGGGCTGCGCGCGTGCAGGCTCCGGAATCGAACACCGAGGCCTACAACCTGTTCCTGCAGGGCAATTTTTTCGACAATCGCAGAAGCAAGCCCGACGAGGAAAAGGCGATCCAGCTGTACCGGGAGGCGATCGGGCGGGATGCGAGTTTCGCGCTGGCCTGGGCCCGGCTGGCGGGCGCGTACCGTGCCCAGGCCCGTTTCGGATGGACGCCGGCCGTGCCGGGCGCTGCCAAAGCGCGCGACGCGGTGCAACGCGCGCTGCAGATCGACCCGAACCTTGCGCGTGCGCACCTGCTGCTGGGCCAGCTGTACCGGGATTTCGACTGGAATTGGGCCGCGGCCCGGGCCGAGCTCGAGCGGGCTATCGAGCTGGACCCGAACGACCTGACGATCCGGGTGCAGCTCGGTTACCTGAAGGCGGTCACCGAAGGGCGCCCCGATCAGCACCTCGAGTATCTGCGCCAGGAGCTGCTCAGGGACCCTCTGGATACCAATTCCCTGTGGATCCTGGGCACCGGACTGCTGGATGCCGGCCGGCCGGAAGAATCCGTCGCCGCATTCCGCGAGCTGCTCGAGCTGAACCCCGAGTTTGCGGGCGGCCACGCGTCGCTGTCCGGATCCCTGTTGTACCTGCACCGGTATCCGGAGGCGCTCGCCGCGGTGCAGAAGGAAGCCGACGAGGGCGAGCGCCTCGCCAACCTGCCGATGATCTACTGGGCGATGGGCCGGCGCGCCGAATCGGATGCCGCCCTGAGCCGGCTGCAAGAAGAGTACGGAGCCGTGTCCGCTTACGAGATCGCGGAAGTTCACGCCTTCCGCGGCGAGGCCGACGCCGCGCTTCAGTGGCTGGACCGCGCGTACCGGCAGCGCGATGCCGATCTTCAGTGGATCAAGAACGATACGTGGTTGCGCAGTCTGCATGGCGACCCGCGCTATCGCGCGCTGCTGGGGAAGATGAACCTGGCTACCGAGCCGCGCCCGGATTGAAGTGCGATAGGCTTGCGCCATGATGGCGACATTCGCGGACGGCGCCACCGTTCCGGCGCTGGGCATCGGCACCTACCGGATGGGCGAGTCGGCCTCGTTGCGCGAGCGCGAGATCGCAGCGCTGCAGCTCGCGCTCGATCTGGGCGTGCGCGTGATCGACACGGCCGAGATGTACGCCGACGGCGGCGCCGAGCGGGTGGTCGGCGCGGCGCTGAGCGGCGGCCGCCGCGACCAGGCGTTCGTCGTCAGCAAGGTGCGGCCGTCCAACGCCAGCCGCACCGGTGCAATGGCTGCCTGCGAACGCAGCCTTGCGCGCCTGGCGATCGAGCGCATCGATCTGTACCTGTTGCACTGGCGCGGCGCGACACCGCTGGCGCAGACCGTCGAGGCTTTCGAGGAGCTGGTACGGCGGGGAAGGATCGCGCGCTGGGGCGTGAGCAACTTCGACCTGGACGACATGGAACAGCTCGTTGCGCTGGAGCACGGCGCTCACTGCGCCGCCGACCAGGTCTACTACTCGGTCTCGCGGCGCGGCGTCGAGTTCGACCTGATGCCCTGGCTGAGCGAGCGGCGGGTGCCGATGATGGCGTACAGCCCGTTCGACGAAGGCCGGCTGCTCAGCGATCGCACGCTGGCGGCGATCGGGCGCAGGCACGGCGCCAGCACGGCCCAGGTGGCGCTCGCCTGGGTGCTGTCCCGGCCCGGCGTGATCGCGATCCCGAAGGCCGGCGACGTCGGGCACGTCCGCGAGAACGCGGCCGCTGCAAACCTCAAGCTGACGGCCGAGGACTTCGAGCTGATCGATCGACACTTTGCGCCGCCGAAGCGCAAACAGCGCCTTTCCGTCATCTGAAGCCGGTTGCCCGTGGCCACGACGGGCGCTCGCCTGGGTACCGGCATCGCGGTAACCGGCACCGGTGATGTTCGTTGCGAAAAGCCGCACTGGCCTTGCGGTGGACGCGGTCGGCCTCGGCCCGATGCGGCCCGCGCATACCCTGCCGGTTGAGCGTTCTTCCTGCGCAACACCCTGCGCGCGGTCGCGGTGCCCCGTAGTACTGTAACGGGAACGAAAAATTTGGCGGGGGTGCCAGCCCGCGCCAGCCTTGGCCATGCAAACCCCGACCGACCACGGGCCGGCCGCCGATTCGGGCGTCGAGTCCGGCGCCTGGCCCGCTTCAGGGTCCGTAGTTCGGCCAGCGGTTCGCCCGTCGAGGCACCGTCCGGTCTGGCGAGTCGGCGACATCGACTTCTCGCGCGCGGACCGGCGGCATCGGGACGACACAACGCTGTTCTACGTGCTGACCGGCGCCTCTTTCGTCGAAAGCGGATCGGAACTGTACACGCGCAATCTGCTCACGTACTACCGCGACGATCCACCCATCGCCGACTGGCTCAGCAACGCCTGGGAGCCCGAGGAACTGCAGCACGGGGCTGCGCTGCGCGCCTACGTGCAGGCGGTGTGGCCCGAGTTCGACTGGCAGCGGGCTTACGGGGGTTTCATGGCGGAGTACTCGCAGGCGGCCTCTCCCGAAGCGTTCGAGGCCACGCGGCGTCTGGAACTGGCGGCCCGCTGCATGATCGAGACCGGCACCGCGAGTCTGTACCGGATGCTGTACGAGTACGTGCAGGAACCGGTGCTGCGGCAGGTGCTCGGACATATCCGGGACGACGAGGTCGGCCACTACAAGCACTTCCTGCGTTTCTTCCGGGCCAGTCAGCCGCGCCAATTCGGCGGCGCGTTCAGAGTCGCGTGGGCGATCGGGCGTCGGGTGCGCGAGTCGCGCAGCGACGATGCCTGGATCGCGTTCCGCCACGCCTTCGAGGTGCGCAATCCGGGTCGCCGCTGCCAGCGCAGCGATTTCGATCGATGGCAGGATCAGCTTAATGCGATCGTGCGGCGCGCCTTCCCGTTCCGGATGGCGGCCGAGATGCTGGTGGCGCCGCTTGCCCTGTCGCCGCTCGCACGCCGCCTGGCGCGCCGCGCAGCCGAGGCGGGTCTGCGCCGCCTGCTGCTGGCATGAGAGCGGCCGTTGCGGTGGCGGCCGTGGGCGCCGGTTGCGCCTGCGTGGCCGCCGTCGCGCAGGCCTCCCCGATCGATGACACGCTGGCCAGGATCCGGCACATTGTCGTGATCTACGCCGAAAACCGCAGCTTCGACAACCTGTACGGACTGTTCCCCGGGGCCGACGGCGTCGGGCAGGCGCCCAAGGAGGCCGGCACACAGCGCGACCGGGACGGCAGCGTCCTGCCGGTGCTGCCGCCGGTGTGGAACGGCGCAGGTCCGGACTTCGATCCGCGCTTCGGCACGGCGCTTCCCAACGGCCCGTTCCGGATCGACGCGCCACCCGCGCGGCTTGCCCCATCGTTGGCCACGCGCGATCTGATGCACCGCTACTACCAGAACATCGAGCAGATCGACAGCGGCCGCAACGACCGCTTCGCCGCGGTCTCGGACGCGGGCGGCCTCACGATGGGCTATTACGACGGCAGCGCTCTGGCGCTGTGGCAACTGGCGCGCGAGTTCACGCTGGCCGATCACTTCTTCATGGGTGCGTTCGGCGGTTCCTTCATCAACCACCTGTGGCTCGCCTGCGGCTGCGTTGCCCGGTATCCGCACGCGCCCAGCGCGATCACAAGCCGGCTCGATGCACAGGGCCGGCTGGCGCGCAAAGCCGGCTCGCCCGCCAGCGCGCTCGCGGGCCCGGTGCAGTGGGAACAGGATGGGGCTGTGACCCCGGACGGTTACGCGGTGAACACCCTGCAGCCTCCGTATCAGCCCAGCGGCATCGCGCCCGCCGAAGGCGGCGATCCGCAGCTGGCCGACCCGGCGCGCGGTCCGCTGCCCGCGCAGGATGCGCCGACCATCGGCGATCGCCTCACCGAGCGCTCGATCAGCTGGGCCTGGTACGCCGGCGGCTGGAACAAGGCGCTTGCCGACTCGGCGCTGCCAGGGGGCGCCTCGCGCGGCGTGATCTACTCCAACAGGCCGGGCACGGTCAACTTCCAGCCGCACCACCAGCCGTTCAATTACTTTCGGCGCTACGCGCCGGGCACCCAGGCGCGGCGCGAGCATCTGAAGGACGAAGCCGACCTGCTGGAGGACCTCGTCCGCGACCGGCTGCCCCAGGTCGCGTTCTACAAGCCCAGCGGCGACGTGAACCAGCATCCCGGCTATACCGATGTGGTCGCCGGAGACCGGCACATCGCCGATCTGATCGGCCGGATCCGCGCCGGCCCGGCCTGGACCACGACGCTGATCATCGTCACGTACGATGAGAACGGCGGCTTTTGGGATCACGCGCCGCCGCCGGCCGGGCCCGGCTACGGTGATCGATGGGGACCGGGCACGCGCGTGCCGGCGATCCTGATTTCGCCGTTCGTGAAGAAAGGCTACGTGGACCACACACCCTACGAGACCGGCTCGATCCTGCGCCTGCTCAGGCGCCGCTTTGCGCTGGCGCCGCTGTCTGATGCCCGCAGCGGCTTGGGCGATCTGACCGGTGCGCTGGAGGTGTCGCCGCGTTCTTATTCGACCCCGTAGTTCTTCGTCAGATATTCGACGATGATCGGAACGTCTTCCGGGCGGATCGGGGCGCCCATCACTTTGATCATCTTGTTGACGCTGGCTTCCCAGGCGGCGCGCTTCATGAAAGGCGAGTTCATCTGGATGTAGTCGGCGCTGTGGCACACCGAGCAGTTGCCCTGTACCACATCCCGGCCGACGCCTTCCTTGAGGCGAACGTCCTCGTCCGCGAGCGCGCCGCCGCAAGAGGCAGCCAACAGCACGGTGGCGATTGCGGCATCGAGCGCTCTCATGATCGCCTCCTCACACCGCCTGGATCTGTATCCGCTGGACCACGTTGTTGTGGTAACCGGCCGGATTGAAGATCAGCTCAAAGGTCTGGGTCGCGCCTTGCCGGTTGGTGGCCTTGGCCAGCACCGAGTAATTGCCGGCTCCGGGCGGCACGAACGCGTGTTGCCACGGGACGAATGAATAGCGGCCCGGGTCGGATGCCAGCTCCGCGGTCTGCCAGGACCGGCCGTCATCGGTGGACACCTCGACCGAGTGGATGCCGTATCCGCCGTCCCAGGCAATGCCGCGGATGACGATGGCCGAACCCTTGGGGAATCGCTGCCCGTCGGCCAGGTTCGTGATCAGCGAATTGACGACCATCTCGGTAATGGGCGTCGTCTCCGCGGTTTCCTGGGAAATGAAGCGGTCTATCACCGGAAACTTGCGCTTGGGGATCCGATAGGCCGTGGTCATCCAGAATCCACCCTGGGGCGCCGACAGCACATCGATCGATATGACCTGCTTGACCCAGTAAGTCGCGGTCCAGCCCGGCACGACGATTCTCGCTGGAAAACCGTTCCAGTGAGGAAGCGGCTCGCCGTTCATCTCGTACGCGATCAGCGTGTTCTCGTCCTGCGCCTTCCAAAGCGGAATGCTCTTGATGAAATCCGGGGTGCGTTCGAGCACGGGCTCGTCGGCGCCGTCGAATGCGACTTCGAGCGCGCTACCCTTCGGTCCCGCCTTGGCCAGCACGTCTTTCAGGCGCGCGCCCTTCCAGCGTGCGTTGCCCATCGCGCCGTGGCCCCATTGGACGCCGGGCACGTGCGGATCCGACAACCCCCGCCGGTTGCCCGCGCATTGGCATACCGCAACCAGCTCGGCCGGCTCGAACTGCTGCTTGAGCTGATCGAGCGTCAGTTGCAGTGGCCGTTCGATCGCATCGCCGCCGACGGCCAGGCGCCACTGGTTCGCGTCGACCGGTGAAATCCTGGCCAGGTGCCAGCGCACGAAAAATCGGTCGTTCGCAGTCAGGATGCTGTCGAACGCCTCCACCGGCGTCTCGTAATTCGGCGGCCGATACGAGCGTTTGATCAGCGCTCGCTTGCCGGCAAGCGCCTCGAGCACGGCCGCGTCGACGGCGCCCTGCGGCAGGCCGGCTGCGCGGCACAACCGCGGCGCCATCCAGGCGCCGCCAGCCAGGGCCAATCCCGCGCCCACGCTCCTGACGAAAGCGCGACGGCCGTGCACCCCATCCTCCCTTGATTCGAGTGACCTGACGATACAGCAGGCGATCTGAAAGTCCCAGATCACTCAGTCCCGCAGGATCATCCGGGCGGCGGCCGAGCGGCCAGCCGGGGTCAGGGTCAGTCGCGCTGCCGCCGTTGCGCTCCGACCGCTTGCGACTGCGCTCCTTCGAGCGCTTCTTCGAGCGCATGGGCGGCGGCGATTCTTTCTCCAGCCTCGCACGCCTCGGCTTCCGCGATCTGAGGGTGGCCCGACGACTTCAGCTTCTCGTTCAGCGGGGCAAGATCCTTCGCCGCCAGGTCCCGGGCGCGCTGCTCGACGTCCTCCAGTTCGCGCTCCAGCACGGCCACGCGCTCAACCTGGTACTCGCCGGGGCGGCCCTCGTAGGACAGAAGGGCGTCGTAGACGTACGCCAGATGCTCGCGCAGCCGCTCCTCGCCGGTGATCGCGCCGCCTTCGGAGGTCGCGACGATCTGGCTGCGGACCGATTCCGACTTCTGCGCGAAGGCGTCCAGGTCCTTGCGCAGCGCCTCGCCCGGCGCCAGCTCCCTGGCGCGAGACTCGGCCAGCGTCCGATAGCCATTGAGGCGGTTCACGAGCTCGCTCATGCGCGCAAACAGCGCGTGCGCCCGCATCGCGGCGTCATATTGGGCTTTGCGATCCGCCGGCGAAAACGGCGCGCGCGGATCGAGCGCAACGGTCAGCGGCGCCTCGACCACGTCGGACCCGTTGGTCAGCCGAACCGTGTACGTCCCCGGCAGCACGCGCGGGCCTGCCGAGGCGCCCACCGTGGCTGCGGCGGTCGGAACCAGCGGCGGCTTTTCCCGCATCAACCAGGCGACGCGGTTGATCCCCTTGCGCGTTCCGGGCGGCGGCGTGTCGATCACCCGCCCGGAGGCATCCAGGATCTCCAGTTTCATCCGCCCGAACGTGTGGCGCGTCTTCAGGTAGTACGCGATCGTCGCTCCAGCGGGCGGATTCGAGCCGGAAAACGTTGCGTCGCCCTCCGGCCAGCCACCCGAACCCATGGGCTTTTGCCGTGCCGGCCGGCCCGGCAGCAACGCGACGCTCTTTTCGAGAACATCGGGCGTCAGCGCCCGCAGCGGTGTCAGGTCGTCGACGATCCAGATCCCGCGCCCGTGCGTCGCCACCACCAGGTCCTGCTCGCGCCAGTGGAACGCGAGGTCGCGCACGGCCACGGGCGGGAAATTGCCGCCCTTGAACTCGGCCCAGGTCGTGCCAGCGTCCAGCGAGATCCACAGGCCCAGCTCGGAGCCGAGGTACAACAGGCCGGGCCGGAGCGGGTCTTCCTTGATCACGTGGGCGTAGCCGCGCACGCCGGAGGCCGCATCCACGATCCGCGTCCAGGTCTTGCCGAAGTCTCGCGTGGCATACACCCACGGCGTCATGTCGCCGAACGAGTGGCGGTCGAACGCCGCGTAGGCCGTCCCGTCCGCGTGCGGGCCGGCCTCGACCCACGAGACCCAGCTGCGGGGCGGAAGCGCGGGCACGTTTTCGACAACGTTGGTCCAGTTGGCTCCGCCGTCGCGCGTCAGCTGCAGGTTGCCGTCGTCGGTGCCGACCCAGACCGTCTTCGCGTCGCGTGGGCTTTCCGAGATCGCGTAGATCGTCGTGTGCATCTCGGCAGCCGAGTTGTCCACCGTGATGCCGCCCGACTGTTCTTGTTTCTGCTTTTCGGGATCGTTCGTCGTCAGGTCGGGCGAGATCCGCCGCCACGTCTGCCCGGCATCCTTCGTCACGAACAGGTACTGGGCGCCGATGTACAGCTTTCCCTTGTCGAGGCGCGAAACGTGGATCGGCGTGTTCCAGTTCCAGCGCAGCTTCTCGCCGTAGCCTGCTTTGGGCTGGATCTCGCGCGCGGCCAGCGTGCGTCGGTCGACCCGGCCAACGAAGCCGCCTTGCCATTCGGCATATACGAAGTTCGAATCGGACGGGTCGACGAAGACCCAGAAGCCGTCGCCGTTGTAAAGATTCTCCCAGCGGCCGTTCGTGATCCCGTCCGGGTATTCGGAGTCGCCGACCCACGAGCTGTTGTCCTGCAGACCGCCATACACCTGGTACGGGTCCTTGTCGTCGATCGAGACATGGTAGAACTGCGACACCGGCAGGTTGTTGCACTTCCACCAGCGGTTGGCGCCGTCGTACGAGATCCACAGGCCCCCGTCGTCGCCCGTCACCACGTGCTTCGGGTTCTTCGGGTTGATCCACAGGTCGTGGTGGTCGCCATGCGTTCCGCCGCCCACCTGGCTGAAACTGCTGCCTCCGTCCTCCGAGGCGATCAGCGAGTAGTCCGGCTTGTACACGCGGTCCGGGTTGGTCGGATCGACGATCAGGCGCGAGAAGTAGAACGGGCGCCAGACCATCCGCTGGCTGTCGTCCTTACGGGTCCAGGTCCTGCCGCCGTCATCGGAACGGTACAGCGCCGACTTGACGTTCTCGATCACGGCGTAGACGCGCTGCGGATTCGAAGGCGCGATCGCCACGTCGAGGCGGCCCCACGGCGGCGGCGGCAGCCCCGCAGCGGTGTTCTCGTCGAGCACGCTCCAGGTCGCGCCGCCGTCTTCGGTCAGGTACAGGCCGGAACCCGATGCGCCATGGGGGCCGTCGCTGCCGGAGCGGAACGTCCAGCCCTTGCGCCGGAAGTCCCACAGACCCGCAAACAGGCGGTCCGGGTTGTGCGGGTCCATCGCCAGCCCCGAGCATCCGGTGGACGGGTTCGGGCCCTTCAACACCAGCGTCCAGCTCTTTCCGCCGTCCACAGTTTTGTACAGGCCGCGGTCCGGTGAATCGGACCACAGCTTGCCCGGCACGCACGCGTACACGATATCGCTTTTGGCCGGGTCAACGATGATCCGATTCACGCGCTCGGACTCGGGCAGCCCCATGTAGGCCCAGGTCTCGCCGCCGTCGCCCGAGCGCCAGATGCCGTTTCCGAACGACACGGAGTTGCGCATCCAGCTCTCGCCGGTTCCGACCCATACGACCTTCGGATCGGATGGATCCAGCGCGATCGCCCCGATCGACTGCACGCCCTGCCGGTCGAACACCGGCTTGAACGTGGTGCCGCCGTCGAGCGACTTCCACACGCCGCCCGAAGCGGCGCCGACAAACAGCGTGACTTTGCCGTCCGGCTCGACGCGCCCCGCCAGCGCGGCGACACGGCCGCTCATCGCGGCCGAGCCGATGTTGCGGGCGCCAAGGCCCGAGATCGTTCCGGAGTCCACCACCGGGGCGGCCGCGGCGACGCCGAGCGCCGAGGCGGCCAGCAATGCGGCGGCGGCCCTCATCGTTCGCCTCCCGCCGGCGCGGCCGGGTGGGCGGGAGGCACGAAGGCGTCCGCGGCCACGGTGACATTCGCCTCGGCCTTGTCCCAGATGGACTTCGACTTCGACGACGCGGGCGAATTGCGCGGGCCGCTTTCCTCGCTCATCGGGACGTACACGCCGCCGACCTTTTCGTAGTCGCCGTAATCCGTTTCGGTCTCGCGTTCGGCCCCGCGCACGACGAACTTGCGAAGGTCGCGAACCACCATCCAGGTATCCGCGTCGATCCACACCGTGACCTCGTCGGCCGATTTCAGGCGCACCCGCAACTTGTGCGCGGCGGTGCCGTCGATGTCCTCGGTGCCCAGATACTCGAGCGTGTAGCCCTTGGCCTTGGCGTCGACCCAGGCGCCGTCCAGGTCGGCCGCCAGCCGCAGCGCTTTTGTGTCGTCGTCCGACATGGTCGCCGGCTCCTTGCGGCCCTCGAAAGGCTGCACCTGCCACGCCTTTGCGCCATCGAAAGCCCGCACCTGGGTCAGCCCCTGGAATGTCGTCTCCTGCCGCACCCGTCCAGGCCGTTCTCTCAGATCCGAAACGGTGATCAGGATGGACTGACCGGGCAGGACCAGGCGCCCCGAGCGGTGCAGGCTGCGAAGCGCGGCCAGGGCGCTTGCTCCGCCGCGCGCAGCAACGTTCTTCGCGACGACCTCCTCGGCCGTGATCGCCGCCGCGGGCGGGCTGGCGAGTGCAATACCGACCACAACGGCGACGAGCGCCAATCCGACAGCGCGTGAGCGAGCCTTCATGTGTTTCCCCTGAGCACGGGGCCGCAGTCTAGCCGGGCTCAGCGCTCGATGGCAAAAATGCGCCCGCCGACGTACGAGAAGTAGAACTGCTCCTGCTGCACCGAGAACAGCACCCGGTGCGCCTTCAGAAAGTCGGCGCCCAGGACCATGTCATATCCGTGGTCGTTTCGCCGCATGATCCGGCTTTCGGTGTTGGCCTCCTCGCGAAAAGTGCTCCGGAGGTCGGCCACCGTGAGCTGGGTATCGTGGATGGTTTCGCGCCCGATCACAACTTTGCGGAAGGGCGCGATCCAGGTGTCGATTTTCTTCGGTCCGATACCGGCGACGGGTTGCTCGGCGAGAATCCGGGAGGATTCGCGCGTCACGCCCGCGCGCGCCGCCGCCGCCGCATCGATCACCGATCGGTAGGCGCCGCTGTCGATCAGCGCCCTGACATCCCGGTCGTTGACCTGAACCGTGATCACCTGCCGGTGATCGTTGTAACTGATGCGCGACATCGGCACGGCCGAAGCCTCCCGATCCCAGTAGGCCAGAAATTCATCGCGGCAGCCCTCCGGCATCAGCACCCGGATCTCTGCGTCCTTGAGCGCCATTTCGAGGTCGTGACCGAACAGGATGTCGGCGCCGACAATTCCATCCCAAGGCGGCGCCGCGCCGGTGTCGGTGACGACCGCGACCTCGACACCCTGCGCCAGCAGCGGCCCGAAAGCCAACGCCTTGATGTACGCGCTGTAGATGTCGGACCGGCCGCCGACACCGTATCCCGACATCAACGTGGGGCGAAGGTCGAGCGAGGCCCGCTTCGCGAACGGGCGGCTCAGGGACGTCAGGGCGGAACCCGTGTCGATGAGCACCGTGATGGGTTGCCCGTTCACCGACCCGTCCATCCAGGCTGAAGAGCCCTTCACCTCGACGTGCTGAGTCCCGATGGTCGCAATGTGGCAAGAGCCTGCACCGGCCGCGCCGGCGGGACCGAACAGGGCTGCCAGGAAAGCCATGCCGGCGGTGAAAACCCGGGTCGGCGGCGGGTGCGGCATCGGTGGGTCAATGTCGTCCTGCAACCGGCCGGCGCAGCCGAGCCACGGTGAAGGAGCGATGGCGCCATTTGAACGCCTCGCGTTTCCGCGGTCAAGGATGTCCGGGCCCGGCTACTGGGCGCCGACCGAAACCCGCGTGTGCCTCGTATCTCCGCTCTGCAGGAAGTCGACCGTGACGCGGTTGCGACCGGCCCGTTTGGATGCGTACAGCGCGCGGTCGGCGCGCTCGATCAGCGAGGACAAGTCGTCCTCCCGGTGCCAGACCGCCACGCCCGCGGACACGGTGACGCCGCCAATCGGCTCCTCGCCGTTGCGGCGGCGGATCTGGCCCTGTTCGACCCGCTGGCGGATGCTCTGCGCCAGGTGCTCGGCGGCCTCGATCTGCGGGGTCGGCAGCAGCACGGCAAACTCCTCGCCGCCGTAGCGGGCCGCCACACCGCCCGAGCCCACGCACTCGCGGATCGACTGGCCAACCGCCGCGATCACGCGGTCGCCCAGCGGGTGCCCGTAGGTGTCGTTGACCTTCTTGAAATGGTCGATGTCGAACATGATCAAGGCCAGCGCCGCATCGGCCGCGGCAAGGCCGTCTTTGGGCGCGAGGCGCTGCAGTTCGCGGTCGAAACCGCGCCGGTTCAGCAGGCCCGACAGCGCATCGGTCAGCGCGTCTTCGCGGATCCGGTGCAGCTCCTCGGTCAGACGCTTGACCTCGTCCTTGCTGTGCTCGAGGTGGTTGGTCAGTTTCCCGAAGCCGTCGCTGACGCGCTGGGTTTCCGCCAGCATCGATGAGACGTGTCCGCCCAGGTCCTGGACGGTGGTCGCCGTGGACAGCTCGCGTTGGAACGCGTTCAGCCGGCTGTCGAACCCGGCCGTATCCTGATCGGCCACGTGCACCGCGCTCTTGACCTGCTCGACCAGCTCCAGCAGGTTCGTGCGTGCCGTCATCAGCGCCTGTTCGGCCGGCTCGACCAGGTGCTTGGAGTAGATCGAGTAGGTCAGCGCAACGCTGAGCCGCTCCTGGCGCTTGAGTTCATCGTCGACCGTCTTGCGCAGCTCGTAGCGGGCGCCCTTCGCGTACTCGTACCACACCGCGTAACTGATCGGATGGTAGCCCGCGGCATGCCGCGACATCAGCGGCAAGACGGTCTTAAGGACGTTGACGTCTCGGTCGTCTTCTTCGTACATGGTGCGGTGATTTTCCCGGGCGATTCGGTTCCCGAGGGGGGTGCGCCGATATCCAATACGTCGGCTTTACCCTACGCCGACTTGACCCCATCCCGATGGAGGAATTGCACCGCTTTAAAGCGGGTTTTTCCGTCACCCATCGCCTACATGCTGCGCCGGTACTGGCCTCCGACCTCGAACAAGGCGTTGGAGATCTGACCCAGCGAGCAGTGCCGCACCGCATCCATCAGTACATCGAACACGTTGTCGTTGCGAATCGTGGCCTCGCGCAGCCGTTGCAGCCATTCGCCCGCTGCGCCGGCATGCCGCCCCTGGAAGTCCTGAAGCCGGTCGAGCTGGCCTCGCTTTTCCTCCTCGGTCGAGCGGGCCAGAGCCAGCGACTGCGCAGGTGGCGCTGCCGCCGGGTCGCGGAAGGTGTTCACGCCGACAATCGGATACGCGCCCGAATGCTTCAGCGTCTCGTAGTGCAACGATTCGTCCTGGATCTTGCCGCGCTGGTAGCCGAGCTCCATCGCACCGAGCACGCCGCCGCGTTCGCTCAGGGCCTCGAACTCCTTGAGCACCGCTTCCTCGACCAGCTCCGTGAGCTCCTCGATGATGAAGCTGCCCTGGTTCGGGTTCTCGTTCCTGGCCAGCCCCCACTCGCGGTTCACGATCAGCTGGATCGCGATTGCGCGCCGCACGCTGTGCTCGGTGGGCGTGGTGATCGCCTCGTCGAATGCATTCGTGTGCAGGCTGTTGGCATTGTCGTAGGTGGCGATCAGCGCCTGCAGCGTGGTGCGGATGTCGTTGAAAGCGATTTCCTGCGCGTGCAGGCTGCGTCCGCTGGTCTGGCAGTGGTACTTGAGCTTCTGGCTGCGCTCATTGGCTCCGTAGCGGTCGCGCATCGCCACCGCCCAGATCCGGCGCGCCACGCGTCCCAGCACCGTGAACTCCGGGTCCATGCCGTTGCTGAAGAAGAACGACAGGTTCGGCGCGAACTCGTCGACCGACATTCCGCGCGCCAGGTAGGCCTCGACGTACGTGAAACCGTTGGCCAGCGTGAAAGCCAGCTGGCTGATCGGATTGGCGCCCGCCTCGGCGATGTGGTAGCCGGAGATCGAAACCGAGTAGAAATTGCGGACCTGGTTGCGTACGAAGTACTGCTGGATGTCGCCCATCACTTTGAGCGAAAACTCGGTGGAGAAAATACAGGTGTTCTGGCCCTGGTCCTCCTTCAGGATGTCGGCCTGCACCGTGCCGCGCACGTTGGCCAGCACCCATTGCCGGATCTGGCCCGCTTCCTGCGGGTCGGGCTCGCGCCCCTGCTCGGCGCGGAACAGGTCCAGCTTCTGGTCGATCGCGCAATTCAGGAACATCGCCAGGATCGTCGGCGCCGGCCCGTTGATCGTCATGCTGACCGACGTGTCCGGTGCCGTCAGATCGAAGCCCGAGTACAGCACCTCGATGTCGTCCAGCGTCGCGATCGAGACGCCGGAGTTGCCGATCTTTCCGTAGATGTCGGGCCGCACGTCCGGGTCGTGGCCGTACAGCGTCACCGAGTCGAACGCGGTGGACAGGCGCTTGGCCGGCATGCCCTGCGAGATCATGTGAAAGCGCCGATTGGTGCGGAACGCGTCGCCCTCGCCGGCGAACATCCGGGTCGCTTCCTCCTCTTCGCGCTTGAACTCGAAAACGCCCGCGGTGTAGGGAAAACGGCCGGGAACGTTCTCCAGCAGCAGCCAGCGCAGCAGCTCGCCGTCGTCCTCGAACGCCGGCAGCGCCACTTTCGGAATGCGCAGGCCTGACAGCGACGTTGTGGACGCGCGGGTGCGCAGCTCGCGTCCGCGCACCTGTTGCACGAACTCCTCGCCCTGATAGGCGAGCCGAAGCTGCGGCCAGCCGGCCAGAAGATCCAGGCTGGCCGGATCGAGCTGCGCGGCGCGGTCCTCGATCAGGCTGGCCAGCAGCGTCAGCGCGGGCGCAAGCTGCGGGTCGGGCGCGCCCGCAGCGGCGCCCGCCGCCGCCAGCAGCTCGCGCGCAGCCGAAAGCTGCTGGCGCTCGCGAGCGAGCCTGGCCTGCTCGCGGGCGCCTCGTTTGTGCGCGCGAACGGTTTGCGCGATCTCGGCCAGGTACCGGTTTCGCGAGGGCGGAATGATCGGCGTGCGGTGGGTCGAGGTGCGCGCCGACACGCGCGCCAGCCGGCCTGGGGTCAGCTTCAGCCCCACTGCGGCCAGGCGCGGCGCGATCGCCTGGTACAGCGACGTGACGCCGTCGTCGTTGAAGCGCGCGGCGATCGTTCCGTACACCGGCATGTCGGCGGGGGCTTTCGCAAATTCACCCCGGTTGCGCTGCACCTGCTTGCAAACTTCGCGCAGCGCGTCCTGCGCGCCGCTGCGGTCGAACTTGTTGATGGCGACGAAATCGGCGAAGTCCAGCATCTCGATCTTTTCCAGCTGGCTGGCAGCGCCGTACTCGGGCGTCATCACGTACAGAGAAAGATCCACCAGCGGCACGATGGCCGCATCACCCTGGCCGATGCCCGAGGTCTCGACCAACACCAGGTCAAACCCCGCGGCCTTGCAGGCAGCGATCGCAGCGGGCAGCGCCGCGCTGATCTCGGAGCCCGTCTGGCGCGTGGCGAGCGAGCGCATGTACACGCGCGGGCCGTCCTGCCAGGGGCCGATCGCGTTCATCCGGATCCGGTCGCCCAGCAGCGCGCCGCCCGTGCGGCGCCGCGACGGATCGATCGAGACGATCGCGACCGTGAGGCGGTCGCCCTGATCCAACCGCAGACGGCGCACCATTTCGTCGGCCAGAGAGCTCTTGCCTGCGCCCCCGGTGCCGGTAACACCGAGCACCGGCACCGAGGCCGCATCGGCAGCCTGCCCGATTGCCGCGCGCAGGCCGGGATCGGCCGTGCCGGATTCGAGCGCCGTTATCGCCTGGGACAGGGCGCGCCAGCGCCGGCCCAGGTCGGGATCGCGCAGCGCAGCGATCGAAGTCGGCGCAAGCACCGACAGGTCCGTGTCGCAGTGCATCAGGATTTCGCCGCACATGCCGGCCAGCCCCATCCGCTGGCCGTCTTCGGGTGAGTAGATCCGGGTGACGCCATAGGCTTGCAGCTCGGCGATCTCCGAGGCGATGATCACGCCCCCGCCACCGCCGAATAGCCGGATGTGCCCCGCGCCCTGGGCACGCAGCCGGTCCAGCATGTATTTGAAGTACTCCAGGTGGCCGCCCTGGTAGGAGCTGACCGCGATGCCCTGCACGTCCTCGTTCAGCGCGGCGCTGACGACCTCGTCGACCGAGCGGTTGTGGCCCAGGTGGATCACCTCGGCACCCATCGACTGCAGCAGGCGCCGCATGACATTGATCGAGGCGTCGTGCCCGTCGAACAGGGAGGCGGCCGTCACCAGCCGCACCCGGTGGCGGGGTCGGTACTTGGACAGGGTGACCGCGTCGGACAGGTCCGTCATCAGCCGTCTTCGCGCCATGCGCACGCAAATTGGAATTGTTGCACGCGACGACGCACGCCGGATTCGCTATTTTATCGAACCGACCACCTGGATGATTCGCAGCGGGATGTTCCGGAACAGCCGGCTCGCGGCCCTTGCGCTGATTCTGCAGGCAATGGCTTCGGCCTCACAAGCGGCGCTCGTGACCGCCGCCGCCTCTTGCGGGGCCGCATGGCTTCCGGACTCGACGCAGCTTGTGCGCTGGGCTCGCATCGATCCGTCCGAGGCGGTGTTGACGGCCGGCGCCGAGATCGTCGCCCGCCTCGAATGGTCGGACACGCGTATCGAAATGCGGTCCCGGGACCATCCCGGCCTTGCCTTGCCGGATGCTCGCGTCGTGCAGGACGCGGACCCCGCCGTGCTGCAGGTCGACGCGAGCATTCGAATCGACTCGAGCTGTGTGCTGGCGATCCATGGGCCCGTTCGGCTCGCGTCGGATTCGCAGCTTGCAGATCAGGCCGCCGCCCGCTCCCTGCTGGGAAGCGCGCTGGACGCGAGCGAAAGCGACGATCCGGAGCGCGCCAGCCGGCTGGCGAAGCGCGCCTTGGCGCTGCTGTCGGCGGTGAGCGTTTCGCGGCTGCCGCAGAAGCTCGACTTT
Source organism: Burkholderiaceae bacterium (assembly GCA_035511515.1). Lineage (GTDB taxonomy): Bacteria > Pseudomonadota > Gammaproteobacteria > Burkholderiales > Burkholderiaceae_F > VBCK01. Next base: position 90,575 of record DATKFG010000092.1, on the reverse strand, counting down.
GCGGCCTTTGCCGTCGAGACGCTGCTTCAGGCGGGACGGGCGGACGAGGCATCGGAAGCGCTCCGCCTGGCCTCGGACAGCGGCGTGATCGATTTGCCGCAGAACCACCCGTCCAGGCTGCGACTGGAGCTGGCCCGGGCCCGGGCGCTGTCGTATTCGGACCGAAACGAGCAGGCCCTCGCCCTGAGAGTCGCGCTCCAGCCCAGGGTGCTGGAGGTCTTCGGTGCCCGTTCCGACGAGTCCCTGTCGAACCGCCTGCGGATGGCCAATCTGAAGCTGGAGCTTGGCGAATACGCTCAGGCCCGCGCGGATCTGGAGAGCCTGCGCGAAGCGATCGATCGGGATCGAAGAGCGGATGATGTGCTCCGCATATCCACGATTCGAGCCCTTGCAAACGCACTGGCTTATCTGGACCTCGAGCGCGACAGCGTCGAGCTGCTCGATCGATTGCGCCGTGACCTCGTGGTCGCGCACGGCGCCGGCGACCGGCGCGTGATCGACGTCGACGATCAGATCGCACGGATGAGGATTCGCCTCGATCAGCTCGAGCCGGCGCTGCAGGACGCATCGAAGGTCTATCTGTGGCGCTACGAGCACCTGGGCTTTTCCAACCCGCGCACGCTCCAATCGTCCTGGCTGCTGGCGCTTCTTTACAAGGAGTTTGGCCGCTACGACACGGCGCGCGCCCTGCTCCGAGCGCTGCTGGAGGAATCGGGCCGCGCCGGCACGAGCGTTCCCGGACAGCTGACGCTGAAGACGCTGTCCGTGCTCGGAAGCGTCGAAGGCGCGCAGGGCAACGTCGATGTCGCCGAGCAGATCCTGCGCTCCGTCTGGCAGCAATACGCTGCGGTCATGGGCGGCGGCTCGCTCGATACCACCCGGGCCTTGGCCGCGTACGCCCTGGTGCTGGTCCAGAACGGCCGCCTGGAGCGCGTCTGCCCGCCTCTGCGGCAGGCGTTCGACCAGAGCCGGCTCGCGGCCCGGCCCGACGTCCAGATAAAAGCGGTGGCGAAGATGCTGCTGGGGCTTTGCTCGCTGGCCGATAGCCCGTCGCCGGGCGCCGCTGCGCCCGAGGGACTCGCCCAGGTTGGAGCCGCCTGGACCGAACTGAAGGATCGCGAAGGAGCGGGCAGCTACGCCGCCATGTACGCCTTGTCGACGCTCGCCTGGGCGCACGATCGATACGGTGACCGTGGCCTGGCGAAGCGGCTCCTGCAGCAACTGGTCGAGCTGGCTGAACAGGCGCGGCGTGCGACGCCGGCCCATTCTTATACGCACGACTACTGGTTGTCGAAATGGATGACGGATCACAGCCACAACCTGGGCTATCGCGCGCTGGCGCTGCTGCATGCGCAGGACGGCGAAATCGACGAGGCGATCCGGGTATCCGAATTGGCGCGGGACCGCAGACTGCGCGACCGCTTTTTCGAACGGGACAGCGGCTCCGCGAACGCGCCTGCGCCGGTGCGCGAAAGGATTCGTGGCCTGACCTCGAGGATCGAGGCGTTCGATGAACGGCTTGCGCTGGATGCGGACATCGTCGATCGGGTCAAACTGGAATCCGAGCGCACGCTCGCGATCGCGGAACGAGGTGACCTTGAACGAGGAATCGGTGGACCCGGCGCGGAGCCGCCGGCCATCGAGGCGCCGTCCGCAGCGAGCTTGCGGGGGTTGTTGAGCGCGCAAACCGCGATCGCGTCGATTCAACGGTCCGCGGACCGCTGGTGGGCGATCGTCATTACCAGCAATTCACCCGCCAGGGTCGTGATGTTCGATCCCGACGCCGACGTCAGCACGCTGGTGCGTGCCTGGGTGGGGCTTCTCGGGGGCGCGCCGGTTCGCGCGTGGCCGGTGGCGGCGAATCGATTGGCCGTGAGTTATTCCCGGCCGGAATCGGCCGTCGGGCACTATCTTTCCGGGCAGCAGCTGGCCGAGCGCGTCGGTGCTGTGGTGCTGGCCCCGCTGGTCGCGGCGGCACCGGCCGCCCGGCGCCTGATCATCGTCGCCGATGACGATTTAAACGGGGTCCCTTTCGGGGCGATGCGCATCGACGGCGCGGCCGCGGTCGACACACTGGAGATCTCGTACGCTCCATCGCTCGGAACGTACGCCACGCTGTGCCGCTCGTCTCATCGGCAGGCGTGGGGCCGCGATCTGCTGTCCTTCGCCGCCGACGGCGCGATCGACCCGAAGTCGGTACCGACGGACAGGGTCGGCGAGCGCTCGTATGGGGACTCCGTGCGGGCGGTACTCGAATATGTCGCCACACATCCTTTGCCTTTCGCATTGAAGGAAGTCGAGGCGGCGGCCGGCAATTTTTCTGCGGCCAGGAGCACGGTGCTGCGCGGATCCGGGGCGAGCAAGGCGGCGTTGTTGAAAGCGAGCCAGGATGGCCACCTGTCGGAATATCGCTACATCCATGTTGCGGCGCACGCGTTCGCCTTTCCAAACGATCCGGAGCGGTCGATGCTGGTCCTGAACCCGGGGCAGGCCGCGGGTGCCGCCAGCGGCGTGTTGACGGCGGCGGAGCTGGCGAATTTGCGGATGGGCAGCGAACTGCTGGTGCTGGCGGCCTGCGCGACCGGGGTCGGTCGCTACGAGCCCGGCCAGGGGCTGCTCGGTTTTGCGTTCGCCGCGCTGGCGGCCGGCAATCAGGCCGCGGTGCTGTCGCTGTGGGAGGTCGCCGATGACCTGACCCAGCGCTTCATTTCGAAGTTCTTCGAACGGCTCCGGCGTGGCGCGCCGCCGTCGGCGGCGCTGATCGCGACACAGCGCGAATTTGCTCGCGATCCGGATCCGCGCGTCAACAGTCCAGGAACGTGGGCGGCTTTCGTGCTGTACGGCTACTCAGGTTTCCAGCCTTAGGCCGGCCTCGTCCACGGGCACGAACAAGTCCATCTGCGTGCATCTGGGATCGAGCCACCTCTCGTAGCGGTCGGGCTCGACGATCACCGGCATTCGGTCGTGCACCTCGGCCAGCCTTTCGCCGGCTGCGGTCGTTACGATCGTGTAGGTCTCGATCGACTCGCCGCTTTGCGGGTTCAGCCATCGCTCCCACAGGCCCGCCAACGCGAAAAGCGGTCGGTCGTGCTGCGACACACGCCACTTGGTGCGGTGGCCGGCAGAATCGCTCCACTCGAAAAACGCGCTCACGGGCACCAGACATCGGCGGTTGCGAAAGGCCGCGCGATAGGCCGGCAGGCTCGCCAGCGTCTCCACGCGCGCGTTGACGCAGCGCGAACCCAGTTTCATGTCCTTGGCCCAGGCCGGCACCAGGCCCCAGCGCGCCAGCGAGCTTTCCCTCTTCAAGGACAGGGGATTGATCCGGATGATCGGCGCCACCTGGGTCGGGCGCACGTCGTGGCTTGGCGTGAACTCGGGCACCGACGGCACGTTGAAGTGTGCGCGGATACCTGCGGGGTTCTCGGATAGGTCATATCGTCCACACATGGGTGTGGATTTTGCCCTGAGGCGCGGCCGGCCGTCTGCCGGTGGCTAAACTGGCCGCCAACCGCAGGTTGCAACGGAAACGGCCATCGGACCCCAGATGACAGCCACGCGCGCCAATAGCTCGCCCACCGCGCTGCGAATCGCAGCGCTCGACCACGTGGTGCTGCGGGTCGGCGACCTGGACCGGGCAACCGCGTTCTATCGCGACGTGCTGGGCTGCAGCGTCGAGAAATGGCAGCAGGAACTGGGCCTGCTGCAACTGCGAGCCGGCTCGGCGCTGATCGACCTGGTGACTCTGGACGGACCCCTGGGCCGCGAGGGCGGCGCCGGCCCGGGCCGAGAGGGCCGTAACGTCGATCACTTCTGCCTGCGGCTGGAAAGCTTCGATGAGGCCGCATTGCGCGCACACCTGGAGGCGCACGCCATCGAGGCTGGCCCCAGCGCCGACCGCTACGGCGCCGACGGCTACGGCCCCTCGATCTACATCCGGGATCCGGACGGCAACACGGTCGAACTGAAGGCTCCCCAGCCGCAGTGACGATCCAGCGGCGAGCGCAATGTTCGCCCCGTCAGATCGGGCGCGTCTCGTCGCGGTTGATCGAGCGCCGCTGTGGCGCGAACAGGATCCAGGTGACCAGCGGCCACAGCAACGCGCCCACCGCGCTCTCGGTCAGGCCGACCCACCAGTTGCTCGAGGCGCCGCCCACCCACAGGCGCACCGCCGCCGACGCGAGCTGCGCCACCAGCAGCAGCGCCAGCACGTACGGGGTCTGGCTCGTTACCGGGACCCACTGGATGCGCCGATGCAGGGCGATCGCGCCGTACGACAGCAGCGTGTAGGCGAGCGCGTGTTCGCCAAACAGAGCCCCGTCGTGCACGTCCATCAGCAGTCCGAACAGGAACGCGGCACCCATGCCGACGCGCCGCGGCTGGTGGACGTTCCAGAAGACCAGGCCCAGGGCCAGGAAGTCGGGCACCAGCGGGGTGCGGCCCCACGGTAAAAGGTCCAGCGCCAGGCCGGCCGCCAGCGACGCCCAGATGAACACCGGCCTGACCGGCCGCAGCACCTGCTTGTGGGGCTGACCGCGCGGGACGGCCGTCACAGTGGCCGCTGCGGCATCGCCGTTGGCGCGGCGAAACGTCCACTTCATTGCCGTGCGCTCCGGCGGATGGGGCGCTCGTTGTGCAGATTTTCCCGGGACGGGGCTGGCAACGGCGCTGCCGTCACCTCAAGCACCACCAGGACGCTGTTGGCGTTCACGCCTCCGGCCGGACGGACGATCACGCGCGCGAACTGATCCTTCACGTCGCGCTCCACCCGCGCGATCGTTCCAACCGGAAGCCCCGCCGGATACAGACCGTCCAGTCCTGACGTGACCACGGCATCGCCGCTGCTGACATCGGCGTTGGCGGCCAGGAAGCGCAGCTCCAGCGTGCCGGGCTCGGAGCCACCGAAGGCGACGCACCGCAGACCGTTGCGAACGACCTCGACCGGAATCGACTGGTCCCGTTCGGTGACCATGGTGACCTCGGACACCATCGGAAACACGCGGGTGACCTGGCCGACCACTCCCAGCTCGTCGATCACCGGGTTGCCTGAGCGCAGGCCATCCGAGGAGCCGCGGTCGATCACCAGCTTGTGGGTGAAGCGGTCGCGCGGCTCGTACAGCACCTGCACCGACTGGGTCTTCGCGCCGGTGCGCTCGCGCAGCCCCTGCAGCTGGCGCAGGTGCGCATTTTCCAGCCGCAGCTGCTCGTCCTGCAGCAGCTGCGCGGCCCGCTCGGTCGCGCTTTCGCGCAGCTGCGCGTTTTCGCGGGTCAGGCTTCCCACCGTCACCAGGTAGCGTCCGGCGTGCGTGAGTGCATCGCGCGGCCACAACAGCACCCGCTGCACCGGATAGAGCATTACGCCGACGCCGATCCGTATCGTGTCCAGCACGTTGACGCGCGCGTCGATCACGATCAGCAGGATCGCCAGGAACGAAAAGAACGCAAGCCGGGCGCGGGCCGAGACGCCCTGGTTGAATAGCGGCGGCGGTCCGTACTCCATAGACGGCTACGACCCTGTATCTGGCAGGGCTGACGCGCCCTTGCGCGCTTCAACCGTGCGCGAACACCGATCCGAGCTTGTCCATCCTTTCCAGTGCAATCCCGCAGCCGCGCACCACGCACGTGAGCGGATCCTCGGCGACGATCACCGGCAGGCCCGTTTCTTCCATCAGCAGCCGATCCAGATCGCGCAGCAGCGCCCCCCCGCCGGTCAGCATCATGCCGCGCTCGGCGATGTCGGCGCCGAGTTCGGGCGGCGTCTGCTCCAGCGCGATCTTCACGGCCGAGACGATCTGGTTCAAAGGATCCGTCAGCGCCTCCAGGATCTCGTTGCTGGAGATCGTGAAGCTGCGCGGGATCCCTTCGGAAAGATTGCGGCCCTTCACTTCCATCTCGCGCACCTCGGAGCCCGGGAAGGCCGATCCGATCTCTTTCTTGATCTGCTCGGCCGTCGGCTCGCCCACCAGCATGCCGTAGTTGCGCCGGATGTAGTTGATGATCGCCTCGTCGAACTTGTCGCCGCCGACCCGCACCGAGCCCTTGTAGACCATGCCGCCGAGCGAGATCACGCCGACCTCGGTGGTTCCTCCGCCGATGTCCACCACCATCGACCCCGACGCCTCGGCCACTGGCAGCCCCGCGCCCAGCGCCGCCGCCATCGGCTCCTCGATCAGGAACACCTGGCTGGCGCCGGCGGCATCGGCCGATTCCTTGATCGCGCGCCGTTCGACCTGCGTGGAGCCGCATGGAACGCAGATGATGATGCGCGGGTTCGGCGCGAGCAGGCTCGATGGATGCACGGCCTTGATGAAGTGCTTCAGCATCTGCTCGGTGACCGTGAAATTGGCGATCACGCCGTCCTTCATCGGGCGGATGGCCTCGATGTTGCCCGGCACCCGGCCCAGCATCTGCTTGGCCTCAAGGCCCACGGCACGCACCACTTCCTTGCCGTTGGGCCCGCCTTCGCGGGCGATTGCCACCACCGACGGTTCGTTCAGCACGATGCCTTTGCCGCGTACGTAGATCAGCGTGTTCGCCGTGCCCAGGTCGATGGCCAGATCACTTGAAAAATAGCTGCGTAGGAAGCCGAACATGCCGCTCTATGGCTCCGGTGAAGGCGAACAAAAAAGTCGGCCCGCCTGGCGGCGGGCTCGTTATGCAGGTGCGCCATAATAGACGAAATGCCGCGATCCACGAGTGCGTGGCGTCCGTCCGGATTAGTCGAACTGCCCCGGCCGACCCCTGATCAAGGTCCATCCCTATGTCGCTGACGCTTGCCGACGTTCACCGGATCGCCCACCTTGCGCGGTTCGAGATCACCGACGAGCAGGCCAAGGCCACCGCGGCGCAGCTCAATGACATCTTTGCAATGATCGAGCAGATCGCCCGGGTCGACACCACCGGGGTCGCCGCGATGACGCACCCGCTGGATGGGGCGCAGCGGCTGCGCGACGACGTGGTGGAGCCTGCGCCAGACCGGGCCGAGCTGCTGAGGAACGCGCCCGCGCAGCAGGATGGGCTGTTCCTGGTGCCGCGGGTGATCGAATGAGGCCGGCCGGGCGCGAAGCCGGCCGTGGAGCCCGGCGGTGAGCGAACTGGCGCACAGCGGCCTGGCAAGGCTTGCGCAACGGCTGGACCGCGGCGAGGTGTCCGCGGTCGAGCTGGCCGAACTGTTCCTTGGGCGAATCGAGCAGCATCCCGACCTGAACGCCTGGCTGGACGTGCGCCCGGAGCTGACGCTGCAGCAGGCCCGGGCCGCCGACGAGCGGCGCGCGCGTGGCGAGCGCGGGCCGCTGCTGGGCATGCCGATCGCTCACAAGGACATTTTCGTCACGCGCGGCTGGGCTTCGACCGCCGGCAGTCGGATGCTGGAAGGCTATATGAGCCCGTTCGATGCGACCGTGGTCGAACGGCTGGCCCAGGCCGGGATGGTTTGCCTGGGCAAGCTCAACTGCGACGAGTTTGCAATGGGCTCGAGCAACGAGAACAGCGCATTCGGCAACGTGCTCAACCCATGGGATCGGGCCGCCGTGCCGGGCGGCTCCTCGGGCGGTTCGGCGGCCGCGGTGGCAGCGCGCCTGGCGCCCGTGGCAACCGGTACCGACACCGGCGGCTCGATCCGGGAGCCGGCCGCGTTTTCCGGGGTGACGGGCGTGAAGCCGACGTACGGGCGCCCGTCGCGCTGGGGCATGATTGCATTCGCCTCGAGCCTGGATACGGCGGGCCTGCTGGCCGCCAGCGCCGAGGACTGCGCGGTGGTGTTCAACTCGATGCTGGGGTTCGATCCGCGCGACTCAACCAGCGTGCAGCGCCCGGACGAGGACTTCACGCGCGCGCTGCAGTCGGACTTGAGCGGGCTGCGGATCGGGGTGCCGGCGCAGTTCTTCGGGCAAGGCCTGCAGCCGGACGTCGAAGCGGCGGTGCGCACGGCGATCGAGCAGTACCGGCAGCTCGGGGCCAGCCTGATCGATGTGGAGCTGCCCAACGCGCCGCTGGGCATCCCGGTCTACTACGTGGTGGCGCCGGCCGAGGCGTCCAGCAACCTGTCGCGTTTCGATGGCGTGCGCTATGGCCACCGGGCCAGCCGCTTCGACGACCTCACCGACATGATCAAGAAGTCGCGCGCCGAGGGCTTCGGGCCGGAGCCAAGGCGCCGGATCCTGGTCGGCACCTACGTGCTGTCGCACGGCTATTACGATGCCTACTACTTGAAGGCATCCAAGGTGCGCCGGCTGATCGCCGAGGACTTCCGGCGTGCCTTCCAGGTATGCGACCTGATCGCCGGGCCGGTGACATCCAGCGTGGCCTTCAATTTCGGGGAAAAGGCGGCCGATCCGGTCTCGATGTACCTGGCCGACCTGTTCACCGTGCCGGCCAGCCTGGCCGGCGTACCGGCTCTGAGCATGCCGTGCGGATTCGGCCACCGTGGCCGGCCCGTAGGCCTGCAGCTGATCGCCAATTATTTCGACGAAGCCCGGCTGCTGGGTGCGGCGCACCGCTACCAGCTGGCCACCGACTGGCATCGGCGCGTGCCGCCCGGGTTCTGATTCAAAGGGGCGCGGCAGATGGCAGCTCAATGGGAAGCGGTGATCGGTCTGGAGTCGCACGTCCAGCTGCTGACGCGATCGAAGATCTTTTCGCCGGCGTCGACCGCGTTCGGGGCCGAACCGAACGCGCAGGCCAGCGTGATCGACCTGGCGCTGCCGGGTGTGCTGCCGGTGCTGAACCGGGCGGCGGTCGAATGCGCGATCCGCTTCGGGTGCGCGGTCGCCGCTCGAATCGCCGAGTCCTCGGTGTTCGCCCGCAAGAACTACTTTTACCCCGATCTTCCGAAGGGCTACCAGATCAGTCAGTACGAGCTGCCGGTGGTACAGGGCGGCACGGTGAGCTGCCTGGTATCGCCCCGGTCCGGCGAGGCGTACACCAAGACGGTGCGGCTGACGCGGGCGCACCTGGAAGAGGACGCCGGCAAGTCCTTGCACGAAGCATTCCGCGACCAGTCGGGGATCGACCTGAATCGTGCCGGCGTGCCGCTGCTGGAGATCGTCTCCGAGCCCGACATGCGGTCCAGCGCCGAGGCGGTGGCATACGCCCGCGCGCTGCACGCGCTGGTTGTGTGGCTGGACATCTGTGACGGCAACATGCAGGAAGGCAGCTTCCGGTGCGACGCCAACGTCTCGGTGCGGCCGGCCGGCGATACGCGTCTGGGCACCCGCGTGGAAATCAAGAACCTGAACAGCTTTCGCTTTCTTCAGCTGGCGATCGAGCACGAGATCCGGCGTCAGGTCGAGCTGATCGAGGACGGCGGGCAGGTCGTCCAGGAAACGCGGCTGTACGACCCGAACCTGGACCAGACCCGGTCGATGCGTTCCAAGGAAGACGCGATGGATTATCGCTATTTCCCGGACCCGGACCTGCTGCCGCTGCAGATCGGTGCCGAGTGGATCGAGCGCGTGCGGGCGCAGCTGCCCGAGCTGCCGGACGCGATGCGTGCGCGCCTGGCGGGCCAGTACGGGCTGGGCAGCTACGACGCGGCGCTGCTGACCTCCTCGCGCGCGCTCGCGCAGTACTTCGAGGCGGCCGCGCGCGGTGCAGCCGACCCGAAAGCGGTCGCGAACTGGATGACCGGCGAATTGTCGGCGGCGCTGAATGCCGCCGGTCTTACGATCGAACAGTGCCCGGTCACGCCAGCTCAACTCGCTGCGCTGGTGTCGCGCATCCATGACGGCACCATCAATCAGAAAATCGCGAAGGACGTGTTCGCCGCGCTGTGGGAGGGCAGGGCCGGGTCGGTCGACGCCTACATCGACGAGCGGGGCCTGAGGCAGATCTCCGATGCGGGCGCGATCGAGGCGATCGTCGAGCAGGTCCTGGCCGACAACGGCGCAATGGTTGCGGAATTCAAATCCGGCAAGCAAAAGGCGTTCAATGCCCTGGTTGGCCAGGCGATGAAGGCCACTCGAGGAAAGGCCAACCCGGCCCAGGTCAACGAGATATTGCGGCGCAAGCTGGGCGGTTGAGGACTTAAGCGGCTCGCTTTGCGGTACCAACGTGGCTTTGCCTGGTCTCAACGGCTTACCCGAAAAGGGTGAAATTGGTCACTTGATCGCGTCCTCGCGCAAGCGCATATTGGCGCTGACGGCCGATTCACCGTTGTAGCCGTCAACCGGTTCGACGCGACCATGGAATCGACGCAAACGACTCTCGAGCAACGGCCGTTGCGGCCGCGCAAGATCCAGCTCGACTGCGAAACTTACTGCCCGCACTCGGTTCGCGCGAGCGCGGGCAAGGCCGATTGCGATCACGATTTCGACCCGTCGCCCTCGGTCAGGCAGCCGAACTTCGCGGTCTGGAATTGCACCCGCTGCGGACGCGCCTTCCGTTACGAGATCTGGAGCTCCGGATCGGCCCCGGCGCCGACGAGGCGACCGCTGCGCTGATGCGCACTCAGGCCTTGACGGCCACCCAGCCGCCGAACAAGAACGCCTGGTAAAAGCGAAGCGGGTCGATGAACCCGGCTTCGCGCAGCAGCGCCGGCAAATCGCTTTCCGGCATGAAGGCGATGTTCTTGAAGATGTGCGCGATGTCCTGCGCCAGGTTCTCGCCAGAGATGCCCTGGGACATGTAGGAAATCAGCCAGGCCCGCAACAGCCTCACAAAGTCGTCAGAGCGCTGATCGCCGAACAGGTCGGCCAGAACGAACAGGCCTCCAGGTTTCAGATTGGCGGCGATCGCGCGGAAGTAAGCGAGCTTCAGTTCCCTGCCCTTGATGAAGTGGACGACGAAGATCGACGAGGCCGCATCGAACGGTGCCGGCGCCCGGTAATCCTCCAGGCGGCCGTTGAAAAGAGTCACCGCATTGCGGATGTCCGCCTCGGCGATCCGGTGACGGCAGACCTGCAGCATCTGGGCCGATACGTCGACGCCGACAAAGCGCCATGACGGAAAGCGTCTGGCCAGCGCAATGATCTCGGCCCCGGTGCCGGCCCCGGCGGAAAGAAAACTGCAATCGCCCGGCAGCAGCGCAAGCCAGGGCGCGACCATCTGGTGCAAGGCGTCGTAGCCCGGGCAGGACAGGCGGATGCCCTGGTCGTAACGGTCCGCCACGCTTTGATCGAAATAGCGGGCCGGGTCGAAGGCTTCTGGCGGCTGACTCATCGCGGCACGGCTCGGGGTCTTGCGCCTCGCGCATTGTGTCATGCGGTCGGATCGGACCCGACCGGACAAAAACTCCCCGTTCTCGTATCTCTCACCGCGCAGGGGGCGTGGGCATCAGGCATCGGTCGAGAAATGTCTCGACGTGCTTCCAGTAGTCGATGCGGTGCGCGTCCTGGTGAAACCCGTGCCCCTCTTCGTTGTATGCGATCCATTCAACGCTCTTGTTCGTGATCGACACGGCGTCGCGGAACTTGCGGCCGTGCTTGATCGGTACTCTGAGGTCTTCCACGCCATAGGCCATCAGCAACGGCTGCTTCAGGCGTTGTGCATTCTTCAGCGGCGAGGTTTCGGCGATCTGAACGGCGTCCTTGTCCGGGTCGCCGATCAAGGTCGGGTACTCGAATTTCTTGACTTCGTCGGAGATGTCGCTCCAGCTGATTGAGTACATCAACCCGATGTCGGTCACGCCCGCGAACTCGAACCCGCAGCGGAACAGGTCCGGATCCTTGATCAGGCCCATCAGCGTGGCGTAGCCGCCGTAGCTGGCGCCCCCGATCGCGATCCGAGCCGGGTCGGCATAACCCTGGGCGATGGCCCAGCGCGCCGCGTCGGCCAGGTCGTCCTGCATCGCCAGGCCCCACTGGTGCCAGCCGGCATGGAAATGCTCATAGCCGAAGCCGGTGCCGCCGCGAAACTCCGGCTGAAGCACCGCGTAACCGCGACTGGCGAGGAATTGGGCTTCGGCATCCCACTCCCACGATGCTCCCCGGGCCCACGGTCCGCCGTGAACCAGGACGACCAGCGGCAGCCGCTCGTCCTTTTCCCGCTCTGGCGGCAGTGTCACGTAGACCGGGATTTCCATGCCGTCGCGCGCGTGAAACCGGAAGAAATCACGATGACCCATCTGCCGGGCATCGATCCATGGGCGCGCGAGCGCCTGCCCCGAGAGCTTGTTGACCGCGGTGTCGAACAGCAGGAACCGGGTCGGCTGCCGGTCCGAGGCGGCGCGGACCAGGAAGAACCTGGACGACAGACAGTCCCCGCAGCTGATCGTGTTGGTGGTGCCGGGCAGGGCCGCGTCGATCAGCTTCTGCGCTTCAGCCATGCGCGGATCGACCCACTGGGTGGCGTGCGCGTCGGTCAGGTAATGCACGCCGACCAGTTTTCTTGCCTTGTGGTCGACTTCCCAGTAGCCGACGGAGTTGAATCCCTTCAGCGTCAGGAACGGCTTCCAGTCCAGCACGGCCTGCTTCAGATCGGCCACGTAGAGGCCATCGATCACCCATGCATAAAGAAGGTCGTCGAATCCGATGAACCTCGGGTCCAGGGCTGCGGGGTCGAATGCGTCCCTTTCATCCAGCACCTTCCAGTTCGTGGAACCCTTATCGCGGTAGTGAACTCGCTGGATGTTCTTGTGCTTCGAAATCGCGATGCGTGGTTCGCCGTCCCCGTCGAGCAACCACGCTTGAACCCAAGGCGGTTGATTCTCGACCAGGTCACGCTGTTTGTGCGTGCGCGTATTCAGACGAACCAGCCGGACGTGATCCGGGTTGTATGGATCCGATTGCAGGAAAGCGTATTCGGCGACCACGACATCGTCGGTATCCCCGGGCAACTCACTGTGGAATACATACGTCGTCGGCAGGATTTTGGATCTGAGCAGGCTCCCGGTGTGCTCCGGCTGGAAGCCGAACTGGGCGGCGATCAGCCCCTCGAAATGCGAGCCGTCCAGGTCGATCGCGAACAGCCCCCCGTTGCCAAGCTGCCGGGCCGACTGCAGGTCCTGCGCGTCGTACACCAGCCGCCGGTTGTTGACCCAGGCGAAGTTCCTGACGTCAGCCCTGTCGAAGCCGGCCAGGCTGCGCAGCTGCAGCGGCTTGCTCAGGTCGGCGACCATCAGCGCCACGCGCCCGTTCGCAGCCAAAGCGGTCACCGCAAGATAAGTTCCGTCCGGCGAGAGCTTCGCCTGGGTGACCTGCGGATTGCGGAAGAAGTCCTGGACGGGCGGTCGCTGCGGCCGGCCTTCGGCGCCCGGCGCCGCTGCGGACCCGAACGCAACTGCTGCGAGCACGGCCGCGCGGGCGATCCGGATCAGACGGCGCGCATCGTGTCCTGCGGATTCGGTGTGCGCCATCGCAGCGCTGTTTCCCACGGTGCGCTCCAGTATCGACGCGGGGCTCGAGCCGGTCAACCGCTTCGCGGCGGTCGTCCGGCCTCGGCTGCAAGGCGGGCCCGCGCGGGTGCAGGATTTGGCGCAACGGTCCGCGCGGGGCCTGCGATAACATCCGGCCGATGCCGCCGATCATCTCCATTTCGAACCTGACCAAGACCTATGCGTCGGGCCTGCAGGCGCTCAAGGGCGTCGATCTTCAGATCCGCAAGGGCGAGATCTTCGCGCTGCTCGGCCCCAATGGGGCCGGCAAGACGACGCTGATCAACATCGTCTGCGGCATCGTTACGCCTTCCGGCGGCACGGTGCTGGTCGACGGCCGGGACATCGTGCACGACTACCGGGATGCGCGGTCGAGCATCGGGCTGGTCCCGCAGGAGCTCAACATCTATGCGTTCGAGTCGGTCTGGTCCAACGTGAGCTTCTCGCGCGGGCTGTTCGGGCGCGCGCCCGACCCGGCCTTCGTCGAAAAGCTGCTGCGCGACCTGTCGCTGTGGGACAAGCGAGGCGACCGCATCATGACGCTGTCGGGCGGCATGAAGCGCCGCGTGATGATCGCCAAGGCCCTGTCGCACCAACCGCAGATCCTGTTTCTGGACGAGCCCACCGCGGGCGTGGACGTGGAGTTGCGCCGCGACATGTGGGCCCTGGTGCGCGGCCTGCGCGCAGCCGGCGTCACGATCATCCTGACCACGCACTACATCAACGAAGCCGAGGAGATGGCCGACCGCATCGGCGTGATCCACAAGGGCGAGCTGATCCTGGTCGAAGACAAAGCCGAGCTGATGAAGAAGCTGGGCAAGAAACAGCTGACGCTGCACCTTCAGCAGCCCATGGTGGAGATTCCCGAGGCGCTGGGGGACTGGGCACTGGCTTTGAAGGACGGCGGCCGGGAGATCGAATACCGCTTCGATTCGGAAGACGAAGGCACGGGGGTGCCGGCGCTGTTGAAGCGGATGGGCGAGCTCGGAATCGCCTTTCACGACCTGAATACGCGCCAGAGCTCGCTGGAGGAAATCTTCGTCAGCCTGGTCAGCGAACGCCCGGGAGTGCGGCAGTGAGCGCCCTCGCCTTCAACCGGTACGGCGTCTGGGCCATTTACAAGCTGGAGATGGGGCGCGCGATGCGCACGCTGCTGCAGAGCCTGCTCACGCCCGTGATCACCACCTCGTTGTACTTCGTGGTGTTCGGCGCCGCCATCGGCAGCCGGATGACCGAAGTGCACGGTGTGCCGTATGGCGCCTTCATCGTGCCCGGGTTGATCATGCTGACCCTTTTCACCGAGAGCCTGTCCAACGCGTCGTTCGGCATCTACTTTCCGAAGTTCACCGGAACGATCTACGAGATCCTGTCGGCGCCGGTGTCTCCGCTGGAGATCGTGCTCGCCTACGTCGGTGCGGCGACCACCAAGTCGATCGCGCTGGGACTGATCATCCTGGCCACGGCGGCGTTCTACATACCGATGCAGATCCTGCACCCGGCATGGATGATCGGCTTCCTGCTGCTGACGGCGGCCAGCTTCAGTCTGTTCGGCTTCATCATCGGGATCTGGGCCAACAGCTTCGAGCAGTTGCAGTTCATCCCGATGCTTGTGATGACGCCGCTCACTTTCCTGGGCGGCGCGTTCTACTCGATCGACATGCTGCCGTCCGCGTGGCGCACGGTGACGCTGTTCAACCCGGTCGTCTACCTGATCAGCGGGTTTCGCTGGAGCTTTTACGGCAACTCGGACGTCAGCGTCGCAACGAGCCTGGCGGCGACGCTGGGGTTCTTCCTGGCCGGCCTGGCGGTGGTCGTCTGGATCTTCCGGACCGGCTACCGGCTCAAGACGTGAGCCGCTGGCGACCTCAAGCGAGCGGTCGCCCGAGCAACCGCTCCAGAATCCGCAGCGGCGAGCGGCCCGGATCGAGCATGCCGGAGACCGGCAACAGAAATGTCTGTTCGAGCATGAACTGCCCGGACAGGGCGGCGTGCGATACCGAATCGGTCTGGACGATCCAGGTCGAGCCCGCCGGAAGGCTCAGGCGCCTCGCTACGGCGCCGGCCTGGTAGCCGACGTCCGCCTTCATCCGGTCGTGCAGCTGAAGCATGACCTGGTCGTACTCGGTGCGCAGGCCGCGCGTGATTCCCAGCGTGCACAGCAGGCGGGCGTAACCGGGCCAGCGGCGCGAAACGTCGGGCTGAAAGCGCCTCGCCACGGTCTCGAAAGGCTCGCCGATGTTCCAGACACGGTCCTTGCCCTCGGGATTGACATTGCTGAACACCCGCAACAGGCGCCGGCCCTGGTTGGGAGTGGACGGAAAGGCGTCCACGTGCAATCGCCGGTCGTCCTTGCGCCATGAACCCGTCCGGCCGGACGCCTCGATCGGTCGAAAGCTCGTACGTGCGACCTCGAGCGCCCTCATATAGTGTGGAAACAAGGCCCGAACCAGCGCCAGCGAGGCGCGCGCGTAACGCTCCAACATCTGCCGCAGCGTGCCGGCCTCGTCCGCCTGCGTGCTCGCTCCGCGCAACAGGCCAGTATGGAGGTCGAAACTGACGTGCTTGGATCCGCGCTTGACGCAGTCCGGACCCAGCAACGGGCGCTCGGCATCGGCGAGCGGGAACGAGAGCCGCGGCAGCAGGATCAGGCCCCCGGCCTCCAGCACGCCAGCGGCCCGTGCCTGCTGGTGCTGGCCGAACCCGGCCTGCCACGACGTTTCATCGATCTGAAGAACCTCGAAATGGTTGCCAGCCGGTGTCTGCCAGAACAGGTGATCGGCGCTGGCGGTGTGCGGTCGCGCCGAGACCGTATGCAGACTCTGCAGAGCCTGCCTCAGAATGCCTGTCCCGACGTAGCGCTGAGCCATCGGTGCACGGGAACCGGTACGTGCAAACCGGTACGAAAGCTTGGGAGCGGCTAAGTTTAGGCGTCTGGCTGACCCTTAAATCCCCAAACCGGCGTGGATCACGGGATTTCGATTTCGATGGGAGTAGCCTTACCGCACACTTGTCATCAACGATGGAGGTGCAGGATGGCAACGTTCATCAGTCTCGTGAATTTCACCGATCAGGGCATCCGCAGCATCAAGGAATCACCCGATCGCTACGCCGCCTTCAAGGCGACCGCCGAAAAGTCCGGTGTCAGCGTCAAGGGTATTTATTACACGGTAGGCCATTACGACATGGTGGTCGTTAGCGAGGGAACCGACGAGGCGGTCACCGCGGCGCTGCTGAAGCTCGGCTCGCAGGGCAACGTGCGTTCCGAAACGCTGCGGGGCTTCTCGCTCGATGACATGAGGAAGATCATCAGCGGCATTTAGCCCTGCGCCAAGGCTACGGAGGCGGGCCCCGCCCTCCGTAGCTCCAGTCCAGGATGATCTTGCCGGATTGCCCCGACAGCATCGTTTCGAAACCGGTCGCGTAGTCTTCGATCGCGAACCGGTGCGTGATCACCGGCGTGACGTCCAGCCCCGATTGCAGCATCGCGATCATCTTGTACCAGGTCTCGAACATTTCACGCCCGTAAATGCCCTTGATCATCAGCCCCTTGAAGATCACCTGATTCCAGTCGATCGCGAGGTCGGCCGGGGGGATTCCAAGCAACGCCACCTTTCCGCCGTGATTCATCGAGGCGAGCATGCCGCGCCAGGCCTGCGGGCTGCCCGACATTTCCAGGCCGACATCGAAACCCTCGGTCATCGCCAGTTCACGCATCACCGGCTGCAGATCCTGCGAGGCGACGTTGACGGCCCGGCTGGCGCCCATCTTCAGCGCCAGCTGCAGACGATAGTCGTTCACGTCGGTCACGACGATGTGCCTTGCGCCGACGTGGCGGCAAATGGCCGTGGCCATGATGCCGATCGGCCCCGCGCCGGTGATCAGCACATCCTCGCCGACCAGGTCGAAACTGAGCGCGGTGTGGGTCGCGTTGCCCAGCGGATCGAGGATGGCGGCGACTTCATCCGGGATGTCGTCGGGAATCTTGAAGGCGTTGAAGGCCGGAATCACCAGGAATTCGGCGAATGCCCCGTCCCGATTGACGCCCACTCCGAGCGTATTGCGGCACAAATGGCGTCTTCCCGCGCGGCAATTGCGGCAGTACCCGCACGTGATGTGGCCTTCGCCGGACACGCGGTCTCCGATCCGGAAGCCGCGCACCTCGGAACCCATTTCGACGACCTCTCCGACGTACTCGTGACCGACATGCATCCCGACCCGGATCGTCTTGCGCGCCCACTCGTCCCACTTCCAGATATGGGCGTCGGTGCCGCAGATGGCGGTCTGGCGGATCCTGATCAGAAGGTCGTTGTGGCCGACCTCGGGTTTCTTGACCCTCTGCAGCGACAGGCCGGGCCCGGCCTCGGCTTTGACAAGGGCTCTCATCGGGGCGCTCTTCGAACCTCGCAGCCTGCGGGGATCAGCCGATCACGCCGAGCTCGCGTCCGACGCTGCTGAACGCGGCGACCGCCCGATCGATATGCTCGGGTGTGTGCGCAGCGCTCATCTGCGTGCGAATGCGCGCCTTGCCTTTGGGAACCACCGGAAAGGAGAAACCGACGACGTAAAGGCCGCGCTCGAGCAGCTTTTGAGCCATCGTGCCGGCGATGGTGGCGTCACCCAGCATCACCGGAACGATCGGGTGCTCGCCCGGCGCCAGCGCGAAGCCCGACGCCGTCATCGCATCCCGAAAGTGCCGGGCGTTGCTGCGCAGGCGGGATCGCAGCTGCGCACCCTCGCGCTCGAGCAGGCGCAGCACCTCCTGGCTGGCGGCCGCGATCGATGGCGCCAGTGAATTGGAGAACAGGTACGGCCGCGACCGCTGCCGGAGCAGTTCGATGATCGCTCTGCGACCGGAAACGTAGCCGCCGCTGGCTCCACCGAGCGCTTTGCCCAGCGTGCCGCTGGTCAGGTCGACGCGCTGACCGACGCCGCAGTGCTCGGGCGTGCCGCGCCCCTGCTCGCCGAGCACGCCCACGCCATGCGAATCGTCGACCATCACCAGCGCACCATGCCGGTCGGCGAGCTGGCAGATGGCTGCCAGGTCGGCGATGGTGCCGTCCATCGAGAACACGCCGTCGGTGACGATCAGCTTGAAGCGCGCGCCGGCGGACTCTGCCGCCTCCAATTGCACTTGCAGATCCGCGCTGTCGCGGTTGCGATACCGGTAACGCCGCGCCTTGCTCAACCGGATCCCATCGATGATGGACGCGTGATTGAGCTCATCGGAAATGACCGCGTCCTGCTCGCTCAGCAGCGTCTCGAAAACGCCGCCATTGGCGTCGAAGCAGCTCGAGTACAGCACCGTGTCCTCGGTACCCAGGAAGCGCGAAATCGCCGCTTCAAGGTCCTTGTGAACCGTCTGCGTTCCGCAGATGAAGCGCACCGACGCCACGCCATAGCCATGCGCGTCCAACCCCTGCTTGGCCGCCTCGATCAGCCTCGGATCGTCGGCCAGGCCCAGGTAGTTGTTGGCGCAGAAATTCAGCACGGCCTGTCCGTCGCTGAGGCGGATGTCCGCCCGCTGGTGACTGGCGATCACGCGCTCGGGCTTGAAAAAACCCGATTCGCGCAAGCTCGCGAGCTCGGCTTCAACGTGCTGGATGAAAGCGGGATTCATCGGGAAGCCGTCACTGCGGTCGCGGGCTACTTGTTGACCGTCGAGGCGCCCACGGTGCAGACCGCCTCGTCCTGCGATCCGGTTCCGCCCGAGCACCCGATCGCGCCGATGATCTTGCCTTCTTCAATCAGCGGGATACCGCCGCGCGAAGTGATCACGTCGTCCAGAGACAGGACATACAGGTAACCCTTCCTCTGGACCGCGTCCTCGAAGGCGCGGGTCGGTCGGCGATATTTGACCGCCGCGCGCGCTTTGTGCTCGCTGATCGCGATCGAGGCGGTCTGGGCCCCGTCCATCCGCACCATCGTCACCAGGTTGGCACCCGAATCGACGACGGCGATGTTCAACGGCCAGCCGCGCTTTTCCGCTTCCGTCGCCGCCGCCAGCACGGCCGCCTGCGCGCGCTTGAGCGAAATCGGGGGGCCGTAGGGCGTGTTGAACGGCATTTTCTCCGGAATGTCGTCGAGCGGATTCGCCGCAGGTGGCGTCTCCGTCGACGGCGCTTGTTGGGCTGCTGCCACGGCGCCGATCAGCAGGGCGGCGCCGGCTATTGCGTTGCGCAGTGGGTAAAACTTCACGGTACTCTCCCCGGAGAAGTGGTTATGGCGCTCGACCGGGCCTTCGACACGGGCCCGGCGCGCATCATAGCCTGCCGATTTCCGACGGAGCAGCCCCGGACCTTCAAGCGCATCCGAGCTGGTCCGCCAGTGCCGTCAGGCTCGACACCGACAGGTCCACGGGCACGCTGGCACGGGCCTCGCCCCGGTCCGGCCCGTGCTCGTCGGGCCGCGCGACGAATGCGGTTCGCAGCCCGGCCGCCGCCGCGGCCGCCAGGTCGGACGAATGCGCTGCGACCATCATCGTCTGGGCGGGCTCGCAGTCGAACGCGGCGGCGGCCGAAAGATAGACGACGGCCTTGGGCTTGTAGTCGCGCGCGAATTCGGCACCGACGATGGCGTCCCACACGAAGCCGTTGCGGCGCGCCAGGTCGACCATCAGCGACACATTCCCGTTCGAGCACGGCGCGATCCGGAACTTCTGGCGCAGCCGCGCCAGCCCCTGCGCCACATCCGGCCACGCGTCCAGCCGGTGCCAGGCGAAGTTGAGCTCGGCCCGGGTCCGATCGTCGAGGTGATCCAGTCCGAAGCGGCTGATGATCAGGTCCAGGTTGCGGCGATGCAGCGCGTCGAGCTTGCAAAATGGCAGCCGCCCGCTGCGGACTTCTTCCATGGCGGGCTGGTACTGACCGCGCCAGGCGTCGGCGAACGCCTCCCAGTCGATGACGATGCCCAGAGGGGATAGCAGCCGCCAGGTCTCGCGCGCAACCGAACCGCGCCAGTCGACCAGCGTGCCGAACACATCGAACAAGACCGCCCGCGGTGCTCGCATGACCTTGCCCGACCCGGCTGGTGGCCCGTAAGCTTTGCTTCGGGAGTGACTTATCATTTTACGTGGATGCACGAACGGAGAAAGCACCGATGTCGCAGCAGACCTGGACCGCGGTCGATCGCTACCTGGACGACCTGCTGGTGGGACACGACGCGGCGCTCGAGGAAGCGCTGCGGGCCAGCGCCGAGGCGGGCCTGCCGGCGATCAACGTCGCACCCACGCAGGGCAAGCTGCTCAACCTGCTGGCGCGCCTGCAGGGCGCCCGGGCGATCCTGGAGATCGGCACGCTCGGCGGCTACAGCACGATCTGGCTGGCCCGGGCGCTGCCCGCTGACGGACGCCTGATCACGCTGGAAATCGACCGCAAGCACGCCGACGTGGCGCGCGCGAACGTCGCGCGGGCCGGATTGCAGCAGCGCGTCGAGGTCCGGGTGGGCCGGGCCCTGGAGTCGCTTGCCCAACTCGGCGCGGAAAAGGCGGGACCGTTCGACTTGTTCTTCATCGACGCCGATAAGCCGAACATCCCGGCCTACTTCAAGTGGGCGCTGCAGCTGGCCCGGCCCGGCAGCCTGATCGTGATCGACAACGTGGTGCGGGACGGCGCCGTCATCCAGGCCGACAGCGCCGACGCCAGCGTGCAGGGCGTGCGCAGGCTGAACGAGCTGATGGCCTCGGAGCCGCGCGTCAGCGCCACCGCGATCCAGACCGTCGGCGGCAAGGGCTACGATGGCTTTGCGCTGGCCCTGGTGACCGGCCTTTGACCCCGGCTTCCCGGGGGCGGCAATTGCGGCCCCGGGTCGAATCCAAGGATTGATCGCACCGCGCTGCTCTTTTCCGGGCAACGCCCGTCGCCGGGCTGCGCCACGCTGGCAGGGCGCCGTTGCAGCGTCTGCGATTTACCACCCAATCCGGACTCGTCGTCTGGGCGAGATCGCTGGCCGACGCGTGGCCAGACAAAGCCTATGGAACGAAGGTGAGCGGGCCAATTCCTCTCGAGGTTCTCGGGATCCCGGCGCAGCAGCCGCTGGACGTGCTCGCCTCCGAACTTGGATGCGTGTTCTGGCTGACCGGACCGGACGGGAGGCGGCTGCTGTACGTGACCCCGAGCTGCGAACAGATGTGGGGGACGCCGGCGCACGTGCTGTACCAGAACCCGCTTGCGCTGCTGGAGCATGTACATCCCGACGACCGCAGTCGCACCGCGGAGGCGATTACGCGCGGCTCCACGGCGGGCGCGCCGCTGGAATACCGGGTGGTGCGGGCCGACGGCAGCGTTCGCTCGATCATGGAGCGCATGCGTTACGTGCGCGACGCCGCGGGCAAGTTGCAGTACATCGGCGGCTTTGCCTCCGACGTCACCGAGATCAAGACGACCGCCGCCGCCCTGCAGAGTTCGCAGTGGCGCTTCGAGGCGACCTTCGAGAACGCCGGGGTCGGACTGGCCCACTGCAGCATGGATGGCCGCTGGATCCGCTTGAACCACGCCGCCTGCGCGATGCTCGGGTATGCGCGCGAGGAGCTGATCGGTCAGCACTTCAGGACCATCGTGCATCCGGACGACGTGGAGCGCAGCCTCACGGTAGCCAGGCGGATCGCCCGGCACGAGACGGCGTCGTTTGCGCATGAGGTGCGCTACCTGCGAAAGGACGGCGCGGTCCTGTGGGTGAAGAGCTCGGGTGCGCTGGTACCGGCGGAGAGTTCCAACCGCGAACATGTGATCGTCGCAATGTCCGACATCACGCACCTGAAGTTGACCGAAGACGCGCTTCGCAAGAGCGAGGCGCACCTGGCGGCCGTACTGGATAACTCGCAGGATCTGGTCTGGGCGGTCGACGCCGAACATTGTTTGACCCGCTGGAACGCCGCCTTTGCCCGCTCCGCGCAGGAGGCGCTGGGCGCTGAGGCCTCGCAGCGGGCGCTGAAGGTCGGGCAAGCCTTTCCGACGCGGGCGCTCGAGGCCTGGCGCAAGCTGTTCAACCGCGCTTTGGCCGGCGAAACGTTCCGGATCGAGACCAACCTGACCAGGAACGAGGGTGATCCCGGCGTCTTCGAAGTCTCGTTCAGCCCGGTGCGAGACTCATCCGACGTGGCGGTGGGTGTGGCCTGCTTCGGGCGCGATGTGACCGAACGGATACGCACCGCCCAGGAACTGGCGCGCCAGCGCACTTTCCTGCACGACGTGATCGACCTGAGTCAATCGTTGATGTTCGCGAAGGACCGGGGTGGCCGCATCCTGCTGGCCAACCAGGCCTTCGCGGATCTGTGCGGAAGCACGGTCTCCAGCATCATGGCGTCCGGGGCCGAACGCGAAGTTGTGCGCAGCGCGCTTGCGCAATTTGCGGTCGGCGACGACGAGGTGCTGGCACAAGGGCGCGACGTCGCCCTGCCGGAGCTGGTGTTCACGACGGCCTCGGGTCAGGCGAGGATCTTTGCGGTCAGCAAGCGTCCCATCACGCCGCCGGGGTCCGCGCAGCCCTCCGTGCTCACCTACGCGCGCGACATCACCGAGCTGAAAGTCGCCGAGATGGGGATCTGCGCGATCAACTCGGACCTGGAAATCCGCGTGGAAACCCGCACGCGCCAATTGGAGCGGGCCCTGGCCGACCTGGCATCCCGGACGCAGGAACTGGAGGTCGCGAAGGAGGCGGCGGAAGCGGCCAGCCGCGCGAAGTCCGCGTTCCTGGCTGCGATGAGCCACGAGATCCGCACCCCGATGAACGGGGTGATCGGGATGGTCGACCTGGTGCGCGAGACGCCGCTGTCGGAATCGCAACGCGACTGCGTCGAAACGATCCGCGAATCGGCCTACGCACTGCTCACGATCATCGACGACGTCCTGGATTTCTCGAAGATCGAGGCCGGCCGCATGGAACTGGAGTTGACCCGCGTCGATCCGGCCCTGATCGTGCGGCGCGTCTGCAACACCCTGGCTGCCGCGGCAGAAAAATCGGGCGTGGCGCTCAAAGCGACGTTCGGCGCCGGCCTGCCCGACGCAGTGCAGGCCGATCCGGTGCGGCTGCGTCAGATATTGCTGAATCTTGCCGGCAACGCCATCAAGTTCTCGGGTCGGAGCGAACGGCACGCGGGCCGCGTCGACGTCTCGGTCGGCGCTGCCGCCCGCGGCGACGGCCTGGTCGATCTGCAATTCACGATCCGGGACAACGGGATCGGGATGACGCAGGAGGAAATCGGGCGTCTTTTCAGGCCGTTCACGCAGGCCGAGAACTCGACCACGCGCCGGTTCGGCGGCACCGGACTGGGCCTGTCGATCTGCAAGCAGCTGGCGGACCTGATGCAGGGATCTATCAGCGTGCAAAGCGAACCCGGGGCCGGATCGACGTTCGACGTGACGGTGCCGGCACGCATCGACACGACCGCGCCGGACGTCGTCGCCGGGGGGCCGCTGGGCGCGGCAACGCAGCCCGATTTGCGCGCCAACGGCACAGCCCCGGCTGGCGAGCAGCGCAAGATCCTGGTGGTCGAGGACAACGCGCTCAATCAGAAGGTGACGCTGCGCCAGCTGCGCGTGTGCGGGTTCGATGCCGACATCGCCGATGACGGTCAGGCGGCGCTGCAGCGCTGGCGCGGTGGGGACTACGCGTTGGTCCTGACCGACCTGCACATGCCCAAGATGGACGGCTATGCGCTGGCGCGCGAAATCCGGCGCGCGGAAGGCGGCAATTCGCTCGTGCCGATTGTCGCTTTCACCGCCAACGCGATCAAGGGCGAGGCCGCCAATTGCCTGGCGGCCGGGATGAATGACTGCCTGACGAAGCCGGTTCAGCTGCCGGATCTGAAGGCGATGCTGCACAAATGGACCCGAACGCAGGAGTGAACATGGACCGTGAAAGGGGCGCGCCGTTTGCACCCGACGAAGACCAGCGCCGGCTGCCGACCTACGACGAATCGGTGCTGCTCGCTTTGCTGGACGGCGATGCGCAACTGGCCGCCGAGGTGTTGAGCGACTTCGCAGCCGCCCTGCGCCGCGCTTCCGAGGAAATCGAGGCGGCGTTTCGCGACGGCCGCACCGGCGATCTGGTGGGGGTGGCGCATCGTTTGAAGTCCAGCTCTCGGACCGTCGGCGCGATGCAGCTCGGTGAGCTGTGCGAGCGGCTGGAGGCGGCAGCAGGCCGCGGGTCGCCCGAAAGCCTGCGCCAGATGATGCGGGCGTTGATGGCCGAGATCGGCGCCGTCTCGAGCCGGCTCGACGCCACGGGCACTTAGACTCCCATGACTGACTCAAAAACCGATTCGATTCGCCGTACCCGGCTGACCGCCTCCATCCTGGTGGCGTCGGATGCGCACGCCAACGCGAGCGTCGTGTCCGAGCTGCTGGCCGAAGAGTTCGACGGCGTACGCGCGTCCTGGGTGCCCGAATCGGCCGTATCCGACTACGACGCGCACCGCCCCCAGGTGCTGGTGCTGGCGTTCGAGGAGCTGGAAAAGGCCGAAATTTATTACCTGGGACTGTACCGGCACAGCCGTGCCATCAGCGTTCAGCCGCACCGCACCGTCATTCTGTGCCACAAGGACGACGTGAAGCGCGTGTTCGAGCTGTGCCGCACCGAACATTTCGACGATTACATCCTGTTCTGGCCGATGTCCTACGACGGCTATCGCGTCCCGATGGCCGTGTACAGCGCGTTGCGCCATCTGGCGGCTTCGGAACGCGCCCCCGGTTACCCGCGCGAAATCGTGGACAGTGCGCGCCACCTGAGCTCGATCGGCGAGTTCCTCGACGAGCGGCTGGCGGCCGGTGCACAGCACATCGAGACGATCCGCTCCGCGGCGGAACGGGTCGGCAAAGGCGGGAACGCCGGGGCGGATGTGCGGGCGATCACCGATGCGGTGGCACCGGCCAGCCGCTGGATGGACCAGCTGCACGCGGACGCTGCGCCGTACGTGCAGGCCGCCGAATCGATGCGGCCGGTGGCGCAGCAGAAGCTGCACCGGATACTGATCGTCGATGACGATGCGTTCCAGCGCGAGCTCCTTGCCAAGTACCTGAGGGGCCAGCCCTGCGAGCTGGTATTTGCGGCCGACAGCTCCCAGGCCTTTGCGCTGGCGATGGCCGAGCGGCCGGACCTGATCCTGATGGACATCGTGTTGCCCGACGTCGACGGGCTGGAAGCGACCCGGCGCATCCGTGCGCTTCCGGATCTTGCGAGGGTGCCCGTGATCGTGCTCACCGGAAAGTTCGGGCGCGAAGCGATGCCCGACAGCCAGCGCGCCGGAGCGACCGATTTCCTGGTCAAGCCCGTCGACCGCGGCGTGCTGGTCGGCAAAGTGCGAGAACATCTGGCGGCTGCCAAGCCGAAGACCGGCTGATCGTCCGCCGCTCAGAACAGCGAAACGAGCTCCTTGTCGCGGTCTTTCCACCAGCCGTCCTGGTCGACCAGGCGGGCCATGCGCTGCGTCTCGCCCGGCGCTTTGGACGGCTTGAGGCGGCGCTGCCCCTTCAGCATCGCCGAACACTCGGCGCCCGGAACCGGGCGCGAGAAATAGTAGCCCTGCACCTGGTCACAGTCGTTCGCAACCAGGAACGCCAGTTGCGCCGCGGTTTCCACCCCTTCGGCGATGACCTTCAGTTGCAGGCAGTGCGCCATCGTGATGATCGCCTTCGCGATCGCGGCGTCATCGGGGCTGTCGGCGACCTGGCCGATGAACGAGCGGTCGATCTTGATCGAGTCGGCCGGGAAACGCTTCAGGTAACTCAGGCTCGAGTAACCCTTGCCGAAATCGTCGATGGCGATGCGCACGCCCAGGCCCCTGAGGTCGCGCAGAGTCGCAACGATGTCTTCCGCATATTCCATCGCCGTGCCCTCGGTGATCTCGATCTCGATCATGCGCGGATCGATCTCGAATTCGGCCAGCGCCCGCCGGACGGTCCGGGACATGTCCTGTCGCTGAAACTGGGTCGCTGACAGGTTGATCGCGATCGGCAGGGGCGTGATGCCTTCGTCCCGCCAGGCTCGGATCTGCCGGCATGCGGCGCGCAGCACCCATTCGCCGACGTTGACGATCAGGCCCGTCTGCTCGAGCAGCGGAATGAACCGATCGGGCGCAACCAGCGCCTGGTCCGGAGGCTGCCAGCGGATCAGGGCTTCGAATCCGTCGATCTCGCCGCTGTCGAGGCTGACCTTGGCCTGGAACTGCAGCACGAATTCCTCGCGCGCGAGCGCGCGCCGCAGATTCGTCTCGAGCTCGAGATTTTCCAGGGCCCGCTCGTTCATCCGCGCCGTGTAGAACTGCACGTTGTTCCGTCCGAGTTCCTTGGCGCGGCCCATCGCGGCATAGGCGTTCTTCAGCAGCGCGTCGGCGTCATCCCCGTCCGACGGAAAGACGGCCACCCCGATGCTGGCGGTGACGAAGATCTCGTGCTGATGGATCCGGATCGGCGCGGCCAGCGTCTCCAGCAGCGCTTCGGCGATATTGGAGCAGTCCTGCGCATCGCCCAGATCCGGCATGACCAGCGCGAATTCGTCGCCGCCCAGCCGCCCGACCGTGCCTTCGGAGCCAAGGCGCTCCTCCAGCCGTTCCGACACCTGCTTGAGGACGTCGTCGCCGGCCGCGTGGCCGTGGGTGTCATTGATCGCCTTGAAACGATCCAGACCCAGCAGCACGACCGCGGCCTGCACGCTCTGGCGGCGCGCGCGCGCGAGCACCTGCTGCAGGCGGTCATAGATCAGCACGCGGTTGGGCAGCTGCGTGAGCGCGTCGTGCTGCGCAACATGGGCCAGCTTGTCCTGATTGGACTTCAGGTCCGCGGCCATCCGGTTGAACGCATCACACAGGATGCCGAGCTCGTCGCTGGAGGTCACGCTGACGTTCGCGTCGAACTTGCCCTCCGCGATGGCGACGACACCGGCTTTCAGGGCAGCCAGCGGGCGGGCGACCCGCGCCGCGATGCGCCATCCGAAAATCGCCGCAAAAAGAGCCAGGCTCAGCCCGATGGTTGCCGCGACATAGATGTCGCGCGGTGCCGCGGCCAGCACTTGAAGCACCACGGCTCCGACGATGGGACTGGCCGGGTCGGTCGGATGCAACCGGATCGGAACGACCAGCTGTTCGCGCTCGCGCCTGCCCGACGTGGCCGGCTCGACGAACGTTCTGGGTTGGCCGTCCGCGACGGTCTGGCCTATCGCGTTGCCCGGGTCGTCGCCGAATATCCTTCCGACCTCGTCGGGCTCGGTGTCCGCCACGATCTTGCGATCCACACCGACCACGAAGAAGTCGCGCCCCATCAGCCGGTGCAGGTCAGCGGCGTGCCGTCGAAGTGCCTCGCCATGGCCGAGGAAGTCCGCTGTACTGACCGAGACGATCGCATTGGCGACGTGCTCGGCCTCGAGAAGACAGGCGCGCCGGGTGGCGCCGAACAGCTCCGCGACCGCCGTCACCGTGACCGCCAGCACCGAAGCCGACAGCACCAGAAAGGCGGCGGTCAATTTCAGGCGAAGGCTGGTTCCCGGCATTCCAATCGGCATTTGACGCCCAATCCTCGGGTTCGCGACCAGCTCGCCGCACTGCATGATCCGGATCGGGCCGGTCGACGGTCGGACAGCTTCCCTCTACCTCCTTCGGCCGGGGACCAGCGCTCTGAAGGCTTTTCTGAAGCGGTCCGGGATGCACAAAACTGGGGCCACAATGGAAGGGCGCCACCGCCTATCTGGCGCCGATTGCTTCGGCGCCGGCGTGATCGTTTGAACTGACCAGAACCTGGTGTTGCGCTTGTGACACCGGTGCGGTCTCGACGCTCGAGAACAGCCACAGCACGCTGGTCAGCACCAGCGTGGAGGCCAGTGCGGCGACAGCGGCGCCCATCAGGCGGGACTGGATGCGGTTTGCGGTATTGAGGTTCATCGTCGGTCTCCCGGATTCGGCCGGTGCGGCGCACCGGTCTTGACGGGAGTCACTGTGCGGCCGACGGTGTGTTTAAGTCCTTGAACGGGCTGAATCCGGGCCTTAAACGTTCTGAGCCCCGCCCCGGTCCCGCGAGGCGGGCAGGGGCGCGTCATCGCGTTCAGGATGAAGGCGCAGGAACGCATCGGCGGCGTCGCGCGCGCGCCGACGTACTTCGCCCGGGCCGGGCCGGCCGGCGACCCCGAGCATCAGCCCGACCATCAGGTCTTCCCATAGAAGCGCCATGAACTGGCTGGCCATCCGGTCCGGATCGGCGCCGTTCAGCAGGCTGGCCGACTGCGCCTGTTCCAGGATTTCCTGCAGCGCCGCGCGGGCCGCCTTGCGTCCATAGACGTCGAGCGCCTGCGCCACTTCGGCCGTGCGGTCGGCCTCGGCGACGGCCAGGCGAAACACTGCGATCACGTCCGGATCGCTGATCTCGGCCAGCAGCACCGACCCGAACGCGACCAGCGCCGCATGCAGGTCCTTGCGGTCGCGCAGCGGGGGCCGTTCCGCCGGCAGCCGCATCCTTTTGGCGCGCTCGGCGATGCACGCAACCAGCATCTGCTGCTTGCTCCCGAACAGCGCGTACAGCTCGCGCTTGGAGACCTTGGCGCGGGTGGCAATGTCCAGCGTGCTGGCCTGCGTGTAACCGTGTTCCGTGAACGCCGCGAAAGCGGCGCTCAGGATGCGGTCGCGGACGAATTGTCCGGCCGTGGTTTCCCCGCCCTTGCTGGCTTCCGACTTAACCCGGGTCAAGATCACCCCTTGACATGGTACCGGCTGGTACCGTAGCATGCACCGCGTTGGTACCAAACGGTACCACAGATTCGAATAGAGGTGAAGACGATGGCGACAGTGGATCCGACAGCGCGCCAGGCGGCGCCCGCCGCGACGGCAACGGTGGTCCGCCTGGACCGGGTTGCAAAGACATATCGCTCGGGCGCAGTCGATGTTCCCGCGCTCAAGGGCATCAGCCTGCAGATACCGTACCACCGCTTTTCGGTCGTGATCGGGGCCTCCGGCAGCGGTAAGACGACGCTGCTGAACCTCATCGGCTGCATCGATTCGCCCAACAGCGGCGGGGTCGAGGTGTGCGAGCAGAAGGTCGGCGAGCTGGGCGATCAGGCCGTGTCCGACTTCCGCGCCCGCAACATCGGTTTCATCTTCCAGACCTTCAGCCTGGTGCCGGTTCTTTCCGCCTACGAGAACGTCGAGTATCCGCTGTTGCTGGTGAACCTGCCGGCGGCCGAGCGGCGCGAGCGCACGCTGGCGATGCTGGAGGCGGTGGGCCTGGCCGCACACGCTCGCCGCCGCCCCAACGAGCTGTCGGGCGGGCAGCGGCAGCGCGTTGCGATCGCACGCGCGCTGGTCAAGGGTCCTCAGGTGGTGCTGGCGGATGAACCGACTGCCAACCTGGACTCGGCCACCGGCGCTTCGATCATCGAGCTGATGCGCCGCGTTCAGGAGCAGTCGCGCACCACCTTCATCTTTGCGACCCACGATCCTCAACTGATGTCGCACGCCGACGAGATTTATTCGATCCGGGACGGAGAGCTGATCGACCACCGCCATGGAGGTGCCCGATGAACATGTTGCTGAAGATCGCATTGCGCAATCTGCTGCGCAACCTGCGCCGCTCGATGATGACCGGCTCGGCGGTGGCCGCCGGTGCGCTGGCGATGCTGCTGTTCGGCGGCTTCGCTTCGTACATCTTCGCGGGACTGGAAACCAACAGTGTGCAGCGGATCGGCCATCTGACCGTCTTTCGCGATGGGTACTTCCTGCTGGGCGCGGGCAATCCGGCCGCTTACGGAATCGACCGCTACCAGGATGTGATGACGCTGATCGGCCACGACCCGGTGCTCGGTCCGATGATCAACGTGATGACGCCGACCCAGTCGCTGGTCGGCATCGCCGGCAATTTCAGCGGCGAGGTGGAGGCGTCCAAGACGTTCCTCGGTGTCGGCCTGATTCCGTCCGACCGGGAACGGATGCGGCAATGGGACGAGTTCGGCGCCAGCCGGAACTTCGTGGCCGACACGAGGATGTCGGACAGCGAGCCGGCGCGCGGACTGATCGGGGTCGGGCTGGCCCGCGTGCTGGGCCTGTGCGCTCCGCTCGCACTGCCGGGCTGCCCCCGGCTGCCGGCCGCTGACGCATCGTCGGCGCCCGCCGCGTCGGCCGTGCACCAGGACATCGCCGATCTGGCCGCGCACGATCTGGGCGGCGACCGTGCCGGTTCCAGGCAGATGCCCGAGATCGATCTTCTGGCGGCAACCAGCGGCGGCGCGCCCAACGTGGTCCGCCTCACGGTCAGCGGCGGCGAGCCGCAGGGCGTCAAGGAACTCGACGAGAACTACGTCGCTATGCCCCTGTCGCTCGCGCAGCAGCTGGTGTACGGCCGCGGCGAGCACAAGATAACGGGCATCGAGCTGCAGCTTCGCCGCAGCGAGGACCTGCCGGCCGCGCGGGCCCGCCTGGCGGCCCTGTTCAGCCAGCACCATCTGAACCTGGACGTGCGCGACTTCGGCGAACTGACGCCGTTCTACGGTCAGGTCGTGAAGATGTTCAGTTCGATTTTTCTGTTCATCGCACTGGTGATGGGCGTGATCGTGCTGTTCGCGGTCGTCAACACGATGACGATGAACGTGATGGAACGGACCAACGAGATCGGAACGATCCGCGCGATGGGCGTGCGCCGCAGCGCGATCCGCTCGCAGTTCACGATCGAGGGTTCGCTGATCGGAGCCATCGGGGCCACCATCGGAGCGGTGCTTGCGCTGCTGGTGGCGGCGCTCATCAACCACGCCGGGCTCACGTGGATTCCGCCGGGCAATGTCAACGAGGTGCCGCTGCGCCTGGACGTGGCGGGCCGTCCGCTGCTGGTGATCGGAGCCTGGTTCGGTCTGGCGCTGGTGGCGACGGTGGCGGCATTGCTTCCGGCCAACCGGGCGGCACGACTGCCGGTGGTCGATGCTTTGAGACACGTGTGAGGCGACCATGAACTGGCCTACCCGGATCGTTTTCAGTGCGCTGGCGCTGCTCGCCGCCGGCGCGGCCCTCGCTCAGACGGCGCAGGAGATCGTCGCGGCAACCGACCGCGTGAGGAACCCCGACCAGCCCTTCCGCAGCGTGCTGACGCTCACCGAGTACGTCGGCGGCAAGGAACGCGATCACGACGTCCTGGCGGTCTTCTCCAAGGTGGACACGACGAGCGGGCAATTCCGCAACCTGGTGCAGTACCTGGAGCCGGCGCGCGATGCCGGCAAACGGGTCCTGCTCGACGGCCATTCGCTGTGGTTCTTCGACCCGGACTCCAAGGTCAGCGTGCGCATCTCGCCGCAGCAGCGCCTGATCGGGCAGGCCGCGGTCGGCGACATCCTGACCGTCAATCTGGCGATCGACTACACCGCCAGCATCGCCGGGGTAGAAGCGATCGACGACGCAGCGCGAAAGTCGCGTCAATGCTGGCATCTGGAGATGAAGGCCGCCAATGATCTTGCCACTTACAGCCGCGTCGAATACTGGGTCGAGCAGGGCAGCTTTTATCCGGTCAAAGGCAAGTTCTATTCGGACAGCGGTCGATTGCTGAAGATCGTTTACTTCCGCAATTTCTCGGAGCGTCTCGGCGCGATACGACCCGCCGAACAGATCATCATCGATGCGGTCGACACGTCGCTCGCCACCACGGCCACCTTCGGCGAGTCCGCTTTCCGGGATGTTCCGGAAGGCTGGTTCCAGCGCGACTACCTGCCGCGCTTGCAGATCAAATGAGGGCGCGTGCCTGGCCGGCGTTGCTGCTGGCAGCGGCGCTGGGATGGGCAGTGGCGCGCGCCGACGAGCCGCCGGGCGAAAACAAGGATCTGGACCTGATCCCGAAGGCGGCCCAGACGCCGCAAGCTCCGGCGGCCGAGGCACCGGTCCTGGCCGGCACGACCCGCAAGCTGTTCCTGGAGAACGCGTTCACCCAGGCCTGGACGCGGGACGGCCTTCTGGTGCCGCCCCCGCCGCCGCGGCCCTCGTCGTGGCAGGAGCGCCTGCTGTTCGATGTGCGCGACGAGTGGCGGGTAGCGGGGAACGTCGCTCTGAATTACAGCGGGCGCCTGAACCTGCGCGCCCAGGACGGCCTGGACTTTCCGAGCCACCAGAACGTCACCAACGATCTGCGCGAGGCGTATGCGAGCTGGGAGCCGTTGGAGCGCGCGTTCGTGGACGCCGGCCGGATCAACCTGAAAAGCGGCGTCGCCCTGGGGTTCAATCCGACCGATTTCTTCAAGACGCGCGCGGTGGTCGAGCCGCTGTCGGTCGATCCGGTCGTGCTGCGCGAAGATCGCCTCGGAACGCTGATGGTGCGCGCGCAGCGGATCTGGGCCGGCGGTTCGCTGACGGCAGCCTACGCACCGGCGGTCGCGTCGACCAGTGCGATCTACACCGATTCGGACCTGCACAGCTTCGACCCGATGTTCGATCGGACCAATGCGCAGGACCGCTTCGTGCTGAAGGGCAGCGTCGACTTCGGCAGCAGTTTCAGCCCCGAATTGCTCGCCTATCACGACAATGGGCGGACCCGCTTCGGATTGAATCTCACCGAAAGCGTCAGCCAGAGCGTGGTGGCCTACGCAGAATGGTCGGGCGGCCGGCGCGCCGGCCTGATCGACGAGGCGTTGAGCTTCGGCCGCGCCACCGGCACGCTGCCCGCGGGCGCGCCCAGCGCACTGCCGCTGGACCCGCAGCAGCACTTCCGCAACGAGCTGGCGGCGGGGGCCTCCTATACGACCACCGAAACGAAGATCACGTTCAACCTCGAATACCATTTGAACGAGGCCGCCTTCTCGCACAAGGACTGGAACAACTGGTTCCTGGCCGGCATCGGCACGCGCAGAGCTGCTGGCCAGCTCTGGTACATCCGCGCTTACGCGGCCGACCAGCAGGAGCCGATCAGCCGCCATTCGACCTTCCTGCGCGCAGACTGGGTCGACGCCTTCGTTCCCAAGCTGGAGCTGACCGGCTTCGTCGACGCCGATCTGCTGGACGGCTCGGCCCGGCTCCAGCTCACTGCCGATTACTACCTGTCGGACCACTGGACGATCGGTGGCGTGCTACTGGCCGAATCGGGCTCCGCGCGCTCGGATTTCGGCAGCCTTGCGCAAAGCGGAAGCGTCCTGCTGAAGGTCGCGCGTTATTTCTGATCCGGCTCGGCGCTAGGGAAGGCTCGGGCTGATCGATATGCCCACACCCTGTATCGGGCCGAGCGGATTGTGCGAAACCT
Source organism: Burkholderiaceae bacterium (assembly GCA_035511515.1). Classification (GTDB taxonomy): domain Bacteria; phylum Pseudomonadota; class Gammaproteobacteria; order Burkholderiales; family Burkholderiaceae_F; genus VBCK01. Next base: position 57,089 of record DATKFG010000092.1, on the reverse strand, counting down.
GTTCGTTGCGGACGTTCGGCTGCCCGCCTGCCAGTGCAAAGACGGCCAGGTCGTCGACGAAGACGATCAGCCCGCTGAAAGTCCAGCCGGTGGTGAGCGTGCGGCGGCGGAAGCTCAGAAGGTCGAGCCAGAAGTTTCCGACACGCCGCGAGTTGGTCTGGTGAACGTCGATCGCGTACGCGGTACAACGCTTGCCGGCATCCAGGCAATCGGCAATGCCGCGCTCCAGGTGCTCACGCGGAACGGCGGATACGGCATTGAAGCGCTGCAGCAGGTCCGTGTAAGTGAGGATGGTGATCGACGGGTTTAGCTTGGGATCGATTCTTTGTTCGCCCAGATCCTGGCGCGTGGTCTGGTAAGGCACGATGTGATCGATCGCGCTGTAGGCGTCCGCGTAAGTGGACCAGGGCTGAATCGTATGGTCGACACCGGAGGGCAGCAGGGTCTTGCAGCCGGCCGGGGCCGCCAGCAGCGGCACCAGCAGCGCCAGCGTGGGGATGCGGGGTCGCGGCCGCGCCGATCGGAACCGGCGCTTCTCGCCGGCGGCCGCGGAACGCTGATCGTCCATGCGTCCTCCCGTGGATGGCGATTTTTCGCCGCAGCTTAGCGTGCCGGCCGCGGTCGGGCGAGCCATTTGCGCAGCAGCGACCCCGAGGCGGACGGACGCAGGCTCTGGGTTATCGTAACGGCCACGATGCTTCTGTCGGACGGACGCAGGATCGGATGCCTCGAAGTCGGAAGGGCCGAGGGGTTTCCGATCTTCCATTGCCATGGCAACGGATCGTCGCGCCTGGAGGTGATGCTGCTGGCCGATCTGGCGAGCACCGCGGGCGTGCGCCTGATCGGACTGGATCGGCCCGGTATCGGCAATTCGGACCCGGCACCGGGCCGCACGTTGATCGACTGGCCGGACGACGTCGCCCAGGTCGCTGACCGGCTGCAGATCAAGCGTTTCGCGATCGAGGGCGTCTCCGCCGGCGGCGCCTACGCGCTTGCCTGCGCCCACCGGATGGCCGACCGGCTCACCGGATGCGCGCTGGTCAGTTCGATGTGTCCGCCCGAGCTGGTCCACGAGGCGGCGCCCGCCTGGATGCGCGCGGGCTGGTGGATTGGCCGGCACTGTCCCGAAGTGGCTCGCGCCGGCATGCGGGCGGCCCTGCCCGACTCGCTGTCCGGTCAGGCGGGGGCGGAAAAGCGCCTGCTGCGGATCACCTCGCTGCTGGCCAGACCGGACCGGGATGTGCTGCGCCGGCCCGAAGTCAGCAAAGCGCTGGCGCGCTCGATGCTGGAGAGCCGCCGCCAAGGCACGGCGGCCGGCCGGCAGGAGATCCTGGCGTTGCTGCACGACTGGAATCTGCCCATCGAGCAGATCGCGTTGCGCCGGATCTTTCTGTGGCACGGCGAGCACGATCGCCTGGTCCCGATCGGACCGGCGCGCCTGCTGGCCGACCGGCTGCCGCACTGCACGGCGGTGTTTTACGCCGATGAGGGGCACTTTTCGACGCTGGCGAACCACGCGCAGGACGTGTTCGCCGCGCTGGGCCGTTGACGACGACGCCCGCCTCGGGATGGTGCGCCGCGCCGGACGCAAGGGCCGCTTTACCAGCCGGGCGCTTCACTATCATGTCCGGATGTCTCCCACCACGTCCCGCCCGGGCGCGCTCGCCGAGTTGGGCAGCCTGGCGCTGCACTGGCTCGCCGGCTGGTGGCGGATCGTTCGCCTGGGCGGACTGATTGTCGCGCTGGCCCTGTCGACGAACCATTACGGCCGCGCCGGCCGTTCGGCCCTTTTTCGCCACATCTACCTGAGCACGGCGCCGAATCTGCTCTGGTTCACGGTGCTGTCGGCGCTGCTGAGCCTCGTGGTGATCCGGATCGTGCTGGTGACCGCGCTCAGCTACGGTCTTTCCCAGTACGCGCTGGAGATGGTCGTTCGGGTGCTGGTGATCGAGCTGATCCCGTTGACGACCGCGTTGTTCGTCGCGCTCCGATGCACGATTCCGTACGGCGCCGAAATCGCCGCGATGCGCTCGCGCGGCGATTTCGACTCGCTGAAAATCCAGGGCCTCGACCCGCTGCGGCACGAAGTTCTGCCGCGCACCCTGGCGGGCATGTTCGCGACGCTGATGCTGGCATCGATGAGCTGCGTGCTGACGCTGGTGCTCGCCTACCTGTCCGTGTACGGATATACGCGCTGGGGATTCGAGGGCTACACGCATACGGTCGGCCAGATATTCGAGCCGGAGGTGGCGGTCATCTTCGCCCTGAAGATCGTCTTGATGAGCCTGGCCGTCTCGTTGATTCCGGTCGCCTCGGTTCTATACGATGCGGGACGCGCGCGTCCGCGCTCGGGCGTCGAAATGCGCGGGCTGGTCCGGACGTTCCTGGCGATTCTGGTGATCGAAGCGGCTTCGCTGATCGGCAACTATTACTGACCGATTGATTCCATCGACATCACGAACAACGAGCGACGGACATTCGTACTCCCATGCAGGATCCATCGGCCCGCGAGTCACCGGTCGCCCACCTGGAATTCAAGGTCGCGGCCCTTTTGCTGCTGATGCTGCTGCTGGTGTGCGGCTCGGTGGCGTACGTGATGTATGCGCGCGGCGTGTTCGAGCCGACGCAGCAGCTGGTGCTGCTGGCGGATGATTCGGAAGGCGTGACGGTCGGGATGGACCTGAAGTTTTCGGGCTTTCCGATCGGGCGGGTCCGTCGCATCGAACTGGATGCCGACGGCAGCGCGCGCATCGTCGTCGATGTGCCGCGCGACCAGGCCCACTGGCTGCGCCAATCGAGCGTGTTCACCCTGGAGCGGGGATTGCTGGGCAACACCAGCATCCGCGCCTACAGCGGCGTGATGGGCGATCCGCCGCTGGAGGGCGGCGCCGTTCGCAAAGTGCTCGCTGGCGATGCCGCAGCCGAAATTCCGCGCCTGGTGTCGGCCGCGCGCGATCTGATCCAGAACCTGACCGCACTGTCGGCGGCGGGCTCGCCGCTGAGCGCGAGCCTGGCCAATCTGCAGGCGACCACGGACAAGTTGAAGGGCCAGCACGGTGCGATGGGCATGCTGCTGGGCAACGACCAGGACGCGGCCAAGCTGGTCGCGGCGCTGGACCGCACCAACGCGCTGCTGGCCAGGGTCGATGCCATCGCGGCCCACGCCGACGCGCAGGTTTTCGGGGCCGACGGCGCGGTGAGTCAGGGTCGCGCGGCCATCGCACAGCTGGATGCGGCGCTCGGTGATGCGCGCCAGACGTTGAAGAAGCTCGACGCGGTGCTCCAGGAAGCGCAGGGGGTCGCTTCCAACGTACGGGTCGCGACCACCGATCTGGGCGCGCTGCGGGCCGAAGTCGAGGTGAGCCTGCGCAAAGTGGAGTACCTGGTCGATGAAGTCAACCGCAAGTGGCCGTTTGCGCGCGACACGGAGTTGAAGCTGCCGTGACGGGATTGTGCCGACCCGGCCGCCTGGGGGCGGGCGTTTGCCTGCTGGTGGCGGCGTGCGCGGGCGGTGCGCCGCCGCTCGACTGGCAGCTGAACTCCAAGGCCGCGTCCGACGGCGCGGTGACGGCCTACCTGTCCGGCGACAGCGGGCTCGAAGCCCGGCACTACGGGCTCGCGCGCAGCGAGATCACGCGAACCGGCCGCGCCGATCTGCTGGCCCGAATCGAGTTGGTCCGCTGTGCTGCGCGCGTGGCCAGCCTGCAGTACGAAACGTGCGAGGGCTTCGAGAAGCTCAGGTCGCAGGCTGCCGCGCCCGAACGGGCGTATGCGGATTTCCTGGCGGCGCGGCTGTCCGCGCAGGACATCGATCTGCTTCCGGCGGCGCAACGGGCCGTGGCGGCCAGCTCGAGCCCCGAGGCGGCATTCGCGTCTCTGAAGGCGATCGAGGATCCGTTCTCGCGGCTGGTGGCAGCGGCCGTACTGTTCGAGTCGGGCCGCGCCAGCCCCGCCGCCATCGCGCTCGCCGTCGACACCGCGTCGGCGCAGGGCTGGCGCCGGCCGCTGCTGGCGTGGCTGAACGTGCAGGCCATGCGAGCCGAGAAGGCCGGCGCCCTGGAGGAGGCTGAACGGGTGCGCCGCCGCATCGGGCTGCTGCAAGACTCGAACTGAGCCGATTGGTCACCGCAGCCGGTATCGCGATCGTGGCCCTGGCGGGCTTGCTGGCGCTGCTCTACCTGCGCCAGGAAGCGCTGATATTTTTCCCGCAGACGCTTCGCGCCGATTACGACTTCGGGTTGCCAGGAGTGGACGAGGTCCGGGTCCCGGTCGATGGAGCAACGCTGTCAGCGCTGCATCTGACGCTGCCGCAGCCCCGAGGCGTGGTGTTCTTTTTGCACGGCAACGCAGGCAACCTGGCCGACTGGTTCGTCGACACGCCGTTTTACTGGGCCACCAACGTGGATGTCTTCATGATCGACTACCGCGGCTACGGCAAGAGCACCGGGCGGATCGAAAGCGAGGACCAGTTGCACCAGGATGTGGCGGTCGCGTGGCGCCACATTGCGGCCCGCTACCAGGGCCAGCGAAAGATCATCTATGGCCGCTCGCTCGGCACGGCGCTGGCAGCGCGCCTGGCTGCGCAGGTGCAGCCCGACCTGACCGTGCTGGTTTCACCTTACTGGAGCCTGGCCGAGCTCGCGCGCCTGCACTACCCCATCCTTCCCACGTCGTTGCTGCGCTACCCGTTGAAGACGTTCGAAGACATCGGGCGGATCGAGGGCGCCGTCCTGATGATTCATGGCGACCGGGATGCGCTGATCCCGTTCGATCACAGCGTGCGCCTGCAGGCATTGGCCCGCCATTCCGAGCTGGTGCGGATCGAAGGCGGCGGCCACAACGACCTGCAGGAATTCGATTCGTACACGCGCGCCATCGCCGACGCCCTCGGTCGCATCCACTGAACGGTCTAGGGATTTCGACCTAAGTCCGTCGAAAGGACTCCCACAAAGGAAGTAGCGCACTTAATGTCGATACCAACAATGCGGCGCTATAAAGGGCGCAGCGAGTCCGACGCGTCGCGTGCTATCGGGCCGTCCGCTTGCGCCGGCTTGGCGGCGCGAGCGGCCGAATCGGTCCGAAAACCATCCGCTGTTCCGGGGAAGCCGGCACTGAGCCGGCTGTTTACATGTTGAGTGGATTGAGAAGCATCGCCCGACGCGCCGTGGCTGCGCCCAGCAGCCCGGCCGGCGGCGTGGAACCCGGGCAATGGTCGAGGCGTGAGCAAGCCATCATGGGGACGGCGGTGCGGGTTGAGCTTTGGAGCGCCGATCGCACCGCCGGCGAGTGCGCGATCGCGGCCGTGATGGAGCAAATGCATCACATCGACGAGACGATGAGCCCCTTCAAGCCGGACTCGGAGCTGTCGCGCATCAATCGCGAGGCGTCGGACCGGCCGGTGCCGCTCAGCGCGCCGATGTACGACATCATCGCGCGCTCGATCGAGTTTTCCGAGCTGTCGGGCGGCGCATTCGACATCACCTATGCCGCCGTGGGCCATCTGTACGACTACCGGCTGGGAATCCGGCCGGCCGAGCACGAGCTGCAGCGCGCAAAGGCGTGCGTCGGCTACCGCAACCTGCAGCTGGACCCGCGCGCGCGCACGCTCCGGTTTGCGCGACCCGGCGTGCGGATCGATCTGGGCGGCTTCGCCAAGGGCCTGGCAGTGGACGACGGCGCGGCGATCCTCGCGCGCCGCGGCATCGGCCACGCGATCGTCACCGCGGGCGGCGACAGCCGCATCGTGGGCGACCGGCGCGGCCGGCCTTGGACCATCGGGATCCGCGACCCGCGCAAGGCGGGCGAGATGGTGGCGGTGCTGCCGCTGCAGGACGCCGCCGTCTCGACGTCGGGGGACTACGAGCGTTATTTCGAGGCGGACGGGATTCGTTACCACCATCTGATCGATCCGGCCACGGGCAGATCGCCCGCCGCCGTGCGCAGCGTGACGGTGATCGCGCCGGATGGGCTCACGAGCGAAGCGCTGACCAAAAGCGTGTTCGTGATGGGCGTGGACAAGGGCTTGCGCCTGATTGACTCGCTCGATGGCGTCGATGCGGTGGTGGTGGACTCGGCGGGGACGCTGCATTACTCGTCGGGGTTGCTGGACGGGGGCCGTTTCTCAAAGGATCGGTAGCAGGAGGCAAAGATGGCTGTTCACGCAGAAGTGACTTCCCGGTTCGCCGCTTGGACGGCGCTTGCCTCGAGCATCGCGCTGGCAGCGTGCATGTCGGGTTCCACCTCCGATTCCGGATCGACGACCGTGGCCGGAAACATTCCGATCGCGTACGCGAAGCGGGCCAACACCGTCACGCTCAATCCGCTCACGGCCAATCCGTTTGCGCCGGGCGGTGACCTGATCATCCGCGAGAAGTCCTCGCCCAGCGCGCCCGAACACAACATCACGGCACAGTTCACCCAGGGCAAAGGCGACGTCACCGACCCGTCGGTGTCGTTCGACGGCAAGAAGATCGTGTTCGCGATGAATTGCCCGGCCTCGAACACATCGACCATCGGCGGTCAGCCCGCCTGCACCGGCCACTGGAACATCTGGGAATACGACATGACCACGGGCGGGCTCACCAACGGCTCGTTCCGGCGCATCACCAGTTCCTCGAGCGACGACGTTGCGGCGAGCTACCTGCCCGGCGGCGCGGGCTTCGTGTTCGCCTCCAACCGGCAAACCGCGTCGTTTCCGAACCAGGCCCTGGGTCACAGCTATTTGGCACTGGACGAATACGAGCGCGAGCAGGTCTCCAACCTGCACACGATGGATCTGAACGGCGGCCACATCCAGCAGATCTCGTTCAACCAGAGCCACGACCGCAACCCGGTGGTGCGCCCCGACGGCACCATCATGTACTCGCGCTGGGACCACGTGGGCGACCGCAACCGCTTCACGGTGTTCACGACCAAACCGGACGGCACGGCCCTGTTCGTGCTGTACGGCGCGCACAACGACGTCAACAGCTTCCTGCACCCGCGCGACATGGATCCGAACGGCCCCTACAAGGGGTATATCGCGACCGACGCGATGCCGCTGGACCGGACCCAGGAAGGCGGCGCCCTGATGTTCATCAACGCGGCCGACTACACGGAGCAGAACACGCCGGCCAACTCGACGATCCCGGCACAGGGCGGCCAGACCCAGCCCACGGCGCAGGCGCTGAACTTCGGCTCGGGGATTTCGCAGTACGGGCGGATCACGACGCCGTTCCCGCTGCGCGACGGCACCAACCGGGTTCTGCTCGCCTATGCGCCGTGTGAGGTCACGAAAAATGGCGTCACGGTGTCGTGCGCAACCCTGAGCGCGGCCGAGATCGCCCGCGTGACCGCGGAGAACCGCCTGGTTGCCGACGTCAAGGCCGACCCGATACAGAACAACGTGCGGCCGTCGTACGCGATCTACATGTTCGACCCGAACCAGCAGACCTTCCTGATCGTGGCGGCGCCCCCGGCCGGGTTCCTGTACAAGAGTCCGGTGCCGATCATGGCGAGCACCGAGCCGGTAGCGGTACAACCGACGCTGCTGGATTCGACGCTGCCGGCCAATTACGGCCTGCTCGACGTGCAAAGCGTATACGACACCGACGGCCTCGGACGGATGGGAGACCCGGTGCTGAGCGCGACCGATCTGCAGGCCGGCTGCACCACCGCGATCGCCAAGACAGCGCCGCTCGATCCGCTCGATACGCGCCCGCAGGTCGCGGACCTGGTGAAGATCAAGGATCCGGCCAATGCGGCCTACGGGTGCGCACCGGTGCGCTTCGTCCGCGTACTGCGCGCGGTGGCGCCGCCGAGCGGCGCGACGGGCACGCGGCAGGCGATCGGGGACACGGAGTTCGAAATGCAGCAGCTGCTCGGGTACGCGCCCGTGCAGCCGGACGGATCGGTTGCCCTGCTGGTTCCCGCCGATACGCCGATCGCACTGCAGTTGCTCGATTCGGAGGGCCGCGCCTTCCAGATGCACACCAACTGGATCCAGGTGCGTGCCGGGGAGCACCGCGCCTGTGACGGCTGCCACAGCCCGCGCAGGGGCGCGGCGATCAATACGGGAACGGTCGCCAATACGGTGCCGGCCGCCTGGAAGCCGACGATGGCGAGCCAGCACCAGGCGGGCGACACGATGGCATTGACGCTGAGCCGGATCGATTCGACCACGATGAATTATTCGAACGATCCCCTTTACGTGGACGTGTGGGCCGATACCAGCAAGCCCGGCGTGACGGCGCGAACGACGATTTCGATGAAGTACACCAACACGCCGCCTGGGCCCAACGACCTGGCGACCCCGGCGCCGACCAACGGAATCATCAACTACCCCGACCACATCCAGCCGATTTGGGAACTCAACCGTGGCACAAGCACCTGCACCAATTGCCACAACGCCGCCGATCCGGTCGGACTGGACCTGAGCCACACGATCGCCGGAACCGGACGCATGGTGTCCTACGAATCGCTGCTCGTAGGCACTCCGATGCTCAACTCGGCCGGGCAGCCGGTAACCCAGATCCAGGACGGCGTGCTGGTGGTCCAGCGCAATCCCGCGCTGGTCATCCCGACCGGCAGCGAGGGCGACGTGGTCGGCGTGGCGCGCAAGAGCCGGCTGACCGAGATCCTGTGGGGCGAGACCCTGATGAGCGATGCGGCCTCTCAGGCGGCGCACCCGAACCCGCCGGGGAGCGCGCCGAACCATGCCACAATGCTGAACGCTGCCGAAAAGCGCTTGGTGGCCGAATGGATGGATCTGGCCGCCAAGTACTATAACGATCCGTTCAACGGATCCAGCGGGATGCGCATGGTCAACTCGCTGAGCCTGACGACCTTCGCCGCCCAGGTCGAGCCGATCCTGATGAAGACGTGCGCGGCCAATTGTCACCAGGGAGTCGGGAGCAATCAGTTGCCGCCGCCGGGAACGTCCTTCAAGGACAACAAGTTGGTGCTGACCGGGAGCCTGGATGCCAACGGGATTCCGACCGGCGACTTCGATGTGGTCTTGACGATGATCTCCAACACATGCGCTCCGTCGTCGAACCTGCTGCTGAGCATGCCGTCCACGATCCCGCATCCTCCGGGCGCAACCGGTCAGACCACGGCGGTCCTGCCGGCCGGCAGCGCGGACTACAACACGATTGCGAGCTGGATCCAGGCCGGCTGCGTTCCGTGACGAAGAGGGCCGGACGACCCCCAAGGAGTGCACGCGCCACAGCCGGTTGCGCGTTCATGGCGCTGGCCGCCTGCGGGGGCGGCACCGTCAGCGACCCGCCGCTTTCGGGTGCGCAGGCGCTGGCGTTCGCCTATTTTCAACAGTGTGTTGACCCGATCTTCGTGACCCCGTTGCAGGTCACGGTGGGCGGGGCCACGACCACCAAGACCTGCGCCGCGGCCGCGTGTCACGCCAGCGCGACCGGTGCTGGCGGGGCATTCCGTATCATTGCGACCGCCCAACCCGTTGACCTGGCCAATGCGGCCAACACGCCTGCCGTGATCCGCGCTTCCGACATGTACAAGAACTTCACCTCGGCGCAGGGCGAAACCGTGATCGGTTCGCCTTCAGAGAGCCTTCTGCTGAACAAGCCGCTGGTGCGCAACGTGTTCCACGGCGGCGGGGTGGTTTTCGCGAGCACCAACGACTCGAACGTGAAACTGATCGAGTACTGGATCGGAAATCCGGTTCCCCAGGGGCAGGACGAATTCAGCACCACCATCTACTCGACGATGTTCTCGCCGCCGTTCAACCCCGGCAGTCCGAATAGCAGCACCTGCAACAGTTTTTGACTGCCGTGGCGGCCGCCTTGATTTCCAAAGACCGGTTGATGATGTGGCTCGTCGCATTGTTGCCGGCGCTGTGGCTTGCTCCGGCGGCCGCGGGGGAAAAAGTGCAGGTCACCGACCCGTTCATCGAGCTTCGCACCGGTCCCGGCCGGGGCTACCCGGTCTTCTACGTGGCCGAGCGCGATGAGTGGATCGAAATCGAGGTGCGTCACACCGACTGGGTCCAGGTGCGTACCTCCAACGGCAAGGAAGGCTGGGTCCATCGCCGCCAGCTCGAGACGACGCTCACGCAGATCGGCACCCCGACCCGCTTTCGCGACATCTTCGTGGACGACTACCTGCGGCGGCGGGTTGAGATGGGCGTCGCTTACGGGCACTTCAAGTCCGACCCGATGCAGAAGTTGTGGGTGAGCTATAACGTCACCGGGACGGTGGCCATCGAGGCCACCGGCGGGCAGGTGCAGGGCGCGTTCTCCGGCACCGACTTCTGGCACGTGAACCTGCTTCTGGAGCCCTGGTCGGACTGGAGGCTGGCGCCGTACTTTGGCGTCGGCGTCGGCCGGATGAGCAACCTGCCCAACGCGACCCTGGTGGCGGGGGCCAAGACCAGCGCCCGGCTTGCGGACGCGACGGTCGGACTGCAGCTGCATCTGACGGAGCGTTTCATCGCGCGCCTGGACTACACGCAGTACCTGGCTTACATCGCAGACAACCGCACCGATCAGTATCGCGCGGTCACGATCGGGCTCGGCTTTTTCTTCTGAACATTCGCGAGCGACCCATGCACAAGCCTGCATCCTGGAAAAACCTGCTGCTGCTGGCCACCTTCGGCATCGGCCCGTTGGCGCACGCGGCCGACCAGCAGGCCACCGATGAGCCCTCCAGACCGCCCGCTTCCGACGAGCAGGTGATCCAGCCGGAGCTCGACCGGCGGCCGGTCAAAGTCCTGCACATCCCGTCGAACGATTTCGAGCTCGGAGTGTTCACCGGGGTGTATTCCACCCAGTATTTCGGCTCCGATCTGGTGGGGGGAGTGCGGCTCGGCTATCACATCACCGAGGATTTCTTCGCCGAGGCGATTTACGGCAACACGCGCGTGACGGACGAGATCTTCCGCCAGATCCTGCCGGGCGGCATCTTCCCCAATCAGGAAGAGAAGCTCAGTTATTACAACATGTCCTTCGGCTTCAACGTGCTTCCAGGCGAAGTATTCTGGTGGAAGACCACGGCGAGGCCCACCGCGCTGTATCTGATCGCGGGACTCGGCAGCACGAAGGTGTTCGACCAGCGCCACTTCACCGCGAACGCCGGTTTCGGCGTTCGCGTGTGGCTGTCCAACTGGTCGTCGCTGCAGGTGGACATGCGGGACCACATTTTTGCGCTTGACGTATTGGGACAGCAAAGGTCGACACAGAACCTGGAATTCACTGGCGGGGTCACTTTGTTTTTCTAATCAGGGATGACCCACATGAACTTGCGATTGCTTTCATACGCGCCGCGGACCGCGGCGATCATCGCGCTCTGGCTGGCTGCAGCGGCCAGCCAGAGCGCCGCTTCCGCCTTGACGTCCGGCCCCGCGCCGGATTTCACGCTGCACAGCATGGCCGGTTCCAACCTGAGGCTGATGGAGCAACGCGGGCAGGTCGTGATGCTGAATTTCTGGGCCAGCTGGTGCGGACCGTGCCGGGTGGAAATGCCGCGGCTGAACCGCCTCTACCAGAAGTACCACGCCTCCGGTTTCCAGCTGCTCGGGGTCAACGTCGACGACGACATTCGCAATGCGGCCGGCGTCTCGTCCAAGCTCGGGCTGCAGTTTCCGGTCCTGCTGGATACCGAGAAGACGGTCAGCCGCTTGTACGACCTGAGCACGATGCCATCAACGGTGCTGATCGACCGGGACGGGCGCGTGCGGTACGTCCATCTTGGCTACAAGGACGGCTACGAGCAGACCTACGAAGAGCAGATCAAGGAGTTGCTCCGAGAATGAAACTACGTCGGACCCTCGCGGCGGGCCTGATGGCCGGCGCGACGCTGCTGGCCGGCTGCGGCATTGAGCCATGGGTGAAACCGTACGAGCGCGAACGGCTGGCCGATCCGATCATGAAATTCACGCGCGATCCGCTGGCCGACAAACACCGGGAGCACGTCTTCGATGTGCGCGAGGCCGCCCACGGCGCAACCGGCGTGCAGGGAGGCGGCTGTGGCTGCAACTAGGCTCTGGCGTGCGCTGGCGGCGCTTGGCAGCCCGGCCGCGCGCCGACTGCTGCTGATCGCGGCGCGCTGCGTCCGGGCACTGTTCGCAACGGATGATCGGCCGGCATGTGCGGACGCAGCGCGGCTGGCCGGTCTGGTGGGCGGCGTGCTGGCCGCTGCCGGCGCCAAGGGTGCCGACTTGCCCGAAGATCGGGCCGACACGATGTTCCACCTGTACGACGGCGGCGGGGTCACCGCGCTCGGCCCGGCGGTGCTGATCCGCAAGAGCCTGTTCGATCGCGTCTCGCTGACCGGATCCTATTTTGTCGATATCGTCAGTAACGCCTCCATCGACGTGGTTACCACCGCCAGCCCCTATCATGAGACGCGCAAGGAAGCCGGGCTCGGTCTGGACTATGTTTATCACGACGCGACGATCAGCCTGTCGGGCACGCACAGCAAGGAGCCGGATTACACGGCCGACAGCACGAGCGTCGACGTAACGCAGGACGTGTTCGGCGGAATGACGACGGTCAGTATCGGGTACACGCGGGGATGGGACACCGTGGGCAAGCACGGCTCGCCCACATTCTCGGCATCGGCGAACCACTGGCAGTACCGGCTCGGGGCCACGCAGGTGCTGACGCCGCGCTGGTTGATGAGCCTGAACCTGGAGTCGGTATCGGACCAGGGATATCTGCAGAGCCCGTACCGGGTTGCGCGCCTGTTCGGCGCCGCCATACCGGAGCGCGATCCGAGTACGCGCACTGGCCGGGCGGCGCTGGTGCGGGTGGTCGGTGATATCGGATCGCGCGGCGCGGTGCGTGTCCAATACCGATACTTCTGGGACACCTGGGACATCAGCGCCCACACTGCCGAACTGGGCTATAGCCGGCACCTCGGCGAGCGCTGGCTGGTCGACGCGTATTTCCGGTATTACAAGCAGAATCACGCGCTGTTTTACGGCGACAATTTCACGGCGGAACGCACCTACATGTCGCGCAACCGCCAGCTCAGCACCTTCTGGGATGCGGGGCCGGGTTTGAAGACGTCCTACTCGGTTGGGCGCTACGCATCGCGCTTCGACGTCAAGGTCAACGCGGCGTACCAGTGGCTGCGCTTCCAGTACAGCGATTTCACCGACATTCGCAACGGCAAGCTGTATTCGTTCAATGCGAGCGTGCTGGAACTTCAGCTGTCGGCGACGTATTAGATTAGAACAGAAGGCTCGGAACGATGATGAACGGATTGCCTCTTGTGCTATCGGCCCGGCGCGGGCGCAGGTCCGCGGCCTGGATCGCTGCCACTGCACGGCTGCTGGTCGGATGCATCATCGGCATGGCCGCGGCGTACGCCGCCGACGAGCCGGTGGCGGCGCCCGCAATGACGCCTGCCCCGGCGGCGGCGCCGGCTGCGACGCCCGCACCGGTAGCGTCGCCTGCTGCGGTGCCCGCGCCGGCGGCGCCGGAAACCGCGCCGCCTGCGGCACCGGCTCCGGAAACCGCGGCCTCGGCGCCGGCACCGCCGCCCGCGAGCGAATTTTCCAACCTGGACGGCCGCATCCAGGACACCAAGAGCGACGTGATCCAGCTCAATCGCGATCTGATGGTGCTGGAGGAGGAGCTGCTGTTTCCGGCGAGCACTCAGGTGGCGGTGTTCGTCTCGATGGACGTTGGCAAGTTGTTCGACCTGGATTCGGTGCAGCTGAAGCTGGATAACAAGGAGGTCGCCACCTACCTGTACACGCCCTCCGAGGTGCAGGCGCTGCACCGGGGCGGCGTGCAGCGCATCTACCTGGGTAACCTGAAAGCCGGCAGTCATGAACTGGTCGCGTTCTTTACCGGCGGCGGGCCGCACCGGCGCGACTACAAGCGCGGCACGACCGTGAAGTTCGACAAGGGAACCGACCCGAAGTACATCGAGTTGCGGATCAAGGACTCCACCGGGAAACAGCAGCCGGAGTTCGACGTCAAGGTTTGGCAATAAGTCAGGTGGAAAAGATCATGTGGGCCCCTCACCCCCCTGCTTCGCCGGGCGTAGCCCGGCTTCGCAGGGCGAGCCGGCCCCTGCGATTCGCCGCCCTGGCGGCGCTCGCGCTTGCCTGTGCGGTCTGCGCGCCGGCGCTGGCGAAGCAGCCGCGCCATGTGGTCAAGGACCCTTACTACGGCGACAGCCTGTTCTACTTTTTCCAGCAGCGCTACTTCACGTCGGTCACGGACCTGATGGTGTCGCAGCACTTCGCGCGTCTGACCCATCACGCCGACGAAGCCGAGCTTCTGCGCGGAGGACTGTACCTGTCATACGGCATGCATCGCGAAGCCGGGGACATTTTCACGCAGCTGATTCAGAAGGGTGCCAAACCCGATGTACGCGACCGCGCCTGGTACTACCTGGCCAAGATCCGCTACCAGCGCGACTTGCCCGGCCAGGCCGAGGAGGCGCTGAGCCACGTCGGCGACAGCCTGCCGCCGCAGCTCGAAGAGGACCGTGCGCTGCTGCAAGCCAATTTGCTGATGGCGCGCCACGACTACGCCGATGCGGCCCGCACCCTGAAAAAGCTGGCCGACGACCCGGACGCCGACGTCTACATCCGCTACAACCTGGGCGTTGCGCTGATCAAGAACGGCGAGGTCGATCAGGGCACGGCACTGCTGGACCGGATCGGGCAGGCGCCGGCCGAAGACGAAGAGCTGCTCAGCCTGCGCGACAAGGCCAACGTCGCCCTCGGTTTTACCGCGCTGCAGAACAGTGAACCGGAGCGCGCCCGCACGTACCTGCAGCGGGTTCGCCTGTCCGGCATGCTGGCGAACAAGGCGCTGCTGGGGTTTGGCTGGGCGGCGGCATCGCTGAAGCAACCGAAGGATGCTCTGGTGCCGTGGATCGAGCTGGCCAAGCGCGACACCGCGGATGCGGCTGTGCTCGAAGCGAAGCTCGCGGTGCCGTACGCGATGAGCGAGCTGGGGGCGTATGCGCAATCGCTCGAGCTGTACAACGACGCGATCGGCGTGTTCGAGCGCGAGCGCGCGCGCCTGGATGAATCGATTGCCGCGATTCGCGCCGGCAAGCTGGTCGAAGGCTTGCTGGAGCGCAACCCGGGCGAAGAAATGGGCTGGTTCTGGAGCATCGACCGGCTGCCCACGCTGCCGCACCCGGAGCACCTGACACCGGTGCTGGCACAGCACGACTTCCAGGAGGCGTTCAAGAACTACCGCGACTTGTTGTTCCTGTCCAGGAATCTGCAGCGGTGGCAGGACAGTCTGGGCATTTACGGGGACATGTTGACCAATCGGGCGCAGGCCTATGCCGAGCGCTTGCCCCGGGTCCGGGCGCGGGCCAGCGCCGTCGGGCTGGACGCGCTGGAGCAGCACCGGATGGACCTGACGCGCGAGCTGACCTGGGCCGAGGCGCAGTCCAACGTGTACGCGCTGGCCGACCCGATGGAGCGCGCGCTGGCCGAGCGCCTGGCGCGCGCGCGCGCAGCGCTGGAGCAGGCCGGCGAGGACCCGCAGCTGGATGCTCAGCGCGAGCGCTACCGCCGGGTGGCCGGTGCGCTCACCTGGCGGCTGACGCAGGAGTTTCCGGACCACCTGTGGCAGGCCAAGAAACGCCTCAGGGAACTGGACGAGGAGCTGGGTCAGGCGCGTGACCGCGATACCGCGCTGGCACAGGCGCAGCGCGAGGAGCCGGCACACTTCCAGCAGTTCGCTGCGCGCATCGCTCAGCTCGACTGGCGCATCCGTTCGCTGCAGCCGCACGTCGCCGAACTGGTCCGCGACCAGCAGCAGTACATCCAGGAGCTGGCGGTAGCCGAGCTGCAGCGCCAGAAGGACCGGCTGGCGAACTACGCCACGCAGGCGCGCTTCGCGGTGGCGCGGATCTACGATCGCGCTAATGTGGGAAAGGCGACCGACGTTGCGCCGGGCGAAGCCGGGCACGGGCCATGAATCTTCGTTCGCATCGACTGGGGCAATGCAGGCGGCGGCCCAATTGGCTGCCGTGGCTGCTTGCGGGTGCGTTGTGCGCATGCGCCAGCCCGCCCAAGCCCGAGCCGGTGACATTGAAGAGTCTGCAGAGCCGCCAGATCGAGGTGGTCCCGGACCAGAAAGTCGAAGGCAGCAAGGAGCGCACGATTGCGGCCTATCAGGAGTTCCTGAAGTCGACGCCGACCGATCCGCAGCGGCCCGAGGCGATGCGCCGGCTCGGGGACCTGGAGATGGACCTGGCCGACGTGCGGGCTGCGGCTACGCAGTCGGGGGGCGAAACCGACTATCACGCCGCGGTCAAGTTGTACCAGGAGTACCTGAAGAATTTCCCGAAGGACCCGGGCAACGACAAGGTGCTCTACCAGATGGCGCGTGCCTACGAGCAGGCCGGCGAGATGGAGACGGCGCTGAAGGCGCTGGACCGGCTGGTGAAGGAGTATCCGAACACGCGCTATCGCGACGAGGCGCAGTTCCGCCGCGGCGAGACGCTGTTCACGATGCGCGACTACGACCATGCCGAGATCGCCTACGAGACGGTGTTGCACGGTGATCCGTCCTCGCCCTATTACGAGCGTTCGCTGTACATGCAGGGCTGGTCGATCTACAAGCAGGGCCGTGTGGACGAGGCGCTGAAGTCGTTTTTCAGCGTGCTGGATCTGAAACTGGCCGGCCGCAACGACGAAGCGAGCCTGCAGGACATCCCCGATCTGAGCCGCGGCGACCGCGAGCTGCTCGATGACACGTTCCGCGTGACCAGCCTGAGCCTGGAGAGCCTGCAGGGCGCCGATTCGATTCCCGCTTATATGACCGCCCCGGTGCGGCATCAATACGAGTTTCGTGTCTACCAGCAGCTGGCCGAGCTGTATATCAAGCAGCAGCGGTTCAAGGACGCATCCGACACGTTCAGCGCCTTCGCGCACCGCTACCCGCTGCATCCGCAGGCTCCGCTGCTGCAGGCTCGCGTGATCGAGATTTACCAGAAGACGGGCTTCGCGACGCTGGCGCTGGCGGCCAAGAAGGAATACGTGGCGCAGTACGGCGCGCGCAGCCAGTTCCGCCAGACCAACCCGGCGGTCTGGGAGCAGCGCGTGCAGCCGATCGTGAAGGTGGATCTGGCGGAGTTGGCGCTTCAGTATCACGCCAGCGCCCAGAAGAGCAAGAAGACCGAGGACTACCAGGAAGCGGTGCACTGGTACCGCGATTACCTGGAATCGTTCCCGTCGGATCCGCAGGCGGCGCAGAACAACTTCCTGCTGGCCGAGCTGTTGTTCGAGGACAAGCGCTTTGCGGAGGCGGTGCCGGAATATGAAAAAACCGCCTACCAGTACTCGCACCATGCCAAGAGCGCCGACGCCGGATATGCGGCGCTGCTCGCCTATGCGGAGCTGGAGAAGAAAGCCGCGCCGGGCGAACCGCTGAAAAAGATGCAGCTCGACGGAATCGACAGCGCGCTGCGCTTTGCGCGCACCTTTGCCGACGATGCGCGCACCAGCGCGGTGCTCGCCGACGCGGCCGACAAGCTGTATAGGCTGCACGACCTGGACCGGGCGCAATCGGTCGCGCAGCAGGTGGTGGCGCTCAAGCCCCCGGCGGCGCCGGCGCAGCGCCGCGTCGCCTGGACCGTGATCGCGCACAGCGCGTTCGAGCGGGGCGAGTTCGACCATGCGGAGCAGGCCTATGGCGAGGTGCTGGCCGTGACCCCGGACGGCGACCCGTCCCGCAAGGAGCTCACCGAGCGGATGGCCGCATCGATCTACAAGCAGGCCGAGCAGGCGCGCGACAAGAACGACCTGAAGGCGGCGGTACAGCTTTTCGAGCGCGTCGGCACGGCAGCGCCGCAGTCGCCGGTTCGAGCCACCGCCGAGTACGACGCGGCGGCGGCGCAGATCGCGCTGAAGGACTGGGATGCGGCGGCCCACACGCTGGAGGACTTCCGCCGGAGCTATCCCGACAATCCGCTGCAGCAGGAAGTCGGCGGCAAGCTGGCGGCCGTGTACACCGAACAGGGCAAGTGGGCGCTGGCGGCCGGCGAATTTGAGCGCATTTCGATCGCCCGGAAGGATCCGCAGCTGGCGCGCGGGGCGTTGTGGCAGGCCGCCGAGCTGTACGAGAAGGCCGGGGCGCGCGGGCCGGCCGCGGCGGCCTACCAGCGCTACGTGGAGCTCAACCCGCAGCCGCTGGAGGCCGCGGTGGAGGCGCGCTATCGGCTGTCGCGCATTGCGCGGCAGGACGGCAACGGTGCGCGCGAGCTCGCCTGGATGAAGGACCTGCTGCAGGCCGACCAGGGCGGCGGCAGCGCCCGCACGGACCGCACGCGCTACCTGGGCGCCACGGCGGCACTGGCCCTGGCCGCGCCGGTGTACGACGAGTATCACAAGGTCGCTCTGGTGGAGCCACTGAAGGCGCAACTGAAGCTGAAGAAGGCGAAACTGGAGGAGGTGCTGAAGGCCTACAGCGTGGCCGCCGACTATGGCGTGGCCGACGTGGCGACCCAGTCGACCTATCGGATTGCCGAGCTGTATCACGATTTCGGCCGGGCCCTGCTGGCTTCGCAGCGGCCCAAAGGGCTGTCCAAGGACGAACTCGAGCAGTACGACGTGCTGCTGGAGGAGCAGGCCTATCCGTTCGAGGAAAAGGCGATCGCGTTGCACGAGCTGAACGCGCACCACAGCGCCGACGGCATCTACGACGAGTGGGTCAGGAAGAGTTATGGAGCACTGAGCGAGCTGCGGCCGGTGCGCTACGGCAAGACCGAACGCAGCGAGGTGGCGATCGATGCGATTCGCTGACCGGATTCGACGCGGCGGCCTGGCTGCGCTGTGCGCGGGGGTTGCCGGCTGCGCGAGCGTGGCCCCCAAGCCGGCCCCGCCTCCGCAGCAACCGCCGGTGTCCGGGGCCGCGGCAAAGAGGCAGAAGGAGACGCCGAGCGGGATCACTGCGGCCGTTCAGCGGCAGTTCGACGACGCGATCGAGCAGCTCAATGCGGGACGGGCGGAGGAGGCCGCGCGCGGGTTCATGGCGCTGACCCGGTCGAACGCGGAACTGGGCGGCCCTCACGCGAATCTGGGAATCATCTACCGGCAGACCGGAAAGCAGACCGAAGCGGTGGCGGAGCTCGAGCAGGCCGTGCAGTTGAATCCGCAGCAGCCGGTGTTCCTGAACCAGCTCGGCATCGCCTACCGGCAGCAGGGACAGTTCGCGAAGGCGCGTGGAGCCTACGAGAAGGCCATTGATCTGGATCCGAGCTACGCGGCCCCTTATTTGAATTTGGGCATACTTTTCGACCTGTATTTCTGGGACAGCAAGCGGGCGCTCGAGCTCTACGATCGGTATCTCGCGCTGACCCCGGGCGGCGATGACAAGGTGGTCAAATGGGTCGCCGACATCAAAAATCGCCAGCAGGGCGGCAAGTTGAGCCGCCAGGAGCAGCCATGAAACAGCCACAGTTCGTTGTGCGGACGGCGATCGCTGTCGCCGCGGTGCTGTATGTCACGGCCGGCCGGGCCGACGACCGGGCCACGATCGATCGCACCCAGATCATCGGCAACCGCGAGCTGCCGAAGGTGCTTTACATCGTGCCGTGGAAAAAGCCGGCTCCCGGGGATCTTTCCGGGGTGCCTTCCGAGAGCGTGCTGGACGAGGCGCTGGCACCGGTCGATCGCGACGTGTTTCGCCGCCAGGTGCATTACAACGCGCTGACGCAGCCCGGCGGGGCGGCCCAGCCGGCGCAATCGGCCAGTCCGGCGGTTGCAGTACCGTCCCCGAAGTAAATCGATTTTCTCACAGCGAGCCAGATTCGCAATTGGAGACCAGGCGATGAGTACGTTCGATGCAACCGTCAAGTTCTTCCAGGACTGCGGCTTTTTCATATACCCGAGCCTGTTGATCATGGCGTCGGGATTGTCCATCGCGATTGAGCGGTTCATCGTTCTGAATCGCGCGCGCGCCGAGAACCGCCGGATGTGGGATCGCATCCTGCCGATGCTTCAGGGCGGCAAGTTCCAGCAGGTGGCAGGCGTCACCGCCAAGTCCGACACCGCGATCGGCAAGATCGTGCACAACGGGCTGAATCGCCTGCAGAGCGCGCGCCGTCGCGAAGACATCGACGCGGCGATGGAGGAAGGCATGATGGAAATCGTGCCTTCGCTCGAAAAGCGCACCCACTACATAGCCACCTTCGCCAACGTGATCACGCTGGTCGGCCTGCTGGGAACGATCACGGGCCTGATCCACGCGTTCACGGCGGTCGCCCAGGTCAACCCGGCGGAAAAGGCCGAGATGCTGTCGGCCAGCATTTCGATCGCGATGAACAACACCGCCTTCGCGCTGGCCGTCGCGATCCCGTTCCTGCTGATCCACTCGTTCCTGAGCGCGCGCGCCAGCGAGATCGTCGACAGCCTGGAGGCGGCCAAGATCAGCTTCCTGAACCTGGCTCAGCGCCACACTCACGAGGCCAAGGAGGCGCACTAGCCATGCCTGTCCGACGCCTGCACAAGCGGCCGGTAGGGCTCGACGTCACCGCGTTCATCAACCTGATCGTGGTGCTGGTGCCTTTCCTGTTGTCGACCGCGGTGTTTTCGCGGCTGGCCGTGCTGAACCTGACGCTGCCGGCCCAGTCGACCAGCTTCGGCAACCTGAAGGGCGACCTGCAGCTGGAGGTGGTGATCCGCCCCGAAGCGCTGGTGGTCCAGGACCGGATCGGCGGCAAGATCATGGACATTCCAAAGACGGCGGCCGGACATGATTTCCGCGGCCTGTCGCAGCTGATGGAAGAGCTGAAGACACGCTTCCCGGACAAGACGGAAGCCTCGATCCTGGCCGAGCCCGACACGCCATACGACGTCCTGGTGCAGGTGATGGACGCGGTGCGCGAGGGTCGCGTGGCGCAGGGCGCCAACGTCGTGACTGCGGACTTCTTTCCGGACATCTCGATCGGCGATGCGCCGATCCGCACCACCGGAGCCGGATCATGAGCGACCTGAACCCCAGCCCGCTGGAGAAGCGTGCCGAGCGGCGCATGCGCAACCTGTCGCTGGTGGACCTGAACCTGGTCTCGCTGATCGACATCTTCACGATCCTGATCTTCTTCCTGCTGTCGAACTCGATGGACGTCGAGATTCTGCCGAGCAGCAAGGCCGTGCGGCTGCCGGAGTCGACCACCGACAAAAGACCGCGCGACACCGTGGTCGTGGTCGTGAACGACACCGACATCCTGGTGCAGGGGCACAAGGTCGCACAGGTCGCGGACTTCATGAACGTGGAAGCCGATGTGATCGAGCCGCTGAAGGCGGAGCTCGAGCTTCAGGCCGGCCGCCAGGTTGTCAAGCGCGAGAACGAGGCGCAGAACAAGGCGGTGACGATCATGGGTGACAAGCGCATCCCGTACCGGCTGCTGCGCAAGGTGATGGTCACCTGTGCCCGCGCGAACTTCAGCGACGTATCGTTCGCAGTGATGAGAAAGAACGAGCTGTAATGACTGCGATGACTGCGATGACGGCGAGCCTCGTAGCCCCCCGCGCAACGATTCTGCCGTGGACTCGGTCGTCCAGGGACGAGTCGCGCTTCCGGCGGATCCTTTACCTGGTGATGCTGTTGAGTCTGGCCTTCGGCGTGGTGATCAGGGTGTTGCCGGTGCCGAAGCCCGACCAGGAGCGTCCGGAGGAGCTGTCTCCGCGCCTGGCCAAGCTGCTGCTGGAGCACCAGCCGGTGCCGCCGCCTCCGGTCATCAAGCAGCAGCCGGTGCCCCAGACGCCGACCAAGACCAACGTACCCAAAACGGCCAAGAAGGAGCCGGCCAAGATTCCGGTGCCCGAAGCGCGCCAGCCGATCCCCGAGAAGCCACCCGGCGAAGTGCTGGAAGCGGCGCGCAAGAAGGCGGCCGGCGTGGGGCTGCTGGCGATGAAGGACGAGTTGCAGGAGCTGCACGGGGCGCCTCTGGCGCTGCAGCTCAAAAGCGGCATCAAGCAGGGTCCCGGCGTCGGCACCGGGGTTGGCGCCGGCGTCGGTCCGGGCCAGGGGCTCGGCATTCCGACCCGATCGATGATCACGTCCAACGCCACGCGCGGCAGCGGAGGCATCAACACGGCCGCCTACAGCCGCGACACCGGTGGCGGCGGACTGGCCGGACGCGCGACCACGCTGGTCCAGGGGGTTGCCGGCGGCGGTGGCGGTGGCGGTCCGGGTGGAGGCGCCGGTGGCCTGATGCAGCGCGGCGGAGACGGCAAGGCATCGCGCTCGATCGAGGAGATCCGGCTGGTGTTCGAGCGCAACAAGGGCGCCATTTACGCGATCTACAGCCGTGCGCTGCGCGAGGATCCCACCCTGCAGGGCAAGATCGTGCTCGAGCTGAAAATCGCGCCTTCGGGCCAGGTGCTGGACTGCAAGATCGTGTCCAGCGAGCTGAAGGACACCGAGCTCGAGCGCAAGCTGCTGGCCCGGATCAAGCAGCTGGATTTCGGCGCCAAGGATGTGGCGCTGATGATCGTCACCTATCCGATAGACTTCCTGCCGTCATGAAGCTGCGAGCGGTCTGCGCAACCGCGCTGCTGGCGTTGTCGGCCGGCGGCGTGCTCGCCCAGGATTCCAAGTCACAGGCGCCCGATCCGAAGGCGGCTGGCAGCGTCGTGCCCTATTGCATCGAGCCGATGGAGTCGATGCCGCCGAAGATCCTGGCGTTGATCGAGCCGCAGTTCCTGTGCGCGGCCGGCACCCACCTGAAGCGCGACAGCCGCCCGGCCCGGGTGGTCCCGACCGGCGAGGAATCGTCCGGACGACCGTTCGTTCTGCGCTTCGGCCCGCCCGAGAAGGCCAACGCCTGGTACGTGCGCGGGTTCACGACCGACTCTAAGTAGACCCTCACCCCCTCCCCTCTCCCGCTGCGCGGGCGAGGGGCGATCCGGCGTGCCGGTGCGACTACCTGCGCGCTTGCGATGCCGTATCGCCCCTCGCCCGCGAAGCGGGAGAGGGGAGGGGGTGAGGGTGCGCAGCGAGGATTCGCGACCGCGCTAATTCAACGGGGCTGAAACGGAGCGGTCGGCCGCGCGAACCAGTACGGTCTTCTCGTCGAGCCTGAATCGCGCGGTTTCCATGCCGCGCTCCACGTTCGGCGACATCTCGGCGGGCGTGTGCGCCCTGACCCAGGCCTCGAGCTGATCCAGCGGCACGGAATTCCAGAATGATTCCGGGCAATACTGCGCGACGATCATAGGGGCCATGATGGGATAAGCGGCCATCAACGCATCGACGTTCTTGCTGAACGTGGTCCACGCCAGTTGCGGCTGCTCGTCCGCGAGCTCGTACACCAGGTGCAAGCGCAAGGTCGCTGCCTGCGGCGGGATCTCGTCCGACAGCGCGATCCTGGCGGCTGCGGCGGCCAGTTGCGGATCGCGCACCCGCATGAGCACCATGTAGTAACGCCGCAATTCGGTCTCGTTGGCGGCGGATTTGGCCACGCTGTGCAACTGCTCGAACGCGGTGGCGTCCGCGTATCGAGCCACGATTGACAGCACCGCCTCCTGGTCATCGGCGCCGATCGTGCTGCGATCCGCAACGAACGCGGCGAAGCGCTTGCGCGCCTCGGCGATGGTTGGCGCGTCACCCCAGGCTCCGAGGTCTTGCAGGATGGTATGCCGCAACTTCTGGATACCCGGCGTTTCGTCGGGTCTGGACATCCAGCCGAGCTGATCGGAGACGGGTTTGATGATCGAGCGGGCATAGGCGGCAAATGCGTCGTGGCCGGGGGTGCCGCGCTCGGCATACTCGATCGTACCGAGCGCCTTGGTGATCTGGGTCCACGCCCGTTCTTCCAGACGGGCTCCCAGCGACGAGGCCAGCGCAAGATACGTAGGCAGTTCCTGCGCACCCGCCTCCACCAGTGCCCATTGATCGTCGAGCAACGCAATCCGATCGCTCCTGGGAAGGTCCGCGAAATACTTCGTGTTGATTTGCAGGGTGGCGTCGTCGTACAGGGCACGGTAAAAGCCGATCGCCCCCGCATTGACGCTGAGCGCCTGGTCGCACCGGCCCGCCGGAGCCGTCTGGCCATCCTTCGTCAGCAGCACCGCCAGGGGCGCATCGGCGCCGGCCCGGATTTGCAGCGGAACACGCCAATGCGACGGGTTCGAATCGGCTCCGCGCAGCAGGAACCGCTTCTGCGACAGCGTGATCGTGCGCTTGCCTGCCGCATCACAGCCGGCGGCGACGGACACGAGCGGGAAACCGGCCTGTGCGGTCCAGCTCGACGCGATAGCGCTGATGTCGCGGCCGCTGGCCGCGCTCAGAGCATCCCACAGGTCCGCGGTGGTCGCGTTCGAGTACGCGTGAGCCTTCATGTACCCGCGAACACCGTCGCGAAAGTCGTCCGGTCCCAGGTAGGCTTCCAGCATGCGCAGCACCGCCTGCCCTTTGTCATAAGTGATGTCGGGATCGAACGCGTTTTGCGCTTCCAGCTCGTTGGTAACGTGCTGCTGGATGGCGTGCGATGTGGCCCGCGCATCGGCGCTCATCGCGCCTTCCTTGGATGCGTCTTCGGATTCCCACCAGTTCCAACCGGGATTGCGCAGATCGGTCTCCTTCGCGGCCATCCAGGATGCGAAGCTCTCGTTGAGCCAGATGTCGTCCCACCAGCCCATCGTCACCAGATCGCCATTCCACTGGTGAGCCATCTCGTGCGCCTGGACATTGAAGACGTCCTGACGGTTGGCGACCGTACTGGAAGCCGTCACCAGCAGGAGTTGGTCGCTGTAGGTGATGGCCCCCCAGTTTTCCATCGCACCACCGAACCCGCCAGGAAGCGCAATGGAGTCGAGCTTCGGCAGTGGAAACGCGGTGCCGAAGTAATCGTTGTAGTCGGCCAGGATCTGTTGCGCGTTCGCGAGTGCGACGGCGCCATTTTTTTGCTGGCCGCGAACGGCCCACACGCCGAATCGGGTGCCGCCGTGATTGGCCGTGATCTGAGCCAGATCGCCCGCCGATAGTTCGAGCAGATAGGTCGGCATCTTCGGCGTGCGCTGGAAACGGGTCGTTGCGAGCTGGCCGTGGACGACGCGGCTGGCCACCGGCATGTTGGACACCGTGGTCCAATCCGCCGGCAGGGTGGCAGTCATTTGAAAGGAGGCGCGAAAGGCCGGCTCGTCCCAGCAGGGAAACATGCGGCGCGCGTCGGTGGCCTCGAACTGGGTGGACAGCAGCAGTCCTTTGCCGCCGTCCGGTTTCACGTATCGCTGCGCGAACAGCCCCTGGGGCGTCGTCTCGATCTTGCCTCGATAGGAAAACGACAGCGTATGCCGCCCGACGCTCGCCGGTTTCGCAAGCGTTACCGTCGTCAATTGTTCCTTGTCGTCGGAAACGGTGCGCTTGACCGGGTGACCGTCGAGTTGGACATGATCGAGGGTCTCGTTGAGGGAATTGAACACGATCGTGCCGGTGGCCTGCCGGAAATCCAGCGCAACCGATTCGTGACCGCTCAAAGTCAGCTGGATCGGGTCCGGGACGATCGAAATCACGTAATCGATCGGCACCACGTTCTTCGGCAACCGGCCGAAGGCCGAGTCGAAGGAAAACGGCGCCTGCGCCAGCGTCGGCGGGGCCAGGGCCAGGGCGAACGTAAGCGCAGCGATCCTGATCGGACAAACGCCGAAGCCTGCAGACATCGATGCGTCTCCACCAAGCCGGTGCTGGGGCCGGACCGGCTCCGGAAGCGGCATCCTAGCCCATCGCCCCGGGCAGCCGACGGTCGGAGCCTTCAGCGCTCTGTCTTGCGCGCAGCGATCCATTCGTCGATCCGGGCCTCCAGCACATCCAGCGGCAGAGCGCCGTCGTCGATCACCGCGTTGTGGAAGCGCCGCAGGTCGAACCGATCGCCCAGCGCCGCCTTGGCCTTGGCACGCAGCTCCTTGATCTTGAGCTCGCCGAGCTTGTATCCGAGCGCCTGCGCCGGCATCACCAGGTAGCGGTCGACCTCGGCGGTCGCGAAGTCCCTGTTCAGCCCGGCGGTGTCCGTCATGTACGCGATGGCGCGCTCGCGAGTCCAGCCGAAGGCGTGCAGTCCGGTATCGACCACGAGCCGGCAGGCCCGCATCATCTCGGCCGAGAGCTGGCCGAACTTCGAATACGGGTCGGTGTAAAAGCCCATCTCTTCGCCCAGGCTCTCGGAATACAGCGCCCAGCCCTCGGCGTACGCGACGAAATTCGTGAAGCGGCGGAAAGCGGGCAGGTCTTTCAGTTCCTGCGCCCGCGCGATCTGCAGGTGATGGCCGGGCACGGCCTCGTGCAGCAGCAGGTCCTCCATTTTGAACTTTGGCCGCGTGTGCAGGTGGTTCACGTTGGCTTCGAAGTATCCCGCCCGCGAGCCGTCGGCGCTGCCCGCCGTGTAGTGCTCCGCGTTGTCGCCCTCGTAGTCCTCCATGGCGCGTATGCCGTAGGGCAGCCGCGGCAGCTCCGCGAACAACGCGGGAAGCTGCGCGTCGGCGCGCTTGGCGATATCGCGGTATCCAGCCAGCATGTCCTCGCGCTGGTCGTAGTAGAACTGCGGTGAATCGTTAAGGAATCGCAGGAATTCGGGCCGCGTTCCCTTGAATCCGGTCCGGGCGATCACCGCTTCCATCTCGGCCTGGATCCGGGCGACCTCACCCAGGCCGATATCGTGAATCTGGCGCGCTGTGAGCGCCGTGGTCGTGCTCGTCGTGATCAGCGCCTGGTAGAAGTCGGGCCCGCCGGGCAGGTCGGTGACCCCCAGGCCCTTGCGTCGCGCCGCCGCCGGAAGATAGGTCGACTGATAAAACTCCTTCAGCGCTCGAAACGCCGGGACGACTTGCTGCGAAATCACGGTGCGCGCGGCCTCGGTCAGGCGCTGCTGATCGACCTGTGCGATGTCGGCCGGAAACTTCGAGAACGGCAGAAAGAGCGACGACTTGGTGGCATCGGCCACGATCTGCGCATCGAGCTGGGCGGGCACGCGCTCGATCGCCACGGCCGGCGGAACCCATCCGGCGTCGGCCGCCGCCTGTATCTGGTGCTGGTACTGGCTCAGCAGGTGCGGGACGGCGCCGAGCCGCTTCAAATAGGCGTCGTAATCGGCCACCGTTCGAAACGACGTGGAACGGGCCAGCAACGGCATCGTGAAATGCGGACCGTACATCTGAGTGATGGGCGACCAGCCCATCGCGAGGAACGCGTCGGACGCGCCGTACGGCACATCGGGAAAGAAACCGTCGATGCGCGTCCGGTTGGTCGCCACCGTGGTCAGAACCTGCAAGGAAACGCGGTTCGGAACCGAGAGTGCCGACGGATCGAAGGATCGAAGCTGTTTGACGAGTTCCACCCAGTGGGCCTTGCGAGCCTTGATCTCAGCGGGCGACTGGTCGGTCAGGCGGTCGTTGTAGCGGTTGTCGCCGCGCAGCGTCGAGGACTCGGGCGCCTCGCGCGAGAACCACTCCCAGTGATCGGCGGCCAGCGCCGCAAAGCGCTGGTCCGCGCTGCTGTCCGAGAGGGCGGCCTGGGAGGTTAAAAGTGCTGCAGCACAAATCGCGATCGATGCGAACCGAACCATCATCTGGTCTCCGTTTGTCTTCCTCTTGCGATCACCCTCACCCCCTCCCCTCTCCCGCTGCGCGGGCGAGGGGCGATCGGGCGCCGTAAGTACGATGCGGTCCGCAGGGGCACGCGGTATCGCCCCTCGCCCGCGCCAGTCATCCATTGGCTGGGGGAGCACGAGGGGGCCAGCCCAGCCCCCTCGTTCTCTTCCTCCCCCCTTTTCGGCCGAAGGCCGGAAAGGGGAGGGGGTGAGGGCTCATCGCTGGCTTTGCCGCAGCAGCTCCACCAGCTGTTCCTTCCACACGACCGCCTTGGTATGCGTGCCGTGCCCGATCGTCCGGTCGTCGGCCGCAATCAGCACCGCGCGTCCGTGCGGTACGCGTCCGATCTCGCGCTGCAGGATGCCAAGCTCGGGCGGGTTGATCAGATCATCGCCGGTGTTGATCGCCAGCAGCGGCGCCGAGATCTTCTCCAGGTCCGGCCCCGGATCGTAGTCGAACGAGCTTTGCACCTGGTACAGCAGGTCGTTGGCGTCGGTCGAGACAAGCAGTTCCGAAGTCAGCCGGTCGGTCACCTGATCGGCCGCCTGCAGCGTGGGCGCTTCCTTTTGCCGCAGAACCGCATTCGAGGACATCAGCAGCAGCATCTGCGCTGCGGGACGCAGCCCGGACGGCTGCTGTTTGTATTCGCCCCCTTCCCATCCGGGGTCCAGCCGGATCGCGTCGATCACGAGCCTGCGCCACATCCGGTTGCGCCCGGAGATCTGGGTCGGCAAACTGGCCATCGGCATCAGCGCGTCGCTGAAGTCCGGGTGGCGCTCGCCCCACAACCAGGTGTGCATCCCGCCCATCGAGGTGCCGAACACCAGGCGCAGATGGTCGACCGCCAGTGCCTCCGTGAGCAGCCGGAACTGCGCCTGCACCGCGTCGCGGTAGCCGTACTTCGGGAAACGCGCGTGCAGGCCGTCGCTGGGTTTGGATGACTTGCCGTGGCCGATCGAATCCGGAAACACGATGAAGTAGCGCTGGATGTCGAGCGGCTGGCCCGGGCCGAACAGCTCGCCGCCGAACAGATCGTCGGCGCGCTGGGTCCCGACGAATTGGGCCCCGGAGCCGCCGGTGCCGTGCAGGATCAGCACGGCGTTGGTTGCGTGGCCCTGGGCGTCGTGCTGCAGCACACCGAGCGTGCGATAGTGAATCTTCAATTCCGGCAGGTTCTCGCCCGATTCGAACCGGAAGTTCGCGATCCGGAAATCGCCTTCGTGAACGTCAAACCGCTGCGCCGCGCATGGCGCGCACTGCAACGCGACCAGAAGGCCGAACAGCGCGCACAGCGCTGCAGCAGGGGAGCGCCGCGTCGTGACCCTGGGCGGCATCGGGTTTCTGTGGTTCATCGTTCGCGACTCGTCCGCTGATGGGAAGCGCGATGATGCGGCCGGATCCCGTCGATGGTCAATGCGCGGCAGCGAATCCGGCGCAGCGATACGAGCGGCCGCTACACGTGCGTGTAGCCCAGCGCCGCGCTCACGGAAACTCGACTGCTTTGCCGTCCCTCTTGTACACCGTGCCTTCCTTCATCACGAAGCTCACCTTGCGCAGCACGCCGACGTTTTGGAGCGGATCGCCTTCGACGGCGACCAGGTCGGCCAGCTTGCCGGCTTCGACGCTGCCGAGGCTGTCGGCGCGCCGCAGCAATTCGGCCGCGTGCGTGGTGGCGGCCTGCAACGCGAACGCGGCCGGCATGCCCGCCTGCACCATCAGCTCGAACTCGTGCGCGTTGTCGCCGTGCGGGAACACGGCCGCGTCGGTCCCGAAGGCGATCTTCACGCCGGCCCTGTAGGCGCGACCGGCCGTCTCGAGGATGTGCGGGCCGATCGCGGCGGCCTTGGCCGCCACCGGCGCCGGGTAGTAACCGGGTACCTTGGCCGTTTCGGCGACGAACGCGCCGGCGCTGATGGTCGGCACGTACCAGGTGCCGTGTTCTTTCATCAGCCGGATGTCCTCCTCGTTCAAGAACGTGCCATGCTCGATCGAGTCCACTCCGCCGATCACGGCGCGGCGGATCGCCTCGGCGCCGTGCGCATGCGCGGCCACCGCGAACCCGTAGTCGTGCGCTGCCGCCACGACCGCGCGGATCTCCTCCAGCGTCATTTGCGGGTTGTCGCCGCTCGCGCTCTCGTCCAGCACTCCGCCCGACGGCATGATCTTGATCAGGTCGGCCCCTTCCTTGTAGTGCTGACGCACCGCCTTCCATGCCTGCTCGGGGCCGTTGATGATCCCGACCGTCGGTCCCGGATCGCCCTCCAGGTCGTCCCGGTAGCCGTTGGTGCGATCGGCGTGCCCGCCGGTCGAGCCGATCGCCTGCCCGGCCGACACGATGCGTGGCCCCACCACCGCGCCCGCCTCGACCGCCTTGCGCAGTGCGACCGTTTCGTACTTCCAGTCGCCGAGATTGCGGACCGTCGTGAATCCGGCCAGCAGCGTGCGACGTGCGTACACCGTCGAGCGCAGCACATAGTCCGACAGATTCCAGCGGAACTTGTCGGTGAACTGCGTCGGGCTGGTCTGCAATGACAGGTGAACGTGCGCGTCGATGAATCCGGGAAGGCAGGTCGCACCCGCGAGGTCGATTTCCTGCGCACCGGCGCGCGGTTCGCGCCCCGCGAGCACTTCTTTGAAGCGCTTGGCCTCGATCACCACGGTGCTCGGGCCGCGCAGCTTGCCGGACGGCGCGTCGAACAGGTTGCCGCAGTACACGACGGTGACGGGTGAAGCGGAGTCGGCGCCCGTATCGGCCGCCAGGCCAGCGCTGCAGCAGACCGCGGCCAGCGCCGCGGCAACGATTCCGGATCCCCTCATGCCGCTTTCTCCGCTATCGATGGCGTCAAGCCCCGCGCGCAACGCAGCCCTGGCGCCGCATGGGCCGACGCAGTTTACGGGGGCCCGCTGCGCGGCGGACTCAGAACCTACCGCAATCAGGGTTATCAGAACCGCAGGCGGGGGCTGCGCGTGCGACAGGGCCGTTAGACTTCTTCATGTACGCGCATCGGGTCGCGATGGCGCGAGGAAAACCGGTCCGATGAATAGCACCGCCGCGATGGAATTCCGTCGAGGGGCTGGGGAAAGCGTCGTCGCGCTGCGCGGCACGCTGGACGCCCGCACACTGCCCCCGATTTGGCCCGGCGCGCGCGCCGCGGTGCGTGAAAATGGTGCCTCGCCGCTGCGGGTGGACGCCGGCGGCGTCACGTATTGCGACGGCTCGGGTATCGCGTTCCTGATCGACCTGCTGCGCGAAGGCAACCGGCAGGGCGGGCGCGTCACGATCACCAATCTGGCGCCGCGCTTTGCAGAGCTTCTGGGCCAGTTCGATCACGCCGCACTGGACGACGAGGCGGTGCCCCCGCCAGCGGCCCGGCTGTCGCTGATCGAGCAGCTGGGCCGCGGCTCGCTGCAGCTCGCCGGCGATCTGAGGCGGCAGGCCGATTATTTGCTGCGCGTGCTCGACTGCCTGTCGTACCAGCTGCGGCACCCTTCGAGCGTGCGCTGGAAGGAAGTACTGGGCGTAGCCGAGCAGATGGGAGTCAACGGGCTGCCGGTCGTGACGCTGATCGCCTTCCTGATGGGGGTCGTGCTGGCCTACCAGTCCGCGGTGCCGATGCGTCAGTACGGCGCCGAGGTGCTGGTGGCCAATCTGATCGGACTGTCGATGTTTCGGGAGCTGGCGCCGTTGATGACGTCGATCGTGCTGGCCGGACGGACCGGCGCGGCCTTCGCGGCCGAGATCGGCACGATGAAGGTCAACGAGGAAATCGACGCCTTGACGACGATGGCGCTCGATCCACTGCGCTTTCTGGTGGTTCCGCGCCTGCTGGCCACGATATTCGTGACGCCGCTGTTGACGATCTACGCCGGAATCGTCGGAGTGATCGGCGGTGGCCTGGTGCTGCTGTCGTTCAACATTCCGCTGGTCACCTATTTCAAGCAGATAATAGGCGTCGTTTCGATCGGCGACTTCATCGGGGGGCTGTTCAAGTCGGCGGTGTTCGCCTTTCTGGTCGCCGCGATCGGCTGTCTGCGCGGGCTGGAGACAATCGGCGGACCGCAGGCGGTCGGGCAGGCCGCCACGCGCGCCGTCGTCAGCGCCATCGTGATGATCGTCGTGTTCGACGGGCTGTTCGCCGTGCTGTTCAACTTGTTCGGATTCTGAGCGCGGATGTCGGCGCAATCCATCATCGAGGTCGACAACCTGACGATCGGGTACTCGGCCGACGGCGAAGACACCGTGCTGCTGCAGGATGTGTCTTTCCGGGTCCTGCGCGGCGAGGTGTTCGTGATCCTGGGCGGATCGGGCTCGGGCAAGAGCACCCTGCTGAAGCACATGATCGGGCTGCAGCAGCCGCTGCACGGCCGCATCGCGATCGACGGCGACGACATCGTGACCGCCGACGGCGCGGCGCGCCGCGCGATCATGCGCAAATTCGGGGTGATGTACCAGATGGGGGCGTTGTTCGGCTCGATGAGCACGCTGGAGAACGTGCGGCTGCCGCTGGAGCAGTTCACCGAATTCGACGATGACGCGATCGACCTGGTGGCGCGCACCAAGCTGTATCTGGTGGGACTGGCAACCGCCGTGCACCGCTTGCCGGCCGAGCTGAGCGGGGGCATGCAGAAGCGGGCCGCGATCGCCCGCGCGATGGCGCTGGATCCGGCCATCATGTTCCTGGACGAGCCATCGGCGGGCCTGGATCCGATCACGTCGGCCGGGCTCGACCGCTTGATCCTGCGGCTGGCGCGCACGCTCGGCATCACGTTCGTCGTCGTCAGCCACGAGCTTGCCAGCATTTTCGCGATTGCCGACCGTGTGATCATGCTCGATCCGCGCACGCGCGGCATCATCGCCACCGGCACTCCGGGACAACTGCGCGATCACAGCGACAATCCATGGGTGCACCGGTTCTTCAATCGCGAGCCCGAGGAGGCCACGCCATGAGCCAGACGCCCGATCGCGTCACCCGTTCCAGGAGGACCGACCCGCGCTTGGTCCGGGTCGGCACTTTCGCTTTGCTGGCAGTGGTGCTGTGCGTCGCCGTGATACTGGCGCTGGGCGGCTCGCGCTTGTTCCGGCGCTCGGTGATACTCGAAACCTATTTCGACGAAAGCGTTCAGGGCCTCGACATCGGCTCCAAGGTCAAATACCGCGGCGTGGTCCTCGGGCAGGTGACGCACATCGGTTTCACCTACGAGAAGTACGAGATGGAAAACCCCTCGCACAATCCGAAGCGCTATGTGCTGGTCGAGGCGCATGTGCGGCCCAAGCTGGTCGGCATCCGCGAAACGTGGGACGAGGCAAACCGCCAGAAGGAGATCGCCAAGGGTCTGCGGATCCGCCTGGCCTCGCAAGGCCTGACGGGAACCAACTACCTGGAGATGGACTACGTGGACCCGGCGGCCAATACGCCGGTGCCGATCGACTGGACGCCGGAACACTTCTACGTACCTTCGGCGCGCAGCACCGTGACCCAGATCGTCGATGCGGCCGAGCAGACGCTGGCCAAGGTTCAGCGGCTGGACCTGGAAACGACCGTCTTGAACCTGAACAAACTGCTGGCTTCCTTGGACCGGGCCATCGAGGCGATCGACGCGTCCGACATTTCGAGTCGCGCCCAGTCGACGCTGCGCGAGGTCGAAGCGATACCGTTCGCCCAGATCGGGCAGGACACACACGCGCTGCTGGCCGAGGTGCGCGATACCAATCGCGCGCTGCAGCAGGCCATCGGCAGCCCGGTGTGGGGCGGCATCGCGCAGGACTTGAAGGCGACGGCCGCGCAGACGCGCAAGCTGGCGGAGGACCCCGCCCTGCCGTCGCTCATCGCGCGGGCCGATCAGGTCATGCGCCGGGTCGATCGTCTGCTGGCCAGCCGCGAAGGCGAGCTCGGGGAAGCGGTCGATAATCTGCTGCAGGTCAGCGAAAACCTGCGGCAGCTCACTGAAGTGCTCAAGCGCCAGCCCTCGGCGGTGTTGTTTTCGACGCCGCCGGCGCCGCTGCAGAGATAGCGATGCGCGGATACCGAATCGTGGCCGGGCTCGCTGTTGCGCCGTGGTTCCGACTGGTGCCGGCCGCGCTGCTCGCGCTGACCGCTGGCTGCGGCAGCGTCGCCGACCCGCCGCCGCGCCAGGCGTTCCTGGTTCAACTCGATCCCGGCGCGGGCGGCGCGCGCCCGCAGCGCAAGGCGGCCGCGGCCGTCTATGTCGCGGCGGTCGTCGTGGCCGCGCCGTTTTCAGGGCGCAGTCTGGTGGTGCGGCAATCACAGCTCGGGTTTGCGGCCGATCCGTACGCCGAGTTCGCCGCCAACCCGGTTTCGATGTGGACCGACGCCATGCGAAACTGGCTCGACGCGCGCCAGCTGTTCGAGCGCGTGCTGTCCTATGACAGCCGTGCCGACGCCACGCTGACGCTGGAAACGAATCTGCTGGAGGCGGTCATCGATCGGCGCCCGGGGCAGCCCGCGGCCTCGCGTATAACGGTGCGCTTCCTGCTGATCGGGAACGCGCAGCCGTACCAGGTGCTGCTGGACCGGACCTTCACGCGCACCGAGGCGGTCAACGGCGCCGGCCCCGAGCGCGAAGTCGCAGCGCTTTCGCTCGCGTTCGAGGACGCGCTGCGCGACCTGGAAGAAGCCGTAACGCGGATGCCCAACTGATGCAACTGCTGGTTGACCTGGTGCTTCGTTACGGGCTGGCCCTGGCCTTCGTCACGGTTCTGATCGAGCAGATCGGTCTGCCGCTTCCGTGCTACCCGATCCTGGTCGTTACTGCCGCGCTTTCCGCGCGGGGCGCCTACACCGTTCCGCAGCTGATCGCGGTGTCCGTGTTCGCCTGCCTGCTGGCCGACTACGCCTGGTTCCGCGCCGGCGCGCGTTTCGGCCGGCGGGTCTTGACGCTGATGTGCCGCATCTCGCTGTCGCCGGACAGCTGCGTGCGGCAGACCGAGTCGATCTACGAACGATGGGGTGCGCCTTCGCTGCTGATTGCGAAGTTCGTCCCCGGCTTCGGCGCCGTTGCGACTGCGATGGCCGGAGTGGTCGGCATCAGCACGCTCGCCTTCGTGCTGTTCGACGCGATGGGCGCCACGATCTGGACCGGAGTGGCGGCCGCGCTGGGATGGATCTTCCGCGATGCCGTCGACGACATCCTCCAGGTCATCGCATCGGCCGGCCGCGTCGGGGTGTTGGCGATTGCCTGTGCCTTTGCGCTTTACCTGCTGGCCAAGCTGGTGCAGCGCCAGCGCCTGCGGCGGCAGCTGCGGATGGCGCGCGTATCCGCCGAGGAGCTGCATGCGATGCTCAAGGGCGAGCCGCGCCCGCTGGTGATCGACGTGCGCTCGGCTGGCAGCCGCGAAGCCGGCATGATTCCAGGTTCGCGCTGGATCGGGGTGCACGCTCCCGACGAAGAACTGCGCAGCCTTCCTGTCGCCGACGAGGTCATCATCTACTGCGCCTGTCCGAACGAAGTCTCCGCGGCAGCCGTGGCCAAGCGGCTGATGAACGCCGGATTTCGGCGGGTGCGCCCGCTCAAAGGTGGCATCGACGCGTGGGTCGCCTCGGGGCTGCCGCTCGAGGTGCCCGGTCGGGCGCCGGGGGCTTCTTGAAGCAATGCGCCCCTCACCCCCGACCCCTCTCCCGCTGCGCGGGCGAGGGGCGATCGAGCGCTGCAAGTTCGACGACGTCCGCAGAGGCACGTCGTATCGCCCCTCGCCCGCGCAGCGGGAGAGGGGTCGGGGGTGAGGGTGGACCGGCGGGGACGCGGCGTCAGTGGGCTGCCTTGGCGGCCTCGATCGCTTCGTGCAATTCCTTTTCGGCCTGGCGAAGCAACTCCTCGGCCCGGGCGCCATGGCCTTGCATGTCGTAATGGTTCGCAGCGCGTGCGCGCTCCATTTCATGGATCGATTCGGTAATGTGCTTGTGCACGCGTTCCAGGTCGCGCCAGTCGCGGGCTTGGGCCAGCGCCAGGCCGGTGAACAGCGTCAGCGCGGATGCAGCGATCACGAGTTTCTTCATGCGGCGTTTCCTCCGTGAGGCGGGGGTGGTATCGCGTCGCGGCGGGTATCGCCGCGGTTTCGCGCGGGGCAGCGGGCCCCGTCGCCACAACGTCACCGGCGAAACCCGGGTTGACCCGTGCGCCGCAACCTTACCGGCTGTTACACTGATTTCGATGCGGCTCTACGTCGATTCCCGTTACGTTTCGCCTTACGCGATGTCGGCATTCGTCGCGCTTCGCGAGAAGGATCTCGAGTTCCAGCTGGTCCCGATGGAGCTGGACGCCGGCGCATGCCGCGAGGCGGCGTTTGCGAAGGCGTCGATCACGCAGCGCATCCCCACGCTGGTCGATGGCGGCTTCACGCTGTCGGAGTCCTCGGCCATTGCCGAGTATCTGGACGACATCTATCCGGGCACGCCGCTGTACCCGGCGGAGCCGGAGGCGAAGGCGCGCGCCCGCCAGGTCCAGGCCTGGCTGCGAAGCGATCTGATGCCCCTGAGGCATGAGCGCCCGACCGAAGTCGTCTTCTACCGGCCGACCGATCGTCCGCTGTCGGCCGAGGCGCAGGCTTCGGCGCGCAAGCTGCTGGCCGCCGCCGGCGAACTGTTGGAGCACGGTCGCCAGCAACTGTTCGGTCAGTGGTCGATCGCCGACACCGATCTGGCGCTGATGCTGAACCGGCTGGTGCTGAACGGCGACCCGGTACCGGATCGGCTTGCGACCTACGCGAAAAGGCAGTGGGAGCGCCCCTCGCTTCAGCTGTGGGTCAATCAGAAGCGGCCCGCCCCGCAAAACGCCTGAGGCGCGGGCGCTGTTTCAGCGGCGCACTTCGAGGATCAGATCCCAGACCGTCTGCGACGTCGGATGCACTACGGTTTCGTAGTGATCCTTCAGGCCGGCGATCTCGAGCGCCACCTCGAACGGGAATCCCTGCCGGCCGCCACGCCGATCGATCAGCAGGTCGTCGAAGTATTCGAGGCAGGCGCGCGGCGCCGGCCACGCGCGGGCCAACGCATTGGCAATCCGCACGAACTGGATGGGCAACAAAGTGGGGCGCACGTCGGACGGCAGACTGGCCAGCCACTTGATCGTGTCGCCGTGCAACGACTCCGGCGGTTGCGGCCGGCGCCGGGCGATCACGTCCTCGAGCGATTCGTGAAGAATTGCCGCCATGCGGATTTCCCCCCGGGTCCCGGATCCGCGTCCGCCCCCGCCAGGTTGCGCGACGCAATGGACTCATGAGTCCGAATTAACCAGTCTGACAGCCAGGCCCGCTCCCGACAATCGGGGAGACCCCCTCCTTTTCGCGTGGGTCTGGGCCTTCCAAATGCCAGATTTAGGTGAGCCGGCGGGTCGTGCACTGCAGCAGGCGACCGCTCGAGCGCCGAAATGATCCGTTCGTCTATTCGACCCGGACCCCGATGAGCGAGGCGGGCCCGGGCGGATAAGCCGGTGCGATCTGCTCGAGAGCGTCCAGCAGGATCTGCGCCACCATCAGGTTGCGGTGGCTCTTGCTGTCGGACGGCACGATGTACCAGGGCGCGTGCGGCGCAGCCGTCGCTCCCAGCGCAAGCTCGTACGCGTGCTGGAAATTGCTCCACAGGGCGCGCGTTTTCAGATCGGATTCGTCGATTTTCCAGCGCTTGTCCGGGTCGTCGATGCGTTGCTGAAGGCGCCGCCTCTGCTCGTCCTTGCTGATATGCAGAAAACACTTGACGACCGTGGTTCCGGTGTCGGCCAGCATCTGCTCGAAGGCCCGGATGTGGCCGTAGCGGCGTTCACGCTCGGCGTCGTTGATCAGACCCGTGACGTACTCCACGAGGACCGCCTCGTAGTGCGACCGGTTGAAGATCGCGATCTCGCCCACCGCCGGCACGTCCCGGTGATGGCGCCACAGGAAATCGTGATTGGCCTCGATCGCGGTCGGCACCTTGTACGAGACCGCGCGCACGCCCAGCGGGTTCACCGCCTGGAACAACGAATGGATCGTGCCGTCCTTGCCGGACGTGTCCATCCCCTGCAAAACCAGCAGCACCTTATG
The DNA here is from genome assembly GCA_035511515.1 of Burkholderiaceae bacterium. Lineage (GTDB taxonomy): Bacteria > Pseudomonadota > Gammaproteobacteria > Burkholderiales > Burkholderiaceae_F > VBCK01. The sequence continues at coordinate 19,530 of DATKFG010000092.1, read as the reverse complement.
GCGCCTGGCCGCATACAGCTTGTCCTGAAACGTCGCCAGCCGCTCTATGAGTTCGGTCAGCCGGGCCTTGTCCGCCTCCTTGTCGCCGACCGAAAACGGCCGCTGCGCCGGGTCGATGCGCGCCAGCTTCACAGGTCCGGGCGCGGTCAGGCGCAGTTGCTTGAACGGATCGGCCATGGTGCCGGAACGTGTCGGTGAGGCGCCGCGCGACTGAGCGCGCTCAGGCGGCGCGCGGGTGGATCGGAATGACGCGCGCCGACTGCTGGCCGCGCAGCCGCGCCAGCAGCTGCGACTGGCGCTCGCGTGCCGCCTGCAGCGAGGCTGCCTTCACGTGCCCGAACCCGCGAATGCGCTCGGGCAGCGACGCCAGCTCGATCGCCACCGCATGATTGCGCGCGTCCAGCCGTGCCAGCACCTCGTCGATGACCTGCTCGTACTCGCCGATCAGCTCACGCTCGGTGCGGCGCTCGGCGCTGTAGCCGAATGGATCCAGCAGCGTGCCGCGCAGGAACTTCAAGCGCGCCAGCACCCGGAACACGCCTCCCATCCAGGGACCGAACCGGACTTTGCGGGCAATTCCGGTGCGCGGGTCGCGGCGTGCCAGCATGGGCGGCGCCAGGTAGTAGTTCAACCGGTACGGCCCTTCGAACTGCTCGGCGATGTTGCGGCTGAACGCCGGATCGGCATGCAGCCGCGCCACTTCGTACTCGTCCTTGTATGCAAGCAGCTTGAAGTAGTAGCGCGCCACCGCTTCGGACAGTTGCGTGGATCCGGTCAGCCGGTCCGACTCGACACGGCGCACGCGATCGACCAGCTCCGAGTAGCGACGCGCGTATGCCGTGTCCTGGTAGCTGGTCAGGAACTCGATCCGGCGCCCGGTCAACTCGGCCACGGACCCGGAGAAGCGCTTGAACTCGATCACCTGGGCCGGGAAGGCCGCGCGCCGGACCGCGTCCGCATCGAACGCCGCCGCGCGTCCCCACTCGAACGCGCGCTGGTTCGCCGGCACGGCCGTTCCGTTCAGATCGATCGCCCGCATCAGGCTCTCGTAGCGCAGCGGCAGCCAGCCGCGCTGCCAGGCGAATCCCAGCATGAACGGGTTGGTGAAGATCGCATCGCCCATCAAGGCGGTGGCCAGCGCCTGCGCATCGATGCGCGCGAAGTCCGATTCGTTGCCGATCGCCTCGGCGATGCGGCCCTCGAGGTCGGAGGCGCGACTTTGCCAGTCGGGGTTGCGCACGAACTCGGCGGTCGGCGACTCGGCCGTGTTGACCACGGCGCGGGTACGCCCGGGTCGGAATTTCGACAGCGTCTCGTGTCCGGCGCTGACGATCAGGTCGCACCCGAGCAGCAGGTCGGCCTCGCCGGTTGCGATCCGCGTTGCGTACAGATCCTCGGAGCGGGTGGCCAGCCGCACGTGCGAGTACACGGCCCCGCCCTTCTGCGCCAGGCCCGCCATGTCGAGCACCGACACGGCGCGCCCTTCCAGGTGGGCCGCGGTGCCGATCAGCTGGCCGACCGTCACCACGCCGGTGCCGCCCACGCCGGTGATCAGGATTCCATACGATTTGCCCGCCGGCAGCGGCGCAATCTCGGGCTGCGCAGGCTCCGGCGGAGCCGCCTCGGCCGCGCGCGGCCTGCGCAGCGCGCCGCCTTCGACCGTCACGAAGCTCGGGCAGAAGCCGTTCAGGCACGAGAAGTCCTTGTTGCACGAGGACTGGTTGATGCGGCGCTTGCGCCCGAATTCGGTCTCGTACGGTTCGACCGCGAGGCAGTTCGACTGCACGCTGCAGTCGCCGCAGCCTTCGCACACCAGCTCGTTGATGAGGACGCGCCGCGCCGGGTCCGGGTAGGCGCCGCGCTTGCGGCGCCTGCGCTTCTCGTTGGCGCAGGTCTGGTCGTACACCAGCACGGACACGCCGGGATATTCGCGCAGCTCGCGCTGGACCGCGTCGAGCTCGCTGCGCGGACGGATCGTTGCACCTTCGGCGAACGCCGCCCGCGCGCCGTACTTGTGCGGCTCGTCGGTGACCACCACGATGCGCTGCACGCCCTCGGCGGCCACCTGCCGGGTTAACTGCGGCACCTCCAGCACGCCGTCAACGTGCTGTCCGCCCGTCATCGCAACGGCGTCGTTGTACAGGATCTTGTAGGTGATCGGCACCTGGGCCGCCACCGCGGCGCGGATCGCCAGGAAGCCGGAGTGAAAGTAGGTGCCGTCGCCCAGGTTGGCGAAGATGTGGCGCTCGGAGGTGAACGGCGCCTGACCGATCCAGGGCACCCCTTCGCCGCCCATCTGCGTGAAGGTCGAGGTGCCGCGGTCCATCCAGACCACCATGTAATGGCAGCCGATGCCGGCCACGGCGCGCGACCCGTCAGGTACACGGGTCGAGGTGTTGTGCGGGCAGCCCGGGCAAAAGTACGGCAGCCGTTGCGGCGTCGGCTCCACCTGCAAGGCGGCCCGCTCGCTCGCGGCGATCACGGCCAGCCGCGCCTGGATGCCGGCGCGCACGTCGGCGGGCAGCTCCAGCTTTCCGATCCGCGCCGCGATCGCCTTGGCCACGATGGCCGGAGAAAATTCGTCGGCCGCCGGCAGGATCCAGTTTCCCTGCGGCACGGCCCACTCGCCGCCGTCCTTCTCGTCGAACTTGCCGATCACGCGCGGCACCCGCTTGCCGGCGGCGATCCATTGGAACAGCTCCTCCTTGAGCTGGTACTCGATCACCTGGCGCTTTTCCTCCACCACCAGGATTTCGGTCAGGCCTTCGGCGAAATCGCGGATGCTGCGCGCTTCCAACGGCCACACCATCGCGCATTTGAACAGGCGTATGCCCACCCGCCGGCAGGCCTGCTCGTCCAGTCCCAGGTCGAACAGCGCCTGGCGCGTATCCAGGTACGCCTTGCCGCTGGCCACGATGCCGAAGCGCGCGTCGGGCGAATCGATCTCGATGCGGTTGAGCCGGTTTTCGCGGCAGTAGGACAGCGCCGCATACAGCTTGTGGTCGAGCAGCCGCGCTTCCTGCGCGAGCGGTGTGTCGGGCCAACGGATGTTCAGGCCCCCGGGCGGCATCGCGAAATGCTCGGGCAGCCGGATGCTGACCCGTTCCGGATCGACGATCACCGCGGTGGACGCTTCGACCACCTCGGTGACGCACTTGAAGCCGACCCATACACCCGCGTAGCGGCTCATCGCGTACGCGTGCAAGCCCAGGTCCAGGTATTCCTGGATCGAGGCCGGAAACAGCACGGGAATCAGGCAGGCTTTCAGGATGTGATCGGACTGGTGCGCCAGCGTGGAGCTCTTGGCGCCGTGGTCGTCTCCGACCGCGACCAGCACGCCGCCCTTCGGGCTGGTGCCGGCCGCGTTGGCGTGCTTGAACACGTCGCCGCAGCGATCCACGCCGGGGCCCTTGCCGTACCACATCGCGAATACGCCGTCGTACTTGGCGCCGGCGAACATGTTGACCTGCTGCGTTCCCCACACCGCGGTGGCGGCCAGGTCCTCGTTGACCCCGGGCTGGAAGCGAACGTGGTGCCGCTCCAGGTGGGCGCGCGCTCGGGCGGCGGTCATGTCCACGCCGCCCAGCGGAGAACCGCGGTATCCGGTCAGGAAGCCGGCCGTATTCAGGCCCGCAGCCAGATCACGCTGGCGCTGCAACATCAGCAGGCGCACCAGCGCCTGCGTTCCGCTCAGATAGACGCGCCCTCGCTCGCGCGTCCATCGATCCTCGAGGCTCGCCTGCTCCAGCGCCTGGCGCAGGTCCGGGTCCAGTGGTGCATTCATCTGACGGCTCACGCGCCCGCGATCGGTTGCAGCGGGTCAGGGACTTCGGGCCAGCAGAATACTCTTGGACCCGGGCCGGCTCAATTGACGTCGCCGTGCGCCTTGTCCTGGTGTTGCGCGTGGGAGCGTTTCCGGTCGGGCGGGCTGATGCGCAGGTTGCCCCGCACGTCCTGGCAGACCGGCTGCTCCACGTAGTCGTCCTCGTCGTCATCGGTCTGCTGGCGGCAGATCTGCGGCGCCCAGGCATCGAAGCGCTTCTCCAGGGCTTCGCCATGAGCGATCCAGAAGGCGGTATCGACCTTCAGTGCGCGCGACAGGTTGGCCTGCGACGAGGGCAGCGACCGGGCCAGCTCGGCCCCCAGCAGCGGCCAGGCCTTCTCGTTGGTCGGGCCATAGGGCACCTGTTCGGAAAACGTCTTCTGGCGCTCGGGGTCGCTGGCGAACGCGATGAACCGGTAAGCCTCGGGCAGCCTGGGCGTACCTTTCGGAATGGCCCAGCTGTCGACGTCGTACAGACTCTTGTCCCACGCGATTCTGAAATGCTGGTTGCGCGGCTGCTGCGGGTCGAACCAGAGCGTGTAGCCCGAGCTCATCACCATGTTGCCGGCGGATAACTGGGCGCCCGGCTGGGGCGCCGCCTCCCACCAGATCGTATCGGCCTTGATCTGGTCGAGCTTGCGGAAAGCCCGTTGCACGCCGGCATCGGTCGCCAGCCTCGGATAGACATCGGCTGGCGCCACACCGTCGGCCAGCAGCGCGATCTCCAGCGTGTATTTCGCGCTGCGGCGCAGCCCGCGCTTGCCGGGGTATCTTTTCAGATCCCACAAGTCGGCCCACGACCTCGGGGCTGCCTTGAGCCGGTCCGAATAAACGAGCGCCAGTGACCAGGCGAAGATGCCCACGCCGCACTCGGACACCGCGCCCGGAATGAAATCGGCCGGTTCACCGATCTTGCGGATGTCGAGCTTCTCGAACAGGCCCTGCTCGCAGCCTTGCTGCAGCGTTCTTGACTCTACCTGCACCACGTCCCAGTCGGGTTTGCCGTTTCGGACCATCTGCTCGAGCTCGGTCGTCTGGCCGTCGTATGAGAGGGCTTTGATCCGGATCCCGGTCGATTGTCCGAACGCGCTGTAGTACGCCTTGGTCAGGGCGTCCTGGTCGGCGCGCCCGAAGGAGATCACCGTGAGCTGGTTGGCCTCGGACGCGTACAGGCCGGCCGAGAGCAAACCGGCGAGGACCAGCCCTGCGATCCTCACGCAAGCTCGGCGTCGACGGTATGGCACCATTGAAAGCAACTTGGGCGAGGGGCCGGCGCGGCGATCGGGACCGAACCCGGCCCGATCGTCGCTTCGACCGCCAGCGTCTTTGCACGCGCTAGTCGTCGCTGCGACCGATCTCCGCCGCCTCGCCGGTGAGCTTGACGATATCCAGCCCACCGCCGACGCGGTCACCGCAGTACAGCAAGCCGCGGTTGTCGACGTCGGTGTTGTCACATGACACGTCTGCCGAGCTGCCGGACACCCCGTTGACGGTCCAGTTGGTGGGCTGCGTAAAACTGTTCACGGGCGCGATGAAGTGCGCCACCTCCCTCGGATGGTACGGGTCGCGAATGTCCGTGACCCGGATCCCCGCATCGAACCACGCACTGGTCATCAGCTTGCCGTAAGCCGGTTCGTCGAAGTTCTCCGCCATCGAATGCACGCCGAAGCGTGTTCCGCGCGAACAGAAGTTGGGCCGCGCCGAGAAGTCATCCACCGTGATGGTCGAGATCGGCCAGGGGTGCTGCTCGGCGCTGGTGCTGCCGCCCGCACCGATCGTGCTCGTGATGTCCAGCAGATACAGCAGGTGGGGAGAGCCCTGACAGCGGTTATCGGTCTCCTCCGAGCTCACCGCCAGGATGTCCCGCACGGTGTTGCTGGCGAAATTGGCGTACTGCTTCAGCGGAATGCCGTAGTACGGCATCGACGAGTGGCCGCCTTCCGCACCCGGCATGTAGATCACGCCGATCTGGCTTGCCAGCAGCTCACCGTCGCTGGGTTTGGAAGGATCCTTGTACATCCCGGTCCCGTAGGGTGGAGGCAACACCTTGGTCAGATCGTTGATCTGAACGATCCCGTCCGAACCCACGCCATAGGGCATGTAGAGGCGATTGACCGCCTTGCCTCTGAAGGTGCTGACAACAATCGGACCGTGCACGCCGGGGGGCACGACGTTGGTCGTTCCGGGCATCACGAAAGTCGAGCCTGGATTCTGGCCCGGATACCCGAAGTCCATGATGTAGTGAGGATGAGCCGGGTCGCTCAGGTCGTAGATCTTCAGGTGCTGGTTCGGGCTGCTCTTGTTGTTCCAGCCGTCGTAGGACGCGTCCGTTTTCTTGGTGGCTCCGCCGACGATATAGGCAATGCCGGTCTTGCAATCCCACCAGTTTCGGTGCGTGACGCTCAGGCCGGTGACCGGTATCGAGACAATGCTGGGATTGGACGGATCGGTGACGTCCCATACCTCGTGCGCGAGCGCCCCATTCTCCCGCAGCAGATAGGTGTGGTTCTTCAGGCCACTGGGTAGGTCATTGCCATCGCACAGCTTGACCATGCGCGAGCCGCCACCGCCGTTGCTGGATGGAAGATGTTTCAAGTACACCGGACTCGTCGGATCGGTGACATCGACGATGGATGTGCCATTGAGCTCGTTTTGCTTGGTCATCGGGTTGTACATCGTGCCGCCGAAGTGGCCCGCGTAGGCGATGACCCGGTTGCCTTGGGTATGAACCGTGGTCTGATATGTCACGCGCCCCTGCAGATCGCTGTGGCCAAGCCATTTCGTGTTGTACGTGTTCGAGCCATCGGCATTGAGCGTTCCGCGCGGGGACGGCGAATCCATGTCGTTGGCGCACCAGGCAGGCCCCCCAAATGCCAGCAGGGCGGCGCCGGTCAGCCACGCCAGGGGTTGCATGCGGCGGATTCTCGTTTCATGTGTCATCGTGATTTCTCCTTGGATTATTTTTTCGTCAATCGACCCTCGGTGTCGAACTGCAACACCCGATCGCCGTAACTCCAGGTGACTTCCCGGCCTTGCACCACCTCCTCCTGCGTGATCGAGGTCGGTGCGCCCAAAATGGCCCTGACCTGTTGCTGCGTCATGCCCAGCTCGGGTTCGCTCGGCAGATTGGCCGCATCGTCGCTGCCCGCAGGGCTGGCTGCGCCGTTCGCCGCGGCCGCAGCGTCGGGGCGTGCGCTGCGGCCCCCCGGACTGTCCATGGGCGTGGCGACGTTTGGCGCTGCATCAGCGGCGCCCGTTGAGCTCTGCGCGGAGCCAGCGGCAACCGAAGCGCCTCCAGCATCACCCCCCTCGGGCATCCGGTCGTCGGCAGCGGCGTCGCACGGCATGTTCTGGAGCACCTTCGCCCCGTCCTTGCCCGTGCATTCGTAGATCGTGTCCGCGTAGGCGGGTGACGCGCACAGAAATGCCACACACAAGCCAACGCGCAGGCTCGAGGGACTCGCCACTTTTTTGTCTCCTGACCGCCCGTTGTGGTGCGCACCGCGCGAGACGTTCTTCTTGTTGAGTGAAGATTCTTCTCGTCGAAAGACCCGGTTGCAATCAAAAATCATGTCCGGGCGCGCCCCAGTAGCTGAATCATGCTATGGGCGACGAAAGACGATCCAGAACTCTCCGGTTGCCCACCGATTGTGAATGCTTGGTTGCAAGTACCTGAGGTGAAGGGGCTTTAAGAAAAGCGGGACAGATACCGCTCGTTGGTTGATCTCGCTGATCGGCATCAGCACCAACAGGCAGCTTCAGCAATTCAGCGGCCCGGGAGTCGAAGGGCAGTCAGGCGGCATCGATTCCTTTGACTTTCCGTCCACGAATCCGCCTTCATGGCGCACACCCTTGGGCGAGATATACAGTCCCTTGCCGTCGACCTTGCCGTCCTTGAACTCGCCTTCGTAACGGGCGCCATTTTCCCAGGTGTAGACGCCTTTTCCGCTTGGTTTGCCTTTGGCCCATTCGCCCACGTAACTGTCCGCTCCTCGGGCTTCGCCGTGCCCCTGAGCCAACTCCGTGGATTCATCGCAGCCGCCCTCGTAATAGCCACGAAGAAATAACGGAAGGTGCTCGTCGCAGCCGCAGGACATGGCCGGTGCGCTCAGCGCCATCCACGCCCCCAGAACCGTGAGCCTGAAGACAACCGCTTTCATCGCTGCTCTCCTGCGGTCAGGTCACGCAGTGGAAAAACAGGGCACGCCGCAAGGCAGTGCCCTGTCCGCCGCTTCACCGCCGGCGCGGTAAGCGTTGCCTTCCGCCTTGTCGCATCAGCGTGGCTCAGTCATCACCGCCTTCGTCGCCTGGGAAGGCGATTTTTCTCGCCTCACCGGTCAGTTTCAGGATGTCCATCCCATTGCCGATGCGGTCCACGATGTAGACGTAGCCGCGGTTGTCGACTTCGACGTTGTTGGTCATGTAGGTGTTGTTGGGCGCGGCCGGTACGTAGAACCCCACCTCCACGGGTGCCTGCGGGTCGCGGATGTCCCACGCGCGCACACCGGCGTTGAAGTACGCGGTGAACGTCACCTTGCCGTAATACGGATTGCGGAAGTTCTCTTCGCTCGAGTGCGTGCCGAAACGCTGGCCACGCAAGCAGTAGTTGCCGCGCGGGAAATTCTCACCCGAGTGCGGATTGACCCACAGCGTGGACATCACCATCGGCCCCTGCCACGGGTCCTGCCGCAAGCCGATCGAGTTTTCCGTCGTCACGTCGACGATGAAGCCCCAATGTTGCGAAGTACAGTCGCCTGCTTCGGACGTGAGCACCAGGATATCCCGCACGTCAGGAACGGTCTGCAAGCTCTTCGCCGCTACGCCGAACACCGGCATGGTGGTGTGGCCACCCTGATCCGGATTCATGGACATGCGCCCGACTTGCGCCGACAGCAGGTCCGCCTCCGTGGGGCTGTCGGGGTCGCCTGTGTACGTACCACCGTAGGCCGGCGGCAGCAGTTTTTTCCGGTCCAGAATCTGCACCACGCCGTCGGAACCAATGCCCCAGGCCGCGTAGACACGGTTTCCGATCACATCGTTCGCCGTGGCGCCGCGCGCGAGCTTGCCGGCGGCATTGGGATGCTCATACGCGGAAATCGCACCGTGAAGTGCGGGGGGCACAGGTCCGGTTGAACCCGGCTGGGTGCCCGGCAATCCGTACGTGCGGATGTACTTCGGGGGGGCGTTCGGATTCGACCAGTCCACGATGAGCATGGACTGGCTTTCGCGCCAGAGAGGCTTGCCCCAGGTGGCGTCTTTGCTACCGGGCATGTACGCGATACCGGTCTTGCACTCCCACCAGTCCTTGTGCGTGGAGCGAAGGTTGCGCACGGCCGACAGCAGCTTGGGGGCGTGGACATCGGTCACGTCCCACATCTCATACCCCGAGGCGCTGCTTCCCTGAATGTTGCGCAAAAGATAGACCTTGCCGGCCGTTCCGCCCGGCAGATCGGAACCCAGACACATCCGGGCCATTTGCGCCTGGCCGCCGGTGACCGGGACCGGAATATGGAATGTCTGGACCGGATGATTCGGATCCGTGACATCGATGATCATCGTTCCGTTGTCTTCCAATTTGCCGCCGTTCAGCGGATTGGGAAGGGGGCCGGGTGAGTTGTTCAGGTTTGGCGCGTTATGCAGGCCCGCGAACGCGATCGTCCTTCCATCGGGATACACGATGACGTTCGGCTGGTAGGACCCACGACCTTGCAAATCAACGTGTCCCACCAGCTTCATGTTCTTCTGTTCGCCGCTTTGGGTGATGCCCGCCGCCAGCGCGCTGGCGCTGAAAGCGAGAACAGCCAAAGTCGCAGCCGATAATTCGATACGCCGCGTTTTGCCGCTCTTGCATGGTAACGATTGCATTTTCCCCTCCTAAAAAGGGATTCGTTCTCATCGGACGTCAAAGACTCGTCGCAACTCCTCCCTGGTTACGACACGGAACCGTGTTTGAGGATCGTCAACCGTCGGAACTCAAGTGCTCGCCTGGCTTTCCGAGCGCGGCTCGGCGCTCGTCCAACCCGACTACTTTTTCGAAAGTCGACCGGAGGCGTCAAACTGCAGGACGCGGGAATCGCCGTAGATCCAGGTTATTTCAAGACCCGCAGAGGCCTCTTCCTGCGTGATGGCGGTCGGCAGGCCCAGGATGGCGCGCACTTGCTGTTGTGTCATGCCCACCTCAGGTTCGCTCGGCAGATTGGCGCGCTCGTCGCTGCCGGGGCCGGCCGTATCGGTCGCGGTCCCAGACACACCGGACACCGCGTTCTGGGCCTGCTGCCGATCCGGGATGGCTGCGTCGTTTGAAGGCGCATCCATCTGAACCGAGACCCCGGAATCGCTATCACACGGCATGTTCTGGAGCACCGCGGCGCCGTTGCGGCCGGCGCAGGTGTAAATGGTGTCGCCTTGGGCCGACGCCGCACACAGACACAGGAAAACCGCGGCGACTGAAAGGCCCGGAGGATTCACCATTTTCCTGTCTCCCGACTTTCTTGCCAGCAAACCGCCTCAACGCGTTTCGGATCCGCCCGTCGCGGTTCGGTCGGCCTTCTCGTTCTTCTTATCAGCTCCGACCATTGTTCTCGCAAAAAGACGCCGAAGCAATTTAAAGTCAATTGTTTTTAGCGGAGCAGCCGTGGCTCCTATCAACTTGCCGTGCTTTTACTACCTGTATCCCGGTAATGGACAACGTGGACTTACCGGGGACATGCAGCCGTTTACAGCAGGTTGACTTGCGTGCGCCGGTTGATCAATGGACCAGTTGATTGATTTCGATGATCGGCATCAGCACCGCCAGCACGATCAGCGTGACCACCAGTCCCATCAGCAGGATCAGCGCCGGCTCCAGCAGCGAGGTGAACAGCAGCGTCCTTCGCTCGGCTTCGCTCGCATGCATTTCGGCCGCGCGCGCCAGCATCTGCGGCAACTGCCCGGTGGCTTCGCCCGACGCGATCAGGTGGATCAGAACCGGCGGGAAAAGCCGCGCCTGGCGGGCGCCGCCCTCGAGCCGATCCTCTTTGCGAAGCGCGTTGGCGAGCGAGAAACCCTCCCGCACGCGAACCGAAGCCTCGCCCACCCGCGCCCGCAGTGCGTCGTTGCCCAGCGTCTCGCCGGCTGCCTGCAGCGAGCGCAGGATCGGAACGCCCGAGCCCACCAGAATCGACAGCGTGCCGGCAAAGCGCGCCGTGTTGATCGAGCGCGACAGCACGCCCAACACCGGCATCTTCAGCAGCGAGCGGTGCCAGCTCAACCGCAGCGCCGGCACCTGCAGCGCCTGGCGCGTGACGAAGACCGCAACGACGATCAGCACCAGCACGATCCAGCCGTCGTTGCGCACGAAATCCGACACGGCGATCATGATCCGCGTCAGCAGCGGCAGGCTCTGGCGGGTCTGCTCGAACACCTGTACGACCTTCGGCACCACGTAGGTGAGCAGCCCGGTGACGACCAGCAGCGCCACCGCGGTGACGATCGTCGGGTAGACGAACGCGAGCGAGATCTTCTGCTGCAGCCGGGCGCGTTCCTCGATGAAATCGGCCAGGCTGGTCAGCACCGCGGCGAGCTGGCCCGACTCCTCGCCGGCGGCGATCAGCGCGCGGTAAAGGTCCGGGAACTGGCGCGGGTAGCGGGCCAGCGCGGTCGACAGCGAGGAGCCCGCCAGCACGTCGGTCCGTATCGCCGCCATCAGCTCGCGCAAAGACTGCCGTTCGCTCTGCTCGACCAGCACCGTGAGCGCATCGGCCACCGGCAGCGCGGCATTGAGCAGGCTGGATAGCTGGCGGGTCAGCACCGACAGCTCGGTCTGCGACAGGCGGCGCGTGAACACCGAGCTGGCGCCCGGGCGCGCCGCGCCCGACAGCACCGCCTGTACGCTGAGTGCGACCAGCCCACGCGAGCGCAGCAGCTGGCGCGCGCCCCGCGCGCTGTCGGCTTCCAGCACGCCGGACTGCTCGTGGCCGTTCGGATCGAGCGCGCTGTATCGGAACGCTGCCACTTACGTCAGTCGCGCGTGACGCGCAGGACCTCTTCCTGCGAGGTCAGCCCGGCCGCGATCCAGCGCATCGCATCCGATCGCAGCGGCACCATGCCGGCGGCCTCGGCCAGGGCCCGGATGTCGGCGTCGCTGGCGCCGCGGTGCACCAGCGCACGCAGCGCATCGTCGACGCTGAGCAATTCGTAGATTCCGGTGCGCCCCTGGTAGCCGGTCTGGCCGCACCGCGGGCAGCCGGCAGGAACGAATCCGCGCCCGGCCGGATCGGGCTGCTTGCAGTTCGGGCACAGCTTGCGGATCAGCCGCTGCGCCAGCACCGCCAGCAGCGACGAGGCCAGCAGGAACGGTTCCACGCCCATGTCGATCAGCCGCGTGACGGCCGAGGCTGCATCGTTGGTGTGCAGCGTGGCCAGCACCAGGTGACCCGTCAAGGAAGCCTGCACCGCGATCTGCGCCGTTTCCAGGTCGCGGATCTCCCCGATCATCACGACGTCGGGGTCCTGGCGCAGGATCGAGCGCAGCGCGCGCGCGAACGTCATCTCGATCTTCGCATTGACCTGGGTCTGCCCGATCCCGTCGATGTCGTATTCGATCGGGTCCTCCACCGTCATGATGTTGGTGGTGCTCGAGTCCAGGCGCCGTATCGCCGCGTACAGCGTGGTCGATTTGCCCGACCCGGTCGGGCCCGTCACCAGCACGATCCCGTGCGGTTGATGCGCCAGCCGGTCGAAAGTGGCCAGCGTCCGATCGGCCATTCCCAGGTTGGTCAGGTCCAGCCGCGCCAGGTCCTTCTCCAGCAGCCGCAGCACCACGCGCTCGCCGTGCCCGGTCGGCAGGGTCGAGACGCGCACGTCGAGCGCGCGTCCGCCCACCCGCAGCGTGATGCGGCCGTCCTGCGGGAGTCGCTTTTCCGCGATGTCGAGCTGGGCCATGATCTTGATCCGGGACACCAGCGCCTGGTGCAGGCCGCGCTTGGGCCGCACCACGTCGCGCAGCGTGCCGTCGATCCGGAAGCGCACCAGCGAGGTGTTTTCGTAAGCCTCGATGTGGATGTCCGAAGCGCCGTCGCGCGTGGCCTGCGTCAACAGCGCGTTGATCATCCGGATGATCGGGGCATCGTCGGCGGTCTCCAGCAGGTCCTCGACGTCCGGCACCTCCTGCATCATCCGGGAGATGTCGAATTCGCCCTCGATGTCGCCCACCACCTGCTGGGCCGATCCTTCGTGGTGCGCGTATGCCTGTGAGATCGCCTGCGACAGCTTGTCGGTCGCGACCACCACCGGTCGCACCCGCCCGGGGAACACCCGCATCACCTCATTGAGCGCCGTGATCGAGGTCGACTCGCCGATCCACACCTCCGCGTCGCGCTCGGACAGCGGACGCAGCAGGATCAGGTTGTCCCGGGCAAACGCGTATGGAACGAAGCGCTGGGCGACCGTCATCGCGACGTCTGCCGACGCTAAGGCCCGACCAGCACTGGATCGTAGCCGAGCCGGCGCAGGATCGAGAGCGCATCGGCGATCTTGGCAGCCCGGCGTTCCACCGAGATCCGGATCCGCACCACATCGCCCTCGGCGGTGCGCACGCTTTCCCAGTAGGAGTCGAAACCGGCCTCCTGCAGCCGCTGCTGCAGCTGGCGCCCCCGGCCGATGTCATGCACGGCCGAGACCTGTATCAGCTGGTAGGGCTTGGCTCGCGTCGGGCTGGCCGCCGCGACCGAGGCCATGGCGGCGACCGCGGCGCGCGCGGGCGCGGCAGCGGCCGGCTCGGGACGGGACGAAGCGGCGGCAAGCACCGTGGCAGGCCTGGGCGCATCGGCCGGCTCGGGCGCCTTGGACTGCGGCGTTGCGTTCGGTGGCGCCGGCGGCGCAACGGGAACCGATTCGGTGCCCGACGGAGCCGCGGGAGCGCGCGGCGCGGCCGGCTGCTGACGAGGCGGTGGCGGCGGCAGGTTCTCGACCGACAGGTCCGGCAGCGGCAGCATGCCGGGCTGATGCGACTGGGACACCTGGGTGCGGATGTAGTCGTAGCGGTTCAGCGCGATCTCGCCGGCGACGGATTCGTCGCGGATGATCGTCGGCCGCAGGAACACCATCGTCTGCGTCTTGGTGTGGGAGCGCGTGTCATAACGGAACAGTCGCCCGAGCAGCGGCAGATCGCCCAGCAGCGGAACCTTGTTCTGGGTCTCGTCGGCCTGGTCCTGGATCAGGCCGCTGATCACCACGAAGCTGCCGTCTTCGACGATCACGTTGGTCTGGAAGCTGCGCTTGTTCAGCGTCGGGTTGTCGGCCGCAGAGCTCGGGGCCACCGAGGAGTCCTCTATGTAGATGGCCAGTCGTACGGTTCCGCCTTCGGAGATCTGGGGTTTGATCGACAGCTGCAGGCCGACGTCGCGGCGGTCGAAGGTCTGGAACGGATTGACCGTGCTCGTGGTGCCGGTGTTCGTGTAGGCGCCGGTCAGCAATCCGATGTTCTGGCCGACCAGGAACTTGCCCTCCTCGTTGTCGAGCGTCTGGATGTTCGGGCGCGACAGGATGTTGGTGTTGGCCACCGTCTGCAGCGCGCGCGCCAGCACCCCGATGTTGGTGATCACGGTGTTGGTGCCCGGGATCGTGATCGTCCCTTTGATCAGGCCGATGTTCAGACCCGGCGCCGGCGAGGCAATGTTGCCTGCCAGCCCGACGATATTGCTCGAACCGGTTCCGAAATTGGTGCCCCCGACGAAACGGGTCGAGTCGGTGCTGGTCAGGCCGTTCAGCGCCTGCCACTGGATGCCGAATTCGGCCGCCTGCTGCCCGCTCAGCTCGACCACCAGAGATTCGATCATCACCTGGGCCGGCCGCACGTCCAGGCGGTCGATGATCGAGCGAATGTTCCGATACAGCGGCTCGGGCGCCGAGATGATCAGCGAGTTGGTCGCCGGGTCGGCCTGGATCATGCCGGCCACGGCGCCGCCGCTGCCGCCGGCACCGCCGCCGGGCGAGCCGCCGCCGTAGCCGCCGCCGCTGCCGGATGAGGCGGGCTGCTGCCCGGTCGGGGACGACGAGGTCGTCTGCCCGGTCGTGCTGCTCTGACCCAGCGAGGAGCTGATCGGCGTCACCGTCAGACCACTGCCGGTGGCTTGCTGGATGAACGACGGATCGCTGGACAGCACCGCACGCAGCAGCGGGGCCAGCTTGACGGCCTGCGCGTTGCGCAGGTACACGACGTTGATGTTGCCCGGCGTCAGGTTGGGCTGGACGAAACGCTGGATCAGCTGCTTGTCCTGCTCCAGCCGGGCCCGGCTGGCCGCCCGCAGGATCAGCATGTTGGTGCGCGGCTCGGCGATCACCGAGACGCGCTGGCCGGCGTCGGGCGCCTGGCCGGCGCTGCGGGCACCCTCGTCCAGCGTCTTGCTCAGGATCGTGGCCACGTCGGTGGCAAGCCCGTACTGCAGGGGCACGACTTCGACTTCGGAGGTGGCAGGCGAGTCGATCGCCTCGATGATCCGGGCCAGCCGTCGCAGATTTTCCGCGTAGTCGGTGATGATCAGGGAGTTGTTGGCGGGATAGGCCGAAATCGTGTTGTTCGGGGCGATCAACGGCCGCAGCACCGGTACCAGGTTGGTGGCCGACTCGTACTGCAACCGGAATACCTGGGTGAGCACCTGGTCGCCGCGCGGGGCCGTGCCCGTGGGCGGCGTGACCACGCGCCCGCCCTGCAGCTTGGCGTCGGCCTCCGGCAGGATCCGCGCCACGCCACCTGGCTCGCTGGACTCCACCAGCGTGAAGCCCTGCAGGCGCAGCGCCGACAGCAGCTCCTCGAAGGCTTGCTCGCGCGTGACCGGCCGCTCCGTGACCAGCGTCAGGGTACCTTTCACGCGCGGGTCGATCACGAACGTGCGACCGGTGAACTGGCCGACCGCGCGCACCACGGCCTCCAGATCGGCGTTGACGAAGTTGAGCACGACGGTGTTGTCGTTGCCGGTGCGCGGAGCCGGCGTGGCGATCGGGTCGGCGCCACGCGCGGCGCCCGCGCCGACGAGCAACGCGAGCGCGGTCAACGTCGCCGCTGCGCTGGCGCGCCACAGCCCGGCAACTGCCGACGATTGCGAATGTGAGCGCCGTCGCTCCATGTCAGGATCCGAAGCTCAAAATGGCCGTGTCTCCCTCGCGGCGGCCCAGCAGCGAGATCAGACCCGTCAGCCGGGTCCGGGTCGCCTGGTCGGTTGCGGCCAGCGGGCGGGCGATTCCGTTGAAGCGTAAGCGCCCACCCTCGCCGATTGTGCCACTGCCGGTCAACTCCAGGGGTCCGGAAATCGTCTGAAGATCCAGCCGTGTTCCCGGGTACTGGCCGGATGTTTGCAGCCGGTAATGACCGATGGGCGAAACCGGAGACAGCGCGCTGGATGCGTATTCCCAATCGGCCGTCAGGTTGCCGCGGCAGCGACCCTGCGCGAGCTCGAGGCCGTCGGTGTGCACGCTGACGATACCGCCCGGCCGTACCGTGTTCCATGGAGCCCCCAGGCCGGCCAGCATGGCCGCCGGCAGCCTCAACGTCGTCGCCCCCAGTTGCAAACGGCCGTCCGCGTAGGCACTGATCGTGACGGGTGCGACCAGCGCGGACGGATGGCTCAGCGTCAGCTCGACGGTGCCGGACAGCAGCGGCCACGGACTCAACCGCCATGAGACCGGATCGGGCAGGCTCGAGCGCGCCGCGCCGCGGGCGCCTCCAGAGGCCAGCACCAGCGTGGCCGAGCCGTTCCAGATCGTGCCGGTGGCCTCGGCCAGCTCGACGCGGCCACCGGTTGCTCGTTGCACCGCACGGTCAGCCCACTGTGCGGGCGCCAGCACGACCACGGTCGCCAGCGTGGCCACCGCGCCGCCGGCGATGGCGGCGATCCAGGCGCGCGAACTGGCAGGACGGGATGGCATCAGTCGCGCCCCGAGCGAAGCGCCAGGTCCACGTCGGCGTTGCCCGGCGTCGGCGTGGCCTTGACGGTCACCGCGATGGCGTGCATCCCGAGCTCGCGCTCGGCGTTCGCGAGCCAGACCGACCAGGACGCGTACGGGACGTTGGAGAACGTCAGCTGCAGCGCGCCGTTGGCCAGCGGAACCGCGCGTGCGGGCTTCAGGCCCGCGGCGGCCAGCGACTGTTCGACCGCGGCCTGCGCGTCCTGGCCGCCGGCACCGGCGACCACCGGACGCGCCTTCAGGGCGCGTACCTCAACGAGCAGCGCTTCCAGTTCGGCCGACTGTGACCGCGTATGCGGCAGAGCACGCTGCAGCCGGCCGATGGCCGAAAAGGCCGGCTCGATCAGCGCCAGATACAGCAGCGCCGCGCCCGCAAACAACGCCGCCGCGGCCAGCACCGCGCGCTCGCGCGGCTCGCGTCCGGACCAGAACTGGCGCAGCGTCTCCAGGTTCATTGGGCCATGGGCGCAACCCGCGCCGAGCCGTTCGGATCGAAATGAAGATCCAGTCCTTGCTGCACCGCCTGCGCGCGCAGCGCGTTCTGGAACGAGCCCGAGGCGGCGGCGCCCGGTTTGAACTTCAACGTCAGCGCCGCGTCCCGGTACTCGATCCCGGCCAGTGCCCCGACCGGAGCGTTGGCCAGCAACTGAGCCGCCTGCGCGTTCAGCACCGAGAAATCGTCCGGAGAGGCCAGGCCTGCGCGCGCGCGCAGCTCGCGCAGGTGGCGCTTGGTCTGCGCCACCGGTTCCACCACCGACTCGGCCGGAAAGGCGCTGCGAAAGGCGGTCTGCATCGAGGAACGCAGCGTGCGCGTTTCCGACTCCAGCTTGAAGCGATAGGCGTTTAACCCGATGACGAACACCGCCAGCCAGACCGCGGCCCAGGCCGCAAGCGGCTTCAGGGCGCCGCTGCGTGCGAGCGCAGCGAGGGTGGGCATGCCGAACCGGCCACCCGCAGCAAACCGCCCTTGCAGCAGGTTGACCGCCGTGGACATCGAACCGGCGTCGAAGTGCCGCTTCAGGTCGATCACCTCGGCGCCCAGCTGGGAACTGAACGGCGCCAGCCGCGCCGAGTCGCGCCCGTAGGCGTGGATCCGGATGGCACCGAGCTGCCGCACCGCCAAGGCCAGCGCCGCCGGCGGCTGCTCTTCCAGATCGAAGGCGAAGCCCGCGTGCTCCCCGGTGCGAACGGTGCCGCGGCCCCGATCGAGCCGTACCGAGATGGTGTCGCCCGAGGGCGGCGGGATCGCATACAGGGCGCTGTAGGCGCCACGAGGCCGCAACTCGGCCTCGGCAGCCGCTTCCAGCGCCCGCGCCAGCGTGACCCGGTCGATCACGGCCACAGCGACCTGCATCAGCGACTCCGCGGCGCCGGCGGCCGCACCCTCGATCACGTAAGCCAGGTGGCAGTCGACCGCGTCCGACAGCAGGCGCTCTTCAATCAGGCCGGGCACGGCCTGCCGCAGCCGGTGCTCCGACATCCGCGGCGCCTCCAGCAGGCCGGTGAACACGTCGGAAACGTCGAACAGCAGATCGACCGAAGAAGCCTTGGGCAGCAGCGACAACGGCGCATCGCCGGCGCTGCAGGGCTGCAGCGCCGCGTCGATGCCGCCGTAGCCGACCACGGTGGCTGCGCTGAGCGATCCGCGGCCGCCGGCGTCCAGCAGCGCGCGGCGCGGCGGCACAAACGCCAGCAGGCGCTGCGCGGCCCCGAAGCTCACAGCTCGCGCTCCCACATCACTTCGACCGGGCCGAGCTGGCCGGGCGGGAAGCGCTTGACCAGCGCCTCCATCCGCGTGTCGGCGCGCTGCAGCTTGATCTCGCCGCGGACCAGGAAATAGTTCGAGGCGACCGACACGTCCAGTTCGGAGAACCCCTTGCCGTGCAATTGCGCCGCATTGTGGATGTCGCCGGTGTTGCGAAACGGAATGCGGTCCCGATCGGCGACCAGTGCGCGGGCATCGGACAGCGAAAGGCCTTCGATTTCGGCCGCGATCACCTCGGCCGAGGCGGTGTTGAAATTGACCGCCGTGTGCTGGTCCAGCACCACGACGTAGGGAGCAAGACGCGGGCCGACGGCCGGGTCCAGCCCCGGGATCCGGGCCACGTCTTCCGGAAACACCGGGGGCAGCGGCCGGCTGGCGCTGCCCGCCGGCGCGGCCGGATTCAGCCCCGCGAACGGAACGACCGCCTGCGCCATGTACACCGAGATCAGATCGGCGGTCGGCTGCGGAAGCTGCAGCTCGGCCACCAGCCGTGCCAGCACCGAGCTCTGGATCGGGTCGGGCGAACCGTCGGTGCGCACCAGGTTGCGCAGGTTGAAGCGCGACTGCGCATCCTCGATGCTGCCCGACATCGTCGCCTGCGAGGCCAGGGCCGAGCTCTCGCCGAGCTGGTCGAGCTTCGTCTCGGCCAGCGGCTGCGCCCACGGCTCGCTCAGGTCATCGTAGTTGCTGTGCGCGGCATCCTCGCGCAGGATCGCGCGGGCCCAGTCCAGCGCGCCCGACAGCAGCAGACGGCTCTGCGACATCAGCTGCTGGTTTTCGATCGTGCGCACCAGCACGAACTGGCGCCAGAACAGGCCGCTGACGATCAGCGTGGCAATCGCCGCGACGAACAGCGCCATCAGCAGGGCCGCTCCGCGGTTGCCAGCCGCCCTCACCCCCTCCCCTCTCCCGCTGCGCGGGCGAGGGGCGACCCGGCGTGCCCATGCGAATGCCCGCGCACTTGCAACGCCCGATCGCCCCTCGCCCGCGCAGCGGGAGA